>CASBPX010000154.1 GCA_949127735.1 Candidatus Obscuribacterales bacterium | reverse complement strand
TTCAGTTGACAGCGGCCTGAGCTGTTTTGCCGACCTTGATGCAATTTGCAAAATGAGCGAAGACAATCGCGAAGCTATCTTCGAAGAACAAATTGCCGGCAAGCTGGAGGGCAATCGGAGCGACTTTGCCGTAGCCGAGCTGAACAAAAAAACGAAAGCCAATATGGTTGTATTTGCGTCTGCTTTTGGTGACGGCGGCTATAGCGACTACTGGGGGCTGACTAAAAGCGGCGCCGTGGCTGCGTTGGTCACAGATTTTTATGTCTTAATAGAAGACCAGTTTGTCCAGGTGCAGCTCAATTTATTGAAGTCTCTAAACGACAATTCTGCTGGCCAAATAAAATTGATTGACGCACAATTGCAAACTCTTAATTTAGATTGCGCTATTGAAAAACTTGGCGATGACAAAATCAAGGTGATCCTTACTGGGCCCTACAACGTACACGAAGGGCGCGTTTCCATCGGCAGTGCCACTGAAGAAGTGCAGGGTTCCGTGATTGAATCATCTAGCCAGGGGGACGATTGCGAACTGATTTTCCAGTTAGCTTCTGCACTAAAAGAAGACTCAACGTTACGGCTCAATTTACGCACGGGCATAAGGCCTCTGGAATAATTGCGCGTAGACAAGAAGAACAGAGTGGTATCATTCACACCACACAGTTATTCTTGGAGAATTTATGCGCGCCAAACGTTCAGTTGTCCAACCCGCCATCATCGCGGCCTGCTGCCTGACAGCACTTAGCGCCCCACAACCGGCCTGGTCGAATCAATGGACAGACATGTTCAGAAGTCTGCTCGTACCAGCCGCGGGCACAAGCAGCTCAGACCCTATTGCCCTGCGCGAATCGCAAATCACCAACCGAATCATTGAAAATATCAACGCCAATAAATTGTCTGCTGCTGATACCCAAAATTTAAAATCTCAACTTGACCGCATTAAGTCAATGGAGCTTAGCTATCGCGCTAATGGCCAGCTGGGGCCAATCGAATACGCAACTCTGAACGCAGAATTGGGCAAAGTAGAAACCAACCTTAACCAATTACTCGGTATGAGCGGCGGCAGTGGCAGCACTTACGGCAGCACCACATATGGCGGCACGGTCACTGCCAGTATCGGCGATATCGACGGATCGTTTAATGACCTCAGGCAGCGAATCACTCGCAATCTCGCTAATGGCCGACTGACCATCGAAGAAGCTCAATCTTTACAGAATCAATACAACCGCGCCTGGAACGACAAAAATCAATTTAAAAATAACGATGGCATAATCACAGCTGATGAAGCCAACAATCTGAATCAGGCGCTTGACGCCCTCAAGCGTAGTGTTGCGACCAACAGCAGAGACGTGCAGGCATGGCCAGGTATTGACGGCCAGCAAGCGGCTGAAGCAAAACGAATTGAAGATGGTATTGCTTCAGGCAAAATTACAAGACGCGAATACGATCAACTTAAATCAGAATCAGATCGAATCGCCAACCTGGAAGCTGGTGCTAGGGCCAATGGTTTGCAACTCAGCGAAACAATTACTTTAGCTACCGATTTGAAAAACCTCAGCCAACGAGTTACACGGTCATTGAATAACGGCAACGTTGCCGGCGGCGGTTTTGGCGGCGGAAACTGGACGTTCGACAACCAGCAGACAGACATCTCTAGAAATATTGACAGCAATTTAGCGACAGGCCGCATCACCAGAGCGGAAGCAGAAGACCTGAAAGCTGACTACCGCAGACTTGAACAGTTGTATACATCCTATCGCGCTGACGGCAATCTCACTGCTAATGAAATTGATGTTCTGAAGAAAGGCGCTGAAAGCATCGCTGCTGAATTAAAAGAAAAAGCAGATTCGGTTTCAACTACTGCTGTGCAATATCCTGAAATTGATGCCAAACAACAACTTCTGCGACGCCGTATCGATGAAGGTTCTGCCAGAGGAACGATCAAAAGCATCGATGCCATGAAACTAAACTCTTCGCTCACCTGGATAGCATCAGTTGAAGCAGCTTTCCGCGCGTCCGGTGGAAACCTCGACCGCGCCGAAGCTGAGCGCATCATTGGCGACTTAGACCGACTCAGCACAAAAATCGACCGGCTGGCTGTAAATCCATTGCAAGATATGATCAAGCGCAAAACTGAGTTGCAAGCCAAAATTGACAGCAGTGTGGCTAGTGGAAAAATTTCAAATCGTGCTGCCAGAAATCTGCGCAGAGATTTGGATGCTATTTCTTTCTCGCTGCAAAGTTTGAATCCGAATGGCGTTGTGCCTGCTGATGCCGTTGTGCGCATTACAGCCGACATGGACAGATTGAACACCATGATTACAAGCAGTTTGTCTTATGGTGGCAACTGGCATGGAAATGGAAACGGCAACGGCCGAGGCGGCTGGAATAATCGTTAATTGGTAGGGTGCAGGTAGGATAGATCCAACCAACCTTCCGGCATCGGTCTCTCTGGTTTAGAAACTAGAGCGTATACGTTTTGGCAAAAAACACCTAAAACGTAAACGCTCTAGTTTAGGCATACCTATAACGTAGACGTTTTGGCAAAAGACACCCAGAACGTATACGCTCTAGTCTTGAAAAACGAAAGCGAACGCATTTAATCTTTGCCGCGCGCCCAAAGCCAAACTAATCGCTACTTACTTGGTCATCCACAACTTCGGGCTGTAGTTCTTTAGCTGATTGCCGCCGGGTCTTCCGGTCATAAACCAGACTGTCAGGGTCATTTAGCCTTGCCTGCCAGAGAAGCACCGGCACCACCGCAAACGGTTGTTCGACACCTGGAGCCTGCGTTACTTCGCGGCAATAAATTAAACTCAAAGCGACTATCTGGTCTTGCGGCCGGTCCACGTATTTAAGCCGGCTTTGCTCTAGCAGATAGCGACACAAATATGGTCGATAGGCAATAAAGACAGGCTTTTGCAAACGATAGAAATATTTGCGCCAGAGAATGGAAGGAATACGACTTTGCAAATCGACGGGCTTAGCTAAAGTCGGTTCTTTGCCTGTCAATGGATCAATATGTTCGCCCGTTGCAGTGATACCATCCACAACCATCCAGCCATCGTCACGCAAAACATCAGGAGCAAAAAGATGCCAGTCTTGCTTAAGAAACGCTCCTTTAGAAATGGCCTTTAACAGTGGTGGCGCTTCGAGTTTGGGCTGTCTCAGTCTCGCTGCCACATTGATATTATAAGCGTCGAGCAAAATTGCTGCAGCAATCAAAACAACGGCAGCATTAGTCAGCACCATCAGTAGTGTCTGAACAAATGGCTTTTTAGTCTCAATAATTCCTTCCTGCTGCTCTAGCACACCCAGTGCTGGAAAAAATTTGGAGAGCCAGAGCCAGTCTTGCGGCATTAACAAAAGAGCGTAAGTCGAAATCATAATCGGTGAAAAATCACCAACATTGATAGTCAACCAGATGCCCAGATGCAGCGCAACAAGCGACACGATTGCTACTCGACGCAGCAACGGCTGCCACAATGGAAAGAAAATTAGAAAAGCGCTAATCCATTCAAGAGCCAATGTCGAACCTGTGGCCAGTTTAATTGACCACAGCGGAGCTGCCGACAACCAGCGCCCAAGCGGTGTGATCATCTGATCAATTTGCAGCGCGTAATAAAGGGCAGTGAAGTCTTGCCAGGGCGTGCCATATTTGACGATAGCAGTGAATAAATAAATAGCGGCAATTTGGCCAACAATAGCTAGAGCGGCAAGACTAGGCGCACAAAGCGAAGAAGTTGGAAGACCACAAGACGCGTCTTGTGCATCAGTATTTTTGACTGGCCGACGCTCAGCAAAATATCGATCGAGCGAAAAGCGCTTGCCCAGTGGAAGAAAAAGCGACCACATTAACATCACTACCAAAACTAAATGGCTGCTGGCATGCAGAACTAGTGAGCGGCTTAAAACACTGGCAAAAAAGATGAAGCTGGCAAATTTGGCAATACGAGTCTGATAGCCAACCAGAAGCAGCAGATAGAAAAGTAACCCGATAGCAAAAACAATTTGCACCGAGGCCAAAGTAAGGCAATTATCAAGCAAAGAAAAATGATAAATGCCGCCCGCTTTTGGCAAAGCATCTACCGGCAAAACTCCAGACGCAGTATAGAAAGCACCTAAGTCAGGCAGGCGCACACACCAGTCGTGAATTAAAAGCAGTGCTACAAGAATGCGAAAGAGTGAAAGCGAACGCAAATCAATGCGCAAATAAAAATCAATCAAATGTTGCAGTGTGATTTTAGACATTCAGTCGCTTTTAAATCACCGAATCAGCAGCGCAGCCCCAATAGTACCGGCATAATCACCGAGCTCCGCGCGAACAAATTCGGTTTTGTGCGATGGAATACGCAAAGACCGACGTCTTGCTTCAGCTTCCGCCTTGTCAAAATAAACAGGCACTGCTTCGATCAATCCACCACCCAAAATAATGCGCTGCGGATTGTAGAAATTTACCAGAGTGGCGAGTCCGATACCCATCATGCAAGCCGCATGGTCAACCGCTCTTGTTGCCACCAGATCACCCATTTCAATTGCTTGAGCAATCGCTTTAGAACGTAAACCGCCCTTAGTCGGGTCAATTTTATCGCGCAATACCGAATCGAATCCGCGATTTATGTCGTACATGCAGTTTCTGGCAATGGCAGTGCGTGATGCGTAAGTTTCAAGGCAACCAAAATTACCGCAACCGCAATCACGGCCGTCAGCCACTACAACGATGTGCCCCACTTCACCAGCCGTACCTGTATAGCCACGTAGAATTTCGCCTTGATAAACAATACCTGAGCCAATCCCTGTGCCAACGAATAAACAAATAAAGTTATGGCACTCGCGACCGGCACCAAAAGCCAGCTCACCGATGGTGGCAACTTCGACATCGTTGCCTAATTTGACGTTCATTCCGAACTGATCGCGCAAAGGTTCGGCGATGTTAACATCATTAGCACCAATGTTAGCGGACGCCAACAGTATGCCTTTTTCCCTATCAACCATACCGGCGGCACCAATACCGATACCAGCCAGCTTTTTCGTCTCGATGCCGGCGTCACGTATAGCTTCGTCTACAACTGCAGCAATTCGCTTCACCAGGTCTTGGCCATCGGCCACTACACGAGTTTTTTTCTTAGCCGACGCCATTAACCGCCCCGTGGCCAGGTTAACCACGCCGGCCATAATTTTGGTGCCCCCAAGGTCTACACCGACTGCAAATTTTTCAGCCACAAATTCCTCACAGCATCGAGTCTGTTATTAATTTAGCGGCCGAACAGCCCCTTGATAAGACGCTTGCCGAAATCAGGTTTCAATTTACCAGATTTAGGCTCGTCTGTTTTCGCTTTCACGGAGGCAGATTTTTTATTAATTGAAGGTGCAGCAGAGCTATCAACCGACTTGATGGCAGCCTTCTCAGCCCGCGCTACAGGTGCTTCGATTTGCCCGACGGTGAATGAATTACTGGAAGAATCGCTGACTTGAGCGTCAGCTTCAACAGGAGCGACATAAGGAGCGCTGGCAACCTTTTCGCTTATGGCGCTCACCGCAACTTCAGGAAGATTTTTTGCTGCTATCGGAGTAAGCTCAGACAACTGCGCCCCCGCTTCTTGCACAGATTGACTGGCCAAGCGGTTCGGCTGAATTAGCGACGATATATCGCCTTGCGGACGATAGCCGCTAGACTGCGAATTAGCAGCTAAGTTTTTTGCTTTTTCTTCGGAGAATAAACCAAGAGCAACAGCCACACGTCTTTGCGAAGCAGTGGCATTGCGAGTCACCGTGGTGCCGTTCACGACCATAGTTGTTGAACCGCCGCCATCTAAATTGAGAGCTTCACTGCAATTATTTCTCTGGAAGAATTTAGCCACATCATAGAGTGTGTGCGGCCCTTCGAAGGTCGCCATCAGCAAGTGGTCATCGTTGGTGATACCACAAGCCGTGCGGCGGGTGATTTTGCTGCCGGTCCAACTGGCTGGAAACTTCTCGCCTTTCAAATCAAAAGCAATCTTGCCATTTTTCAGTAAAAGTGGGCCGCCGCTTATGGCCTGAGTAACATCGTGCCACTCTTTTGGAGTAATACTCCAGGTGACATTGACCTTGTCACCGCGACTGAGCACAGCTACAGCACTCTTTTTAGAATCAGCCAGGACAAAGCCGCCATAAGGAATGGCAATTGATCTGGGGTGGCTATCAATTACTTCGCCGCTGCTATCAACTGCAATCAGTGTGCCGTCATAGGGTAGTGAAACGCGCTCTCCCCAGCGCCTGGTATAAAGAACGCAGTGAGAGCCGGAGCTCCGGGGCTGATTGACATTGTTAATCCAGAGCGATTCATTGCCGACAATAGAAGTGTGCAAAATGCCATGCAAGCCAACTCTGGCAATGCGGGCATAACCTCCGTCGGTAAACCCTAAGGCCACACGGCTATAAAGTGGGCCGGAGAGCCACTCCCCATCAAGCATCAAAGTGCCGAGTGGTGTGCCATTCCCTTTAAAATAATTGGCGTTTATGGCAGCAATAGCACCCGAATCGCGCACATGATCGTGCACGTCTTTCAAGGCATGAAAAGTCGAAGAGGCAGGCACAGGGCGCACCATCAGTGGCGACACCGACATATTCACATCAATTAAATTGATGCGAGTTTTGCCTGCGTATACCTTATATATAACACCAGGTCCAATTGTTCTCGTAGATGACGCAGCAAACGGCACACTGACATGAACTGGCTTGGCCACCGGTAGGTTTTGTACCGATTTTTTAGCGGCGGCGGCAGCAGCAGCAGCTTCTTTAGCTTTCCACCACTCGAGTTTTGTGTAAGCACCACGCTGAATTTTAGAGCGCTTGTCGGTGCCTGCTGAACCCGCGATTCGAGAGCGGATAATGCTATATTTTGCGCGATTTTTTGCGCCCTGATTAAGGTTAGCCGGAGCCACAGAGCCAAGCCTAGTTGCTCCGAGACGCGGAATTCCCATTGCCACCACTTCACGCTGAGCCTGGGCCGCTGGCAAAGTCAGACTAACTGAGCCAGATAAAGCCACCAGGCTTAAAAGCATAGAAGTGAGCGAGCTCTTCAATTTAAGTGTTACCCCTGGGACAAAGCAAAAGAAAACAAGTTCGGAAATAATTGCGGCTGCTAAGGAAAGACTAGTAACAGGTTTAAAATAGGATTACCAAGTTTTTTACACTTAGCTAACATATACCCATTTCTACTACGAATTTCACCGCTATGCAAATAAGATCATGCGCTTTGCCGCTTGCAAAGCGCGTTTGTGATATATCCAGGCAACATACAGCAAGCCGCCACCCGGCCAAACGCCCATATCTACTTGACCGCGAGATAGCGCTCTCTATAGCTGTTGACCGCATCTTGCCGTAATTCTTCGGCCATGAGCGGAAATCCCAGTTCAATTCTCTGCTCGAGGTAGCCGCGCGCCACTCGCTCTGACAGCTTGCGAATACGCAAAATATTGGCCATGCGCTCGTCGCGACCAAGCACTCCGCGTGCATCAAGCAAATTAAAGGCGTGCGAACATTTGAGAATTTGCTCGTAAGCCGGCAGCACAAGCTTAACCTTGCCTTTTGCTGAATTATCGAGCAAGCGCAGTGCCTCTTTCTCTGCCAGATTAAAGAGCGTTTGCAGCATTTCAGGATCGCTCTGCTCAAAATTGTAGCCAGACTGCTGCACTTCATTTAAGTGATAAAGCTCGCCATAAGTGACATTGTCATTCCACTTAAGCTGATAAACGCTGTCCACGTTTTGCAGATACATAGAAAGGCGCTCAAGGCCATATGTAATTTCAGCGGCAACCGGCCGCACTTCCAGGCCACCCGCTTGCTGAAAATAAGTGAACTGCGAAATCTCCAGACCGTCCAACCAAACTTCCCAGCCAACGCCCCAGGCGCCCAGCGTGGGCGATTCCCAGTTATCTTCGACAAAACGGATGTCATGCTCGAGTGGATTAATACCAAGCTGTTTCAAACTTTCCAGATAAATCTCTTGAACATTGTCAGGAGAGGGTTTGAGGATCACCTGATATTGAAAATAGTGCTGCAAACGATTGGGATTGTCGCCATAGCGGCCATCAGTGGGACGGCGGCAAGGGTCGGCGCAAGCCATCTTCCAGGGCTCAGGGCCAAGCACGCGCAGAAAGGTGCCGGGGCTCATGGTCGACGCGCCTTTCTCCAGGTCAAAAGCCTGCATTACAACGCAGCCATGACTGTCCCAAAAACTATTGAGAGTATGGATGACCTGTTGGAAAGTGAGAGCCATAGCGAAGTTCCTCTATTCATGCGGCTTTTAAGTCTAACACGTCAAGAGATAGGGCAAATATTGGCAACGCCAATCAGCGGTTAAGTGGTTACGATTGACGCCATTACCATTAGAATAGGTCATCACTAGTAAAGTTCATCACTAATAGAGGATATGCACATTGAGGTCCGACTTCGAAGACGTTCAGATTAAAGAATCGAGTAGTCCAGCCTTTATGGTTCAGGCCCTGGCACCCAAAGTAAAACTTTTGCTCGACAACATTAACGGTGTGCTGGTGGGGCAAGAACATGCCACCAAACTTTCAGTTGTGACTTTGTTGGCCGGTGGCCACGCACTGATTGAAGACGTACCGGGCGTGGGTAAAACCTTGCTGGCAAAAACCCTGGCCCTGTCGGTGCATGCCAAGTTTAAGCGTATTCAGTGTACTCCCGACCTTCTGCCATCAGACATAAGTGGCGTCAGCATATTCGAAGCGAAAGAGGGCGTTTTCAAATTCATGCCCGGGCCGATTTTTACAAACATTCTCCTAGCCGATGAAATTAACCGCGCTACTCCGCGAACACAGTCAAGTTTGCTGGAAGCGATGGAAGAAAACCAGGTCACCACAGATGGTGCAACCCGCAGATTGCCCGACCTGTTTTTCGTCATCGCCACAGAAAACCCAATTGAATATCACGGCACCTTTCCACTGCCTGAAGCCCAGCTAGACCGATTTATGATTTCGCTATCGCTCGGTTATCCAACTCCCAGGCAAGAAGTTGAAATTCTCGATAAAACCCTCAACGAAGCATCTTTCACAGTGGAAGCGGTTTTGACGGAAGATGAAGTGCTCGAAGCAAAGCATGTCGTCAAAACAATCGTGGTTGATCAATCAATCAAAAATTACATAGTCTCTATTGTGGGAGCCACTCGCAAGCATCCATCAATTGTGCTCGGGGTCAGCCCCCGGGGCAGCCAGTTGTTGATGCGGGCGGCACAGTCGGCCGCGCTTGTTGACGGTCGCCATTACGTCAAGCCTGACGATGTAAAACTGTTGGCGCCGTATGTGTTGGGGCACAGAATCATTCCCAAGGTAAGAGACAACCGGGTTAGTCATGCTCAACTTATTGAAAGAATCCTCGAAGAAGTCCCCGTTCCGGTTTAGGTTCGCTACCGGCCCCGAGGCAGAAAAACGCGCTCGGGCGGTAGAAGAAGATAGTGGCCTGAAAGGAATTAGACTGACTATTCCATTCACCAGCACTCACTTGAAGCTGGTGGTGGAAGAGCGATTTTTTGTGGTCGTCACAATAATTGCGGTGCTGTATATTTTCGCCGGTGAAACCGGCAGCGAGTATATTTACTTGCTTACCGCAATCGCCGTTTCAGCGCTGGCTCTGGGCGTCTTCATTCCGCTCATGCAAGTTTTAGAAACCAATGTGCAGTTCAGTCTGCCCAAAGAAGCAGTGTCTAAAGAACGGCTGAATTTGCGGGTTAAAGTGGTACGAAAAAACTGGTGGGGGCCTTTAGCCAAACTCTTTCCGATCAAATGGCTGCTGGTGAAAATTAAATTGACGCGCCAGGGCGAAAAAGAAAATATGCTGCGCTCAATTATGGTGGAACAGCTAACAAAAGAAGCCTGGGTAGTGGCGCAAACGCCTAAATTGCGGCGGGGAATTTACAGCCTGCAATCAATTGAAATATATTCCTGCTATCCTTTCGGACTGGCCTGGTGGGTAAAAAGTTATCCCCTCACAACTCGCTTCACTGAAGAAAGACACAGTCAAACGGCGGCTTATACTAGCATCCAAGCCGCAGATGCTGCTCGCACCACCGGCAGTGCGCCGCAAATGATCGTTTTCCCCCGCACCGATAGTGTTGAAGGAAATTTTCTATTTCGACTAAGGGCAGTGGGCGACTCCGCTTTATTTTTCTCATCATCAAGGCCGATTGCCGCGCTCTCTTCGTCTTCGGTACGCTCTCTGCGCGAGTTTCGCCAGGGTGACAGCCCACGTTTAATTCACTGGCCCACCAGTGCTCGTACCGGCAAACTAATGATTCGCGAATTTGAATCAGAAGGTTTGCCCGGCTTTGATGTACTGCTCGATTTAACTTCTGCCTGGCAAAGTGAAGATCAATTTGAGCTGGCTGTGTCCACGGCACTTTCGCTTTTGCAACTGGGTTACAAACTGGGTGGCTCGCCTGAGCTTTTTGTTATTCCCAGCCTTGACGAAGATCTCGATAAATTACCGCCCATTCTTACTGAATTGCCGCCACTTGCCCCTGGTATCGGGTGGGCTGCGCAAATTCTTGCTAGAGTGGATGCATTGACGGTAGACAGCCCCGATTACTCGGTAAAGGTGCCTCGAGTGGGTGACGCAGAAACTTTAGCGTTGTTGACGATTCGCCCCGCCGCCGTAAGCGCCGAGGCGCTTGAAGCTTATCAGGCCAGTGTGGCCCAACAAAGTGGAGATCAAAGCGGAAATGGCGAAATTAGCGGAATGGAAACCGCTGAAGTTCCGCAAGACCGCACAGTGATGATGGCGCCTCCGGCAGCCTCACCAAAACAAGTTGATGTCTGGGTTATGTCGCGGGCGTATCTCGAAGCAGACTCTGACAGGCAGAATGAAAGCGACGCTCTAGATGATGCCTTGTCTAACAAGGCGCGCATCCCGCTGCACGCGCTAGGCTCTGGTGACCGCAGGCAAGGGCCGGCGGTGCCGGGCAGCTCCGCACCTCCTGGCCGCGTGCTGGCGACAATCTCCGAATATGAGGAGATGCCGCACCTGTGAACACCCTGAAGAAAAACCCTGCTGCTAAACCGGCTAAGCCTAAGAAAGTTGCGCCGGTAAAGAAGAAAAAAGAAGTACGGGCGGAGCAATCGCTCGGTATCAGAATCGTGGCCATGATCATGAATCTTTTACTGATCCTTGCTTCAGCCAGCTATGTCCCGACTTTACCGCTAACTACTTTTCTTTTTTCTTTGACTGCAATTTTGGGCAGTTACCTGGCGTACATTTATAGAGACAATCGTCCGGTCTGGGTTGGCACCATTCCAACTGTTGCTACCATGGTGCTCTTTACCAACTTCTTTTTTGAACTTTTCACAGGTTACTCGAGTGCCACGCAAACCGCTGTGGGAGCCTTTATTCACATGCTCACCGGTTTGCTTGCCCTGCATTGCTTTGACTTACGCAGCCGCACAGACTTTTCCATCTCCGCCTTAATTGGCCTTGGTTTGTTAACTTGCCTCGCAGGAATGGCCAAAGATCTGGTGTACGGATTTTACATTTTCACTTACACCATTCTCGCCGGTTTGCTGCTCTTTTATGATTCGTCTTCGCGCTCGCACGAAATAGGCCCGTCGCGCGCAGTGGCCACAGCTGCTGGTGGTGGTACTCCAGGTAATCCAGGTGCTCCGGGTGGCGCACCTAAAGTAGAACAAATGGTAAAGCGGTTGCGCGTGGCCTCCATGGCGGCGCTGATTCCAGTTTTCGCATTGCCATTTCTCAGTGTCTTAGCTTTTAACAGCATGCCGCGCATTGATTCGGTAATTGATATTTTCAAAGACAATTTTGTCAGAGCGCGGTTTCCTGTATCGGCCAATTTAAGCGGCCAGCTGGGAAAAGGTGGCCACAGCCAATCTATAAGGGGCGGCGCACCTGACTCGAAAGCACAAGGCGGCGCCAGCTATACAGTTAAAGGCGGCGGCGAAGATGGCACCGCCAGCGGTGCACAGCCCGACAAAGAAAAATTAGACTCGCAATCAGGCGACGGCACTGGTCACTCGGGTGGCATCACAGGCGGCAAAGACGGGAAACGCGGCCAACCCGGCCTGGGAGGCAAAACTGGCGCGAAAGATCCAGAAGCGCTGAAGCGGGCCGCCATGGAAAAAGCTCTCAAGGAAGCCCATGAGCGCGAAACTGTTGACTTAGATGGCAGCGCCGCCCAGCTTGAGACTGTGGTTTTAAAAGTCGCTTCACCTCAGCCCACATATATCAGAAGGTATACGCTAAACAATTTTGACGGCATGACATGGTCTCGCTCTTATCCGGTTAATCCTAGAGATATCGTCAATGGTCCGGCGGATAAATTAGGCTATGACCTCACCGCAAGCGACGCGGTTTACGTGCCGCCAAATCTGCCCACACTGGAAGTAAAACAAGATTTTCGCATTGAGAAAGACAATATATTCGGCCATATATTGCCCCATAGCTGGATTCCACAGCTGGTCAAAATAAAAGGCGAAAGCGCTGGCGCCAATAAAAAAGATGCGCGCGAAGAAATCAAAATTGACGGTGATGGTGCCATTAAACTGCCTCAGGCCTTAAATCAAGGATCGAGCTTTAGTGTTACTTCGCAAATACCTGTCTATGACTTTGATCAAATGCGCCGGTTGCCTCCTGAAACTATTGAACAAGTGGGTGAAGAACGCGACGATGAAATCAAACTGGCAAAAAGTTGCCTCGCCCGGGCCAGTGACGGCACTTCAGACAAAATCGGTAAACTCTCTTTAGAAATTACCGGGGTAGAAGGCAACTGGTTCTTAAAAGCCGATCGCATTGCTGAATATCTCCGCAAAAACTACAAGTACAGCACCACCAGTTTTACTGAAAAGAGCGGTGTGGAGACCGAAGCGGAGAGCGCAGCGAAAAAAACTGATGGTACTTTGGCGGAAGATTTTCTCTTCGTCAATAAAAGCGGTGACTGCCGCCAGTTTGCCACCGCTTTTACTCTTCTTTGCCGCGCACAGGGCATTCCTACCCGCCTGGTGACAGGCTTTACACCAGGTGAACTGAACAAAACTACAGGTTATTACGAAATCAAAGGCAAAAACAGCCACGTCTGGGCTGAAATTTATTTGCCGTACTGGAACTGGGTGCCGTTTGATGCCACCCCTGGTGGCCAGTTACCGGCTCATGAAGAAGGCGGCAATGCTCTCAGCCGTTTCATCAGGAGCGGCTTAGCCAACCCCTTCGGACAGAGTTATGCAGCCTCGCGGAAAAACAAGAAATCGGCCGGCTCACAAAATGGCGAACAAGGCAAAGAGGGAGATAAAGAACAAAAGAAGAACGATTTCTGGAATCTCGACGCAGACAAAAGCAAGAACCAGAAGATGCAGCTGCCGATGCTTGGCACTGTTGATCAAGGAACCATGCAGCAAGTTTTAAAATATAGCGTGGTGGCCATCGCTACTTTGATTTTGCTGGCGGTTTTATTCCTTTATTTGAGACAGCGTAAAGAAGCGCAACTCAAAGACTTCATGCAGACACACAAACCATCCACTCTGATTTTCCTTGATGTGTTGTCAGAACTAAAGCGTTACGAATTGCTAAAACATCCCACCGAAACCGCTGACGAATTGACTCTGCGATTGAGCGATCGTTTTGCCGAGCTGGCCGAAACCGGTGCCTATATTCCTGATAAGCTGCCCGGCGTGGTTAGCCAGTTTATGGAAATATATTGCGAAGATCGATTTGGCGGCGATGATCGACTGGAAGAATTGACCCAGATGTCGGCACACATTAAGAGCCTTGCCCATACTAAAGGCCGCAAATAATGCTGCCAAGAGCTAGTAGAAAGTGTCTGAACGCGCTAAAGTGAGTATACTTGCACGATACGCTCTAAAAGTGTGTGTTTAACAGCGCGTTTCCAAGAGACGAACGAAAACATCATCACGAGAGCCTAACGCCGGGTTATAGCGACAATCGCGGACTAAAAGAGAAAAGAAATGCAACAGGTAAGAACCGGAGCGCAGCAGCAACAAGAGTTCGTTCCTCCATACCCTTCAACCATCGCCGAGACCGGCATGAAAGAAGGCTTTTTAGAAGAGCTGATTCTCAAAGACATTTACATGGTCAACTTTGCCCTGGGTCGCGAAATCGCCTCACGGACAATGCTTCCATTCAAAATTATCGAAGAAATTCTTGAAGTTCTGAAAAAGCAATTGCTGATTGAAGTGAAAAGTTCGGGCGGTCTAGCTGACTACGAATACACTCCAACAGAAAAAGGCCGCGACAGAGCCCGCGCTTATTTCGACCACAACGCCTATGTTGGCGCTTGTCCTGTGCCATGGAGCCGCTACATCGACTCTTTGAAATATCAGACCATCCGCCGTGAGCATGTCACTCCTCGCGACCTTGAAGTGGCTTTCTCAGACATCATGGTCAACCGTCGCACCATTAACGCCGTTGGTCCGGCTATCAACTCCGGCCGCGGGATGTTCCTCTTTGGTGAAGCCGGCAATGGCAAGACCTCCATCGCTGAAAGAATTGTGCGCTCATTCAAAGGCCACATCTTCATTCCTTACGCAGTTGAAATTGACGGTCAGATCATCCGCGTCTACGACAACCACAACCACGAACAAGTATCTGCTGCTAACTATCCAAGAGACTACGATCACCGCTGGGTTCGCATTCAGCGCCCTTGCGTAGTGGTAGGTGGTGAGTTGACTATCGATATGCTCGAACTACAATTCGACTATGGTACCAAGCTCTACGAAGCGCCCATTCAACTTAAGAGCAACTGCGGTTTGCTTCTGATCGATGACTTTGGCCGCCAGAGAATCGACCACAAATCACTCTTGAACAGATGGATTGTGCCTTTAGAAAAGCGTGTTGACTACCTGACACTGCACACCGGTAAAAAACTGGAAGTGCCGTTTGAACAGTTGATTGTTTTCTCCACAAACTTGAACCCTGCCGACCTTGTTGATGAAGCGTTCCTGAGACGTATTCCTTACAAAATAAACATCACCAATCCAACTGAAGACGAATTCAAATGGATCTTCTTGCAGTACTGCCAGCGCACCGGCGTTCCATACAATGAAGAAGCGGTGAACTACCTGATTGAGTCGCAATACAGAAGCGGTAAGCGCATGATGCGTTGCTGCCACCCACGCGACATCGTTGACCAGGTGATTAACCTCTGTGCTTTCTTGCAAACCGACCCCAGACTCTCAAGAGAGTATCTGGACCACGCTTGCGCTGTTTACTTCGCCGCTATGGGCAAATAATCAGACAGCATTAAACTCTACTCACGATTTAGCAACAGGGCCTCATGATAACATGGGGCCTTGTTGCTTTAACCGAGAGTGATAAGTGGCAAATGCGCTTTTAGTAGACGAATTTCTAGTAGACGAATATTCCGGCACTACCCCTGGTGCCTCGACTTTGGCGCGTCTTTTAGCTAAGTCAACCAGCACAGCCAAACTAAAGCGTCAGGCCAGGGCACATATTTTATTGTGCGGCGTGAGCGCCTCCTGGTTAATATGCCTGGTGTTAACAGACGGCACCAGTCAGTCTATCGCCTGGTCAGTGGTGATCATGCTGCTGCTGCTTTCTTCCCTGACCCGCTTACTCAGCCTCAAGCAAGAATTAAAATATCGTCTAAGCAGCGATGCAACACCCTCAGATCTTGCTGAAACCAATATTACAGAACTGGCAGCCGCAACTATTGCAGTATCGTCAGTGGTGCTAGTGGCTGTGATTGTTATACTTCAACTCGATTTCACTCGTTTGAACAAACCGGTAGTGAACAGGCAAATAGTTGACATTGAACTGGTATCTCCTAAAGACGCAGTCGACCGCCACGATTTGCTAGCAGCCACCAGTGTCGAAACCGCTATTAAAAAAAGAAGCGCTGATCAGATTACAGCGCCCAGCGAAAATTTGACTGGTGCTCCTGTCAAACAACCTTCTAAAACGCCGGTTAAAGAACCAGCAAAAAAACCTGAAGATGATCCCGCCAAAGGTCCTCTAAAGGAACCGCAGAAGCAGCCAACCAGGCCCATTTCGGCAGTGGATAAAATGGCGATGATGGAAATGACCGAGATTACCGAGAGAAAAACTCCCCTTACTTTTAAAGCGCCGAGTAACTGGCAAACAATTGTGGTGGCTCAAGACAAAGATAAATCAGTAGACTTCGCCACTTATTCTGCCACCGCTGCTCTTGAGCACCCGACTGTTAAATCGGCTGATAACCGAAATCATGGACAAGCCTATCTTTCAGAAACCAGACCGGTAGACATGGTCGAGTCTATTGATAATGATGGCGACGCCAATTTACGCACCCAAGCAGGAGGGCGCTCCACAGGTGGTGCCGGCGCCCCCAGCGATTTGCACGCATATCTGAAATTACTCAATCGCCGAGTGAAAAGTTTCTGGATTCCACCACGCGGCTTAAATCGCCTGGCTATAATTCAATTTCGCATCAAAGCCAACGGTACTCTTGTAAGCACAGCCGCTTTGCCACACGAGGGCGAGGTTGACCATGAAGCAGAAGCGGCAGCCATAGCCGCCGTTACCAAAGCATTTCCATTTCAACCGCTGCCAAAAGAGGTTAAGACCGCTTACCTTGATGTTCGCTATACCTTCAACTATCGCTTCAATGAAATCGACGAAGTGAAAAGCGGTCGCTAAATTTTACTCTCAACGATCGTATATCCATTCTTAAAAGACCATGCACGTTCGTAAGTGGCGTCAATAGTTACTTGGCCATTGATATCAGTAAATCCCCAACAATTACCAATCTTGACCGGAACCAGGCCTTCTGAGAAGGTACCGGTTTCAGACCATGTATTATCTACTCCAGTATCTGAGTAAATAATTCTTTGAGCATTTGGATTTTTTGCATTCTTTAACACAGTGGACAGGCTAAGAGTGGGGACTGAAACGTTCTCGGGTTCTTGGAACTTGGCTATTGTTCTTTTATAATCACCAGGCTCTAAAACTTCATATTTGAGACCAATGCGAACACGCCCATTTCTGTCTTTGTAAACACGAAAATTGTTCTGCTCTTTTTCACTCCTCGCAGTGGCCACTAACTGCCCGTTTCGATCAATACAAGCAAAGTCGAATTTGCCCACATGACTAGATTGATTCATTAGGAAGCAGAAATAAAGAAAAAGACAAGCAGCCGGCACGTATGGAATCGCCGCTACAATTAAGCAGACTGAAAGTACGATCAAGATCGAGCGTTTAAGACCCATAAGATCAGTATAGAAATGAAGTTTGGCAATCTAATGGCGTCTCTCAAATGGCACAAGCACCATTGTTTGCCAGGTCCTGAGGAAAACGGTCACGAGCAGTGACTCAATGCAGGGGCGCGTACAAAGTTTTCTCGTAATCAGTAACTTTTCCCTCGCGGGCAATCAGCTTGGTACCGGGAAGAGTTTTCTGCAAGAGACTCATGTCTGCTGCACTGTACGCAGGAAGCGGGAGTTTAAGCAACTGCAAGTGTGTTCCTTTGAGCATTAGAAGCTCTCTTGTGGTCACTTTGACGTCAGTGAGGGAGAGTTGAGACAATGATTTCATGTTCTTCAAGTAAGCAAGCCCTTTACCTGTGACTAAACTCTGGTTGAGACTGAGAGTCTTCACTTTCTGCAAGCTGCAAATCTCTTTCATGTTGCTGTCTCTAACGCCGCAGCGTCTCAGGTGGAGCGCCTCTAGATTTTGAAGTTTACTCAAATAGCCATATGTTTTGCCATCAAGGAGATTGGCAGACAAGTCGAGGGAAGTAAGTTTTCGCATATCAGAGAAGTCTTTGAAGCAGGTGCCGCTGATTCCGGTCACAAAGCAGGTTAAGGCCTCAAGATTAGTCAACGATTTGAGCGGTGCTAGAGAGTCGTCACTTAACTCGCACATGGATAATTCAAGCTGACGCAGACCGGTCAAATGCGATAACGGTTTAATTGATGCAGCCAGGTCAGACATAATGCCTGTGCCACCGAAACTCAAGCAATCAACTACATTGGCATCCAACCTGTTCAATACGTCAGGCTGTTCGGTCAATTGAAAAGATGCCACCAGGTAAACTACACCCTGCTCAGGTACTTTGATTACCAGAGTGCCTTTAGCCTCGCCGGCAAAGCGGCCGAGTTGCTCGGCCACCAACTTGCTTTCAGGATAATGATGAGGATCTACCGGATCTTTATAAACATAAAGACGGCCGAGAGAGAATTGGCTGGGGAATACCAATTTGCGCATTTTGTAGTTCGACGGCGTATTTGTGGTCTGCTTGGTGATCTGCCTGGCAAACACATTTACACTCAGCAATAGAGTTAGCAGCACGGTTAGATGGAGAGCCAGGTTTACACTCTTACTATTCATCAAGCATGCCTCCTGAAAAGCTTGCGCATTTTCAAAAATCTACTTTCTAGAAGGTGCCAGCTGACAAAAGCAAAGCCGTAACTAAGCGATAGAGCCAGACTAAATTTAAGTATCCAGAAAAACGGTGAAGTCAGCGGCACTTTGAACAGATCCTGCAGCCATATTTCCGCTAAAGAAATAAAATACATATGTACAAGATACATAGCATAAGTGAGTTTACCGAAGGAGGCAAGAACTTTATTACTGAAAATTTTAGCCACTGCAGGCGATACCAGGGCGCTTACGAGAAAAAGCAGACAGCCCATGGCCACACAGCTGAACATGAAAATATTCAGGTAACTGTTCTTGGAAATCTCAGGAAAAACCGCAGTACAAAAGACAATCAGGAACCCCAGAGCTACGAAAATATGGGTTTTAAGCTTTGCGATTTTCTCTTTAAATTCAGGAAAATAAGAAATGGTGACAGCGCAGATAGCACCTGCCATCAATGGTTCGAGGTGCGATAGGGTGAAATAGTAATAGAGGCTGACCGGATAAGTCATATGCACGAGGTAATGAGAGACGTACCAGAGCAAAGCTCTAGCAGCCAGAGACAAAACTGTTAGCGCTAAAATCAGGCGGTAGATTGCCTTTGGAGTCGGTAAAATTTTGAGCAGGAATGGCCAGGTCAAATAAAATTGCTCTTCCACCGCCAATGACCAGGTCGGCAGCAACAAAAAAACGTCCGGCGGTTTCATGAACTTAATCATGACAGAAGGAAAAGCCATGCTGATATTGCCGCAAAACAATGCCAGGGGCAAGCCTTGCTTTAGTAAAAACTCCCCATAAAGTTTCAAATTGAGACTTTGCCAGTGCAGTACAGGCACGAGAATAATGGCAAAAAACAAAAGCAAATAGTAAACAGGCCAGATGCGCAGCGCTCTTCGAGCAAAAAACAATTTAAAAGAGATGCTGCTGAACTGTTTTTTCTCTGCCAACAAAAGATGAGTAATGAGAAATCCGCTCAGCGTAAAGAAGATATCGACACCTACCCAGCCCCAGGCACTAATTGTGTCTACCACTTTCAAAATAACTTCAGGCAATACTCTTTGAGCCTGGGGAATTCTTCCCACATGGTGCACAAACACGAGGAGAAAGGCCAGTGAACGTATACCATCAAGCTGAGGCCAGTACATCTCAGCACCACTAGTAGTGGCTTTAGTGGTGGCTTGAGTTGCAGCGGCTTCTTCAGGCGGCAAATTAGTAATCAGTCGTTGTTCTTCAGTCATTCGATGATTCAAGGCGGCCTGCATAACATAACATGGGCGGCCTCCTTCACTGCTTAAATGTTTTTGACACGAGTCTCAAAGCCGGAATCTCAGGTAATAGCCTGTTTTTTGGCATTCGCTGTCTGCGAACAATGGTAAGCAAAATGGCATTGCCCAGGGGCAATAAGGTATAAACGACGGCGTCACCAGCCGGCCGTTTAAGTGGCAATCTTGCTCGCCATAACCTGGCGGGACGACAGTTAATGACTGATTGACCCCCTTGTAGACGCTGCGAAACTCGAGCACAGGTGGGTCGCTGCGCTTACCATAGCGAGAGAGTTTAACTGGCCATGCGGGCCTGATCAGTAAATGCTCGGGCGCAAGCGTCAATTCGACTTGTGAGTTAAAACCGGGCGGGCTCACCCGGGGCACACCACGGTTACTGAGATAACGCACAAAATTGCGAGCAGCACTATTTTTAATTGCAGCAGAGTCCGGCTCTTTTGACCAGACGAAAAAAGCCAGATTGCCGCGGTTGACAACAACTTCTTGGCCAGTACAGAAAAATTCTAAAAGCGGGCTTTCAATATAAGAAACAGCCGTCAATAAAACAGAAGCCAGAAGTAGAAGAGCGCAGGCAAGCCGAGGACGGAGCTTGCCAAAAGCCATCACACCCATGAGCAAAGCACAATAAAGAACCACATGCGCAGCCTGCGGCCTGGCCACCGTCAGCGAAGCCATGGGTAGAGCCGCTAAAAAATGTGCGGTTTGCATCAGCCAGGCCAACGGAAACTGAGCCAGCCAGTCAAGACAAAAGCAACCATACGCGGCTAACTTCGTAATCAATTGCAATTGTGGAGCATTACTTTCGGCAATGGCCGCCAGTATGGAAGAGACAAATCCGAGAATTGTTAAAGGCACCACCACAGGTTCTGCCAGTAAATTAGCAGGCAAAACCAGAATGGAAAGCTGCTGAAACACATGCAACTGAATCGGCAATACGGCAATTTGCGCTGCCACTACTACCGATACCAGAGAAGCGATAATTTTAAGCAAACGGTTTTTGATTTGTTTGAGCCAGACCACTTCAAACAAAGGATAAATATAGATGATGCCAAAAGTAGCACCATATGACAGCTGCAAGCCCACATCAGCAACACTAAGCGGATCAAGGGCCAGAGCAATCAACAGGGCTACCGCCAGTGCACTGCCGTGCGCTAATCTAACAAAGGCCAGACGCGCCCACAAGGCAATCAAACACATAATCGCTGCACGACTGACAGATGGCCCGGCACCGGCAAAAGAGGTAAAGAGAACAACGCAGGCAAAGGAAATCCATGTTTGCAGCCAGCTCACCTCAGTGGTACCGCGCTGAAAAAAGCGGCAAAGAGCCAGAGCTGCCGCCACAATAATGGTCAGATTAAGACCGGAAGCGGCCAGCAAATGCGATAAACCAATGCGAGAAAATTCTTGTTTTAGATCTTGATCAATAGCTACCACGCGATCGCCCAGAACCATAGATGAAAAAAGAGCGCCGCCCACAGCTCCTAGATGCCTTGTGTGAGCGTCGACAATCTGCCGCCGCAAGACAGTCACTGTGCGGTTAAAGACACTGCCTAGAGACTTGCTCGAACCAACAAGATATACGTCGTCGGCACGGCTACTTAAGCGGGCAAAAATTCCCTGACTGCTAAGCCATCTGGCTTCGTCAAACTCAAAAGAAAAATTCTTTGCTTTGGGTTTGCAGAATACGCCGGACACTTCGATGCAATCTCCAGGCAGCAAAGGGTTTTGCAAAGGTTCTGCTGGAGACTCAATGTTAACTAGCACTTTGCCATCCAGGCTTCGCTTGACTGGATAAACCAGGCGATCTGCGGATAAAACAAGAGCGCACGTGTGATCGTCGCCGTTATGGCGCTCGCGTACATCCTCTATGGTGCCTGCAATTTTTACCTTACCACCCCCTTGATAGAAAAAAAGATCGTCATCATTGGGGCCATGATTTTCTTTGCGCACCATTGTCAAACAAAAACTAAAAGCCAGCGCCAAACTTAACACCAGAGCCAGCCTGAGGGGCCACAGGCAGAGCGGACGCAAGAGCAAGGGCAGCAGTGCCATTAGCAGTGCAAAGACCGGATGCATACCGAGGCTGGCCGCTAGCGCGCCAGTCAAAACACAAATTGAAAAGCCAGAAAAAGCACGCGCGGGTGTATAACCCGCCGCAGAGGTAGGTGAATTTGGCTGCATAAATTTACTCTCTCAATTGCAGTACAAAAGAGTAAACGTAATTTTGAGGCAAAAAGTTCAACCAAAATTGAAAACTTTAGCTCCGAAAGCAAGAAATTAACTTCACTGACTCATGCCTTAACAGCAGAAAGCACTGGTGCAGGCAGCTTTATCGAAACCGGACCTTCCAGAATTTTACACTTACTTGCCCTGGCAATACCTTCAAGCATGCCGACAAAAAGTTGGCCGTGCAATCGTGTTGAACCATGCCAGTAACTCATACCAAAAATTCCGTGTGGCAGAAATTTCAATATCTGCACAATTTCAGTTTTTTGATTATCCAAGCGCTTTATCCTGAACTCCAGAACGGCTTCTCCCGGCAACTTCATTTCTGCCAGTAGCACTAACCTCTGTTCAGGCTCGACAAGCAATACTCGCCAGAAATCCAGCGCATCACCCACAGCAAGGTCAGTAGGATGCCTACGACCTTTGCGCATGCCCACACCACCGAAAAGCAAATCTAGAGCGCCGCGCAACTGCCATAACTGGTCGCCGAAATAGTAACCTGTTTCTCCACCCAATTGCACAATTGGCTTCCAGGCCTGATTGGGTGATCCTTTCACCACCATACGATAGCATTCACTATATACGGTGCCCCCGACCCAATCGGGCTCATCAGCAGCCACCCACTCAGGGTGTCGAATCATATCAGCTTCATTCTCAAAGCTTTCGAGATCGTGGTACTGCCTGGTTTCTAGGGCCTTACCGATGGCTGCGCGACTGTCGAGTAAATTAAGTGGTATCAGATCTCTAATGCGATTTTCTTTGCAGACCACTCCACAAGACATTCCTTCTGCCAGCGGTCCGACTAAATATCCAGGAATTGGCGTGGCAAACTGTAGCAAGAAGGCGCTAACCTGGCCAGATAGAAACGGAGTTGAGATGATTGTCGGCTCTATAATATTGGCTTCTTTGGCGTAGGCCTTGATTAGCTCTCTATAGGTAAGAATTTCGCTTCCACCTATATCAAAAATTTCTCCGTAAGTTTTTTCATTCGCAAGACACCCGACCAAATAAGCAAGCACGTTTTCAATGGCGATTGGTTGGTTTTTAGTATCGACTGATTCTGGTGTAATCATGACCGGCAATCTTTCTACCAGATAGCGAAGCAATTCAAAAGATGCACTGCCTGAGCCAATAATCATTGCTGCACGCAACACAGTCACTGGAACTGAGCCTGATTGTAAAATGGAGGCAACTTCAGCTCTAGAACGAAGATGCTTACTGAGCCTGTCGTCGTTTTCTCCAAGGCCGCCGAGGTAAATGATCTGACGCAATTGAGAAGAGCTTGAAGCTGATACCATGTTTAGTGCGGCTTGCCTATCTTTTCTAGCAAAATCACTGGTGCTCTTATTCATAGAATGCACCAGATAATAGGCTGTCTCGCATCCTGAAATTGCCACACTCAGCGACTTCGGGCGAAGAATATCAGCCTCCACCAACTCGACATTGGGATGCTGCGACCAAATTTTGCTTTTCAGGTTAGCAAGTGATCGGCCACAGGCCCTGACCCTAAAACCGGCATGCAACAATTGCGCCACCAGTCGGCTGCCGACATAACCGCATGCGCCTATAACGAGAACAGGTGAATCAGGCATTGATAAAACCTCATTGTCAATGGCGATTGTTATGTTTGCCTTGAGGCCAGGTTAAAACACTGTTGAAATTTTAGCCATTTTGAGCAGGCTTTTACCCTTTGTTATTCGACTATCCTAAACACTCTGTCAATTGAAGCTCGGCGCGTTTCCTTTTTGCGAAAACCTAAACCTTGACGCCAACTTTTCCAACATGAGCTGCTGCTCAGCAAGGCAGCAGGAAAAACCAGCTGGAAAAGCCTGGCGATGACAAAGAGAAATATTATTACCGAGCAAAAACTACTGTTTCGGTCTGGCGAAATTATCGTGATAGCCGAGAATATTTGTACCACCAGTCATTTGTAGCACTTTATTCTCTCGCATTTTTGCGGCAGTCTCGGCAAATATTTTATCGAGTTCAACCATATCAGGGTTTGTTGGTGAATAATTTTCAGCCATTCGCAAACAACCTTGAGCGCCATTGTAAGATTTGCGTCGTCCTGTAGTTTCAAAAATATCTTTGTTATTGACACCATCATCAACCAAGAAGTCGTATGAGCCTCCACCCTCTTTGCCATTTGCATTTTTGGCAGCGGCCATAGCCATGTATGCCAGGGCCTGGTCACGATAGAGTTTGCCAACCACTTTGGCGTACTCTTCCATTTTAGCATCGGCTTGCTGACGCAGAGCGTCATTGCCTTCGGCAGCGGCTTTCTCAGACACTTCCTTGGCCTTGGCACCCTTTTCGTTGTAATAGAGAATCAAGCGATCAGGCGCCTTGATGTACGTTTTGATGAACTCTTTATCGAGCACCTGAGCTTCTTTTACCAGATCATTGAAAGCACCACGAATGTCATGTTTGCCGTCGAGAATTTTACTGATGTTTTCTTGCGCCTCAGCTGAGTATTTTTTCAAATCATCAACTTCGCTTTTCTGCGGCATCTCACCTTTTATCGTGATTGGCTTATCAGGATTATTCTGATTGTCATTGATAATGCCCTGAGTCAGTTGAGCGGCTTTATCAGCGCTGTTTCTGGTGCGCAGCATATAGTGCAGCGAACGTCCGCCCACATCTAGTTGATAGCCTTGCAGCATGTACTCGGGCTCGCTGTTTTTATCAGAAATGCGAGTGCCCTTATCTAAAATGTGACGAGACAAGGCGCCGGTTGTGCTGGCGTCATCACGCAAGGCGAGAAGCTTTTGCTCAGCTCCCAATTTATCCCATTTAGCGGTCATGGCCGCGAAGCTGGCATCAACGTTAGCAGCTACCCAGTCTTCCTTCTTAATCAAGACTTTGCCCATGGCCGAGTCTACGTGTTTAAGTGAACTGTATGAGCGATCAGAATGATCTTCTTGCACACTCTCGCGAGCGTTGTCGGTTTTACCTTTGAGATTGCCGCCAATATTATCTTGATACAAATGCATGGCAGTAGGAATTATGGTGCCAAGACCCGCAATAGTGGCTTTAGCCCAGGGGTTTTTAGCATATGTAGACAGAGTCAAACTGCCGGCCACAAAGGCTCCGTTCCAACCATCGAATACACCAGTGGCAGCGTTCCAACGATCTGGGGCAGTCAGGCCGGTCGTTCTGGCCACGCCGTCAACTATCTGACTGCTGAGGACACCCACAGCGGGAGCGGCCAATTTCCATCGGCCAGGCATGGCAGCAATTGCCATTGGCGTGGCCAATTGGCTAACATTCCACGATTCGTGCACACCTTTGTCACCAGCAAATTGTCTGGTGATAGAACGGTCAGTAGTGATCGCGGCATAGTCGAGCATTGTGCCACCAAGGCCGATGCCCATGCGCTTCATCCAGCTAGGCGAGTTATCAGCAAGACTGGCCAGCCGACCGGCCTGCCGCTTGGTAGCAGCGTCAGTTGCAGCTTCGGCAGTGATTCGATTTTCTAAAACCTTCAGTTCGTCAGCGCTGAAAATTCCCTGTACTTTTGCCTCTAAATGAGTGCTCGTTTTTAACCCAGTTTTGCTGCGCTCTTCTAAGAAGGCTAGCTTCTCTTGGGCTTTTGCAGCAAGATCACCTTTCTCCGCTACTTCTGCAGCCAGCCTGTCTTTCATTGTTTTAAATTCGGTGAAAGCGGCTTCTTGCGCGGCGTTCGGTTTAATCAAATCACCGGCACTGGCTTTAGAAGCATCGACATTTGTCTGCCACCACTTACCTAGTTTACTACCGACAGTATTGTTTTCTGCACCATTTATCACAGCTTTGTCGGCAGCGTTGGAAATGCCTCTATGAATCATTGGAATCCAAGGCGGCGCTGTTGCTGCAGCACCAAAGCCCATGGCCATCAAAAGATCGGTATGTTGACCGCGCTTATTTATTGTCTGCTGCACACGAGGGTCAAAGAAGTCACCACCCTGCCACGAATATTGGCGGTCGGCGGCAGGCTTGCCGCCCTTTAACTCTTGCGCCGCTTGCCCGCCAATGGGATTACGCTCGTAAGGCTTGGTGGGATCGACTTGTTTACCCTCGTGCTGCTTGCGAAAATCTGGATTTACCTGCGGAGTACCGTTGCCATTACCCGGATTCTGGTCGGCTCCTGGGTACAACGTGCCGCTGGGACCGTAGCGTCCACGGGACGGTTGCTCGCCACCCGCTGGCGGCGTCCAATAGCCGTCGCGGCCTTTGCCCTGCTGACCACCTTCTTTTTGTTGGTCTAAACCAGTCTGGAAAGCCGGCGCAACTTTGTTATAAGGTGACTGGGCGACACGATCACTGAGACTCGTGAGGAGCTTTTGAGTAGCCTCATCTTGAGCCTTATCTTCTGTTTTACCTTTTTGCGTTGCATCGGTCATAGGGACTCTCCAGATAGAAAAAGGCGGGCAGTAACTTCTATATGCCACACATCTATCCATATTAAATAAGAGTTAGACAACAGTAAATTCGTAGGATTCCCACTCCCGAGGCTCATCTGCAGCTGTTGATGCTCTGCGAAAACACGCAAGACCTGCACCCCTGGCGTTTCAGCAGTAGTCACGGAGGTTGCCAAGATGTATTCTTAAGATAGGAGTCTAAACCAAATTTAGCGGAAGAAAAACATGAATTTAGACGATCGTTGGGCCAGTTACTGGGAATCAGTGCGCAAAGCCATGCAGCTGGGCAAATACGACCATGCCGAGCCCCTGCTTTATGCCGCCCTGGATATTGCTGAAGATTTCAAACCAGATGACAAGCGACTGGTAATGACGCTGGAATGTCTGGCAGAAATACTGTTTAAAATGGACCGCCCGGTACAAGCCGAACCGGTGGTCAAACGCATAATAATGATTTATCAGCGCAAACATGGCCCCGATCATCCAGATATTGCCGTCTTTACCAATAATCTCGCTCTGCTTTACCACAATCAGAAAAAGCATTTCATGGCTGAAACCGAATATCAAAAAGCGCTCAGCATGCAAACTAAATTGCTGGGCAGTACTCACCCACAGACCCTCAACGTAATGGCCAATTACGCTCGACTGCTGACTGAAACTCACCGTCAGCGTGAAGCAAAACATTTAATTGCCTGCATCAGAGGAGCCCAAACCGGCAGCTGGAAACAATCCGGCGTCTTTAAAGCCTATGTTGCCGAGCCACAAGAGTCGGTAATCCAAGCTCCTGTAGAAGACATTACTTTGCAAGACATCGCGCTGGTGCCTGTTATAACCGGAAAAGCCGAGGGCCTCGAAGCATCTACCGAATCACAAAATCAGTTAAATCTATTGAGCGCCAGTCGCCCGGCGGCAGCACCAAATTCGATGATGCAAAAACTGGTAGAGCAAAGAAAGAAAGTCGAATAACGCCGCTCAAGTCGGCTTACTTAATCGCTGCAGCAGTGTTCAAGTAATACATGCTGTGGGCCGCGGCTGTTTGGCCGTTGTATTTAGCACCCGGCTTTTTGTGATACGGCAAATCACACACAGCCGTGCGAGTAAATACCATCTGGCCGATGCTCATACCGGCATGCAAGCGCACTGGTCGATTGCCGACGTTGAGAATTTCTAAAGTAATCTGTGCCGGTGGATGGCTGAAGCCGGCGTCGATGAAACCAGCTGTCACGTGAACCATTACACCCAGTCTGGCGAGGCTTGATTTGCCTGTTAATTGCCCGACAATATAATCAGGTAGACAGACAGCTTCAAGAGTCGCACCAAGAATAAACTGGTCTGGTTGCAAGACAATGCTGTCTTGCTGCACTTCAGTTACGCCTTGCAAAATTGTTTGCGAAGCGTAAGGGTCAATGATGTCGGTGCCGATTTCATGCCAGGAGAAATGATCGCTCAAGCGCACATCATAAGAATTAGGCTGAATCAGACGATCTTCATAGGGTTCGATGATCAGTTTGCCGCTGGAAATTTCTTCACGAATCTCACGATCAACTAAAATCGACATAGCCTTTCCTCTACTGTGATGATCTATTCAGATATTATCAGCACTTAGTATAACCGCAAGAAACACAGAGACTGCAGGCTTCATACTTGAGGAAACTTTTAGCGATGTCACCACATTCGGGGCAAACCTCAACGGATATATCGATCACCGCCACCCTTTTGCTATCGATGGATATCGCCTGATTGTGAGAAAAAGCTAGAGCTGAGGTGCCTTTAATCTGAGGACTAGTCACAGTCCCCGCGCGGCCAGCAAAACGTCGCTTTTTTAGGCTATCGTCAAACTCGCGAGCTTGAAGAGTGTCGGCGGTTGAAGGGCGCAAAGGATCAGTTTTACCGATATTTAAAACTTGCGAACGGCGAGAAGCGTCACGATAAACCGTAATGCCTTTCAGACCGAGATCCCAGGCGGCCATGTAGGCAGATTCTACTTGCGTTGTAGTGGCGTCATGAGGAAAATTGATGGTCTTCGATACGGCATTATCGGTAAAGCGCTGGAATGCAGCCTGCATGCGAACGTGATAAAGATAATCAATATCATGGGCGCAAACAAAAACGCGTTTAACATCGTCGGGCACGTCGTCGATATGAGTAACTGTGCCTTCTTGCGCAATTTTGCGCATCAGTTCTTCGCTGTAGAAGCCCCGCTCTCGTGCGATTTGCTCGAATAAGGGATTAACTTCGATTAGTTCTGTGCCACCAAGGACGCGGCGCACAAATGAGATGGCAAAAAGCGGTTCGATACCAGAGCTGGTGCCTGCAATTATTGAAATTGTGCCTGTGGGGGCAATCGTTGTCACTGTGGCATTGCGCCTGGGAATCTTGCTTTCGGCAAAATCGGAAAAAGCATAATTGGGAAAATTGCCGCGTTTTTCAGCCAGTTGCCGAGAGACTTCATGGGCTTTTTCCTGGAAAAAACTCATCACTGCTTCAGCCAGATTTACCGCTTCTTCACTATCGTAAGGAATACCAAGTTTAATCAGCGAGTCAGCGAAACCCATTAAACCCAGGCCAATTCGGCGGTTGTTTAAAGTGGCATTAGCAATAAATTCAAAAGGATAAACATTGGCATCAATGACATCATCAAGAAAACGCACGCCCAAAGCAATTATTTCGGCCAACCTCGGCCAATCAAAAGTGTGATTGGTAATATCGACAAACTGAGCCAAATTTACGCTACCAAGATTGCAGGCGTCTCCCGGCCCCAGAGGCTGTTCTCCACAAGGATTAGTGGCTTCAATATCTTCTGTTCCCGCCACAGGTAAACCGTTGTCGTCAAGGGTCAGTTTAATTGGATCTGAGTGATTGATGCGATCAATAAAAACCATGCCTGGCTCGCCGGTCGCATGTGCATTTTCAACCATTTGCTGAAAAAGAGCTCGAGCATTTACTTGTCTTACAACTTGCGGAGATGAAGTCGCAGCAGTACTCGGATGAATAAGATCGAACATGGCGTCGGCCTTTACGGCTTCCATAAATTTGTCGGTGATCGCCACGGAGATATTGAAATTATTGAGTTTAGTTGTGTCTTTCTTGCAAGTAATAAATTGTTCGATATCAGGATGGTCAACACGCAGCATACCCATATTGGCACCACGCCTGGTGCCACCTTGACGAATGGCCTCTGTGGCTGCATCATAAACCATCATGAAACTAACTGGACCAGAAGCCACTCCTACAGATGATGCAACCCTATCGTTCAGTGGTCTTAAACGCGAAAAAGAAAAACCTGTACCACCACCAGTCTTATGAATCATGGCGGCATGCTTACAAGTTTCGAAGATGCCTTCAAGAGAATCAGGGACAGGCAAAACGAAACACGCAGACAGCTGCCCGCCTGGTTTTCCGGCGTTCATCAAAGTTGGCGAATTGGGCAAAAACTCACGGTTGAGCATCGCTTGTTTAAAACGCTCTGCCAGCTCGTCAATCGCTTCAGGGCTGAGACCGTGAGGTTTAGCCGTCGACTTTTTCTCACTAGATGCTACACAGGCAGCCACCCGAGCGAAAAGTGCGTCAACATCTTCTACGATATGACCTTGGTCGTCACGTAGGAAATAGCGCTTCTCAAGCACTTTTAAAGCGTTGTCGGTAAACATATGAATGATCTCCCGTACTGATTCATGGTAGCAAGTCAGCAGAAAAAATTGCCACTAGACATTTAACGCAGGGCTGGGCTGCGAAAGAAAAACGGCAAATTTTCGATAGTTGAATCAGTATATTACATTTGTATGGTATTGTCCATGTGAAAATTTCACAACCTTTAAGTTGTATTTCCCTACAACTTATCGGTTGTAAAATTTCTTAGGCGATCAAAACAGATGCCCTACCAAGAGCCAAACCAAAAACCAAAAATCAAAAGACCGCAGCTTGCGCCACGGTCTTTCTTTCTAGATAGATAGAAGCTCTACCTAAACCATTCACCCTCGAGCGTTTTACAAGCTCAGGTTTAAATTCGAACTGTGGCCAGGGAAAGCCTTGGCCGATGGATTGATGAAAGTAACTGCAAAATTGACTGCCGTGGCAGCTTCAGCAGCACCAGTGGCTATCAGTTTAAGTTTGGCGGCGTGGGCGCAAATGTCGCCTGCTGCATAAACTCCGGGCAGACTGGTTTCCATCATTTCGTTGACTGTAATGGCATTTACGTCCATTGTCAGTCCCCAGCTCTTCAAGAAATCGAGGTTAATGACAAAGCCAATATTGATGACGATGGCATCTACAGGCAAGGTCTCTTCTTTACCGGTGCGGTTGTCGAAGATAATGACGCCGCTAACTTTGCCGTCTACGTACTGAATCTCTTTCAACTCATAGAAGGTCTTGATGTCGACTTTATTGCGCTTCATCTCTTCTACAGAAGTTTGCACAGCTCTGAACTGGTCGCGCCTGTGTATCAAAGTAACCTTAGTGGCCAGCACAGAAAATTCGTTGGCCCAGTCAACAGCAGAGTCGCCGCCGCCAATAATCAGAATATTCTTGCCGCGGAATTTCTCTTTATTCTTCACCGCATAAAAGATGCATTCGCCTTCGAGCTCTTTCGGATAATCGAGGTCAAGCTTTTTAGGAACGCATGCACCGGCTCCTAGAGCCAGCAGTACCGTCTTGCTCAAGTGACTTTCGGTGAAATCTGTGAAAATTTGCCAGTGTCCATCAGCATCTTTCTGCAAATTCAATACTTTTTCACCAAGTGAAATAGTCGGTTTGAATAGCATGGCCTGGGTTGCCAGGTTTTTTGCCAGATCTTTGGCCAAGATTTTGGGGTGTCCAGCCACGTCATAGACGTACTTTTCAGGATAAAGAGCTGTCAGCTGCCCACCGAGTTCAGGAAGAACATCGATGACCTTTACCTTAAGGCCTCTAAGACCGGCGTAGAATGAGCCAAACAGTCCAGTCGGCCCACCACCAATAATTGTAATATCGTATAGATCCATGAGCGAATCCAAGTCTCCAGCATAACCTGTGTCAAGTGGTTATTGTAGTACATGCAAGTTGCAATGTGCCTCAGTGTTCATGAATAATGAAGCAGCTGAAACACCCGGCCACGTAGGCATTACACCACATGAAGTATAGAGACTTCGGAAACACAGGCATTAAAGTATCGGAGATTGGCTTTGGCTGCTGGCCTATAGGCGGTAACGGCCACGGAAATAGCTACGGTCCGACCACCGATAAGAGCTCAATTGACGCTGTTAACAAAGCCATAGAGCTTGGTCTAAATTTTTTCGATACAGCTGATGTGTACGGAAAAGGACACAGTGAAGAGCTGCTCGGCAAAGCCTTGCGGGGCAAGCGTGACCGCGTTGTCTTGGCTACCAAAGTTGGCGCAGACTTCTATCAGGGCACAGGTTTCCAGACTTTCACCCCTGACTACATCAAGTTTGCCTTAGAAAAGTCGCTGACGAGGTTGAACACAGACTATATAGATGTCTATCAACTTCACAACCCGCCTATGAAGCTAATCTCGAAGGAAGAAACCTATGCAACTTTGCGTGATTTGAAGAAAGAGGGCAAAATTCGAGCATTTGGCGTTTCAGTCTTCACTCCAGTGGAAGGCATAACAGCAATCAATGTTGGCCAACCCGACTGTATACAGATTACTTACAACATTTTTAGCTGTCGACCGGAAGAGCAGCTTTTGCCAAGAGCATTCGAAGTCGGATGCGCTATCATCGCCCGCGAACCGCTAGCCAACGGTTTTCTCACGGGCAAATATGACACTGCTCCAAAATTTGCCGCGGGTGACTTCCGCAAAAATTGGCCAATTGAATACATTCAAGCCCGGTCAGACGCAGCACGTAAACTAGCATTTTTAGATAGAAATGGAAGTCAGAGCCTGACTCAGGCTGCTCTAAAATATCCTTTGCTTGACCAGGCTATCTCAACAGTGATTGTCGGTATGAAAGATCCTGAAATGGTGGAAGAGAATTTGGCTGCCACAGACAGTGCCTTAACGGCGGATGAAATTAAGCAAATTCGTGCACTGCAAGCAGTAGGGTTCAACTTAACCGGCTAACTCTCAATCTATTTATAGAAGCAAATGAAAAACCTGCCCAATATCTTTAAAAGCGTCACCATATTACTTTTGCTGATGATCACACTCAGCTACGCGGCCGTCTGCCTGCTTTATCCATGGCGTGAACTGGCTGTTCTTGAAATGCCGGCCTGGGTAGTGCGTCTTGTGGCAAGAATTCCTGAATATGTTTATGGTGCAGAAAAAAAACCAATTGTGATTTTGGGATCGTCATTGATTATTGCTCCACCAGAAGGTGTAGCCTACGAAGTTAACGATGCTAATGACACTAGCTGGGAAAAATCGATAACCCACCGCGCCATTCGCTACAGCGAAGAGATTCAGAAACACACTGGCGAAAACCTGGGTGTAGAAATTCTCGCTTGTCCTGCCGCTATGGTTTCTGATCAGCTCTGCATTTTGCGCGAAATGCTTAGAAGCAACAATGTGCCAAGACTTCTGGTGTTCACAGTGGCACCGCGCGACTTTATCGACAACCAAGTTGGCGATGGCATCGATAGTACATGGGTGCAACAAATTTTCCCTTTGCGATCGCGCAGAACACTGGTGCCAGGAGATTTGAGCCCACAAGCTCTGAAAACTTGCTACAAATCGCACCGTACATTTATAGATATAGTTAGGCGTCAATTCGGCAATGATTTTAAAAGTAAGCTTAGCGCTTACTTACCTGAGCGAAAAAAAGATGGAGATTCAAAGGCTGTAAAACCGACAGCTAATGCGGCACTGCAGTTACCGCCGGCTAACGTGCCAAAGGTAATTGCGGCAAAAACTACAGCAATTGCAAAAGCAGCTGATGATCCATTTGCTAATACCCTTAGAGACTACAAGCAGCGTTATGACCCACCTAATCAAAGGCAGTTCAAAGTGCAGGTGCATGCGTTTGAAGAAATGTTGGAAATGGCGAAAGCTGCCAAGATCAAAATCATGATCGTAGAAATGCCTGTCACTGCCGACAATCTAGCACTTCTCAAACCTGCGCAAAGAGCAGACTATCAAAATACAATTGCAGACCTTGCCACCAAATATGATGCCCCACTGGTCGATTTCAATTTAGAAAAGCTTGTACACTTTGACCGCTCCGACTTTGATGATTGCGTGCATCTAAGTATCAAAGGCGGCAAAAAGTTTATTCCGCTCTTCGCCGAAATCGTCTCTAAGAGCTCTGCCTTCAAAGCGGCTTTCAAATAACTTGGCGCTGGCTAGCGATTAGTGTAAACCTTAGGCCGTCTGATTTGTTCGCTAGCTGGCATCATGTAGACTCCGCCGCTGCCAGGTGCAGCCAGATGTTGCATCCCTGAGGGCAACTGCGGTGCGGCTGAGGCTGAAGGAACAGGAACGGGAACGTAAGCGGCAGTGCTACTGGTTCCGGCCGGTGTTCCGAATTGAGCGTCGTAATGTGCGGTAGAAAATCCACCAGTGGCAAGCGTCCAGCCAGCTGGCGGCGGTGGTGCCATTTGAGCCGGCATTTGAGCTTGCAAGTGGCCAGGCATCTGAACGGGCATATGGCCAGGCATTTGGCCAGCAGGTGCATGGTTGGGTGAACCAAATGTACGAACACTGTGGCTCATCGATGCGGCGAAAGGTGTTCCGGCTGCGGCGGTGGGCGAACTCATGGCTGACGCTGGGGCTACGATCGCGCCTGATTGAACAGCTAGACCCTGGCGATATGGCGAAAAGCGCACTCTAAAACCGGCTGGTGTCGTATCGGGAGCAATCGGTTCAGGGGGGCCACCGTAGACAGGAGTTGGACTCATAGCATTGGCAGTACCAGGCGTGTAAACCATTCCGCTGGTGGCAGTCGTCTTGACCGGTATGGCCTCGCGAGCACCATTAATAAGCAGGCGATCGGCGTAAGCATTGGCAGTGTAGGCAGAACCTGAGCCGAGAACATGATTAGCCAGAGGCTCATGATGGCGAATCCAATAGATTACGCCTAGCCAGCCAGTAAAAGCGAGAAACATGAAAAGCAAAAGATGATTGGGCGTAATTTTGATATTGTTGATGAAATCACTGATCTTCAGCCCTTGCATAGCTTGAGACCAAATCGGAGTTTGGCTGGGTTGATGCCCACCATCATGACCATGGTCATGCCCATCGTGGCCGTGATCGTGCCCGTGGTCGAAACCACCGTCACCACCGCCGCCGCCATCCATGAATACTCCGCTCATAAATAGATTGTATATAGTGATGGCCGAAAGTAAATGGTGAAAACACCACAAAGCCCCAGCATGACTAAATTTTAGTCTACGGGGGCCAGGTGATTATCATTTTCAGAAAGGCTTTTGACCTTATCGGGTCTCTACACCCTCAAGCTCAGCTACACGCTGACGCAAGCTTTCGACAACGCGAGGAAGTTCGTACAAGCCAGGAAGCTTTTCTTCAATACTGGTGATATGCCGTGTCAGCTCGATGGAGCGCTCCATCAATTTGATCAAAATCTGTTGAGTTGCCACTAACTGACGCTGGTTGTCTATCAACTGGCTGGCGGTTTTGCTGGTTTCGACTCTCTGGTCAACGCTCAAAGACATAAGCTCAGTAAAGCGGTCGAGCAATTTTTCGACCTGACCTTGCATGTAAGGATCTTCGGAAAGGGTACCGCTGACTCCAGTTTCGTCAGTATTGACAGTGAAAAACTGCTCAAAACCGTCAAGTCCGAGCCCAAGATTGGATTCCGGCCGCTCCTCAGGTACTCGCTTAGCCTCTGCCATTAGATAAAATCCTCCTCAATAGAAGTCGCCAAGCTAGAGCACCAGCAGTAGTGCGGATTGCTCTCGTGAGAGACACAGTTTATAAAGTGAACGCCGCCATTAGTGGTGGCACCGATTAGAATTATAACGAAAGCCTTTAATAAGGCAATAGTAAAACGTAAGATTTTATGAGCAATTTTTGATACCACCCAAGGTGAACAGACTCGACCATGATCTGATACCACCGCCGGTATGGTCACCGCTGGCGGTCTGATACCACTAGAGCACCACTATTGTTCGAGATCTAAAAGCACACGAGCCGAGATCTAAAAGGATTCAAAAAGACATATATCGGCATTTATTGATAATTCTTTCAGCTGCGTTTAAACACGCTACGGCCTTTTTTGATTACCTGAGCTACAGAATTCCAGCCGAGATTGTACGGCACCTCTTCGAGAGTACCAACATCATACATAGTGATGTCGGCCTGATACCCGGCAGATAAACGTCCTACTTTTTCACCCATACCAATAGCATAAGCAGCATTGACCGTCAGCGCTGTGAGCGCCTCCTCCACGGACAATTTCAGATGCAAGCAAGCTAGGCCCCAAATTAGAGGCAGAGAAAATATATGGCAGGAACCAGGATTAAAGTCTGAACCAAGTGCCACCGCAACACCGTTAGCGATCATAGTGCGAGCTCGCGCATGCTCGTGCAAGTTGAGATAGAACGATGTACCCGGCAGCAAGACCGCCACGGTTTCCGATTTTGCCATAAGCGCTATCTCGTCATCAGAGATATTGAGTAAATGATCAGCGCTATCAGCACCAGCAGTGGTTGCGAGTTTGCTGGCACCAAGATTGACAAATTCGTCAGCATGAACCTTCAAGCGAAAACCATACTTTTTAGCTGCAGCAAAAATCTGCTCGGTGTCTGCCAGCGTAAAATAACCGCGATCGCAAAACACATCGACATATACGTGAGTTTTTGAGGAGCTTGCAGTCACCACACGTGATGCCTGCGGCAACATATCGTCAATCAAGTGCTTGACATATCGCTCGCGATTCTCACCAGGGGGAACGGCGTGTGCCGGCATGAATGTCGGCACGATATCCATGACCGAATGCTTCTGCAATTCTAATATTGCCTCGAGCATACGCAGTTCGCTATCGATGTCTAAACCATAACCGGTTTTGACCTCACAGGTGGTGGTACCAGCTTCGAGCATGCGCTGCAAACGCATTTGACCCAATTGCACCAGACGCTCTAAAGTCGAGCCGCGTGTGGCACGCATGCTGGCGACAATGCCACCACCAGCCTCAGCAATCTCCGTATAGGTTTTGCCCTGGCAGCGCATCAGAAATTCGTTAGCCCGGTTGCCATCAAAAACAAGGTGAGTGTGCGCATCAACTAGGCCAGCAGTGACCAGTTTGCCCTGGGCGTCAATAACGGTGCAGTTGCTCGAGGCATACTTGGGCAGTAAGTCTGCTTCGGCTCCAACCTCAACAATTTTTTCACCGGAAATAACAATGCAGGCATCTTTGATGCGCAACACATTTTGCATGGCATCACCTTTGACCACGCCACTTGTTGATGCCACGGTGGCGAGTTCGCCTATTGATTTGATGATGAGATCAGCTGCCACGGCACTCCTTCGTTAATGAAAATGGGCGATCCAAATGCTGAATCGCCCATCCCAACTTCATATCGATAATCTGACTGAGCCTAAACTTTGGCTGTGGTTTTAGCTGGAGTATTGTGTCGCAAATACATTTCCAGTTCTTCCAAATGCTGTGCTTCTTCAACAATCATCTGCTCAAACATCAAACGCAAAGGCGTATTGTCTTTCAACAGTTCGTTCAATTGCGATTCATACAAGTCGAGGTGGAATTTCTCAGCGTTGACGTTCTCTTGCAGCATTTCTTCAATAGTCTGCTCGCCTGGCTCGTAAATTTCTTGAATTTTTACGGAAGGGTGACCCCCCAGGGCAACAATTTTTTCGCCAAGCTTAATGGCATGCTGCATGGAATCTGTAGCTTGAGTGCGAAACAAAGTAGCCAGAGAACCGCGCAATGGTCCTGTGACGATGAAGGAATGATGTAGATAGCGAATCATCGCCGACATCTCATGCTCAAGGTCCAGGTTCAGAGCTTCCAGTACTTTCTTCTTGTCCATTTTTCTCTCCATAGCAATCAGGCGCTCATTACGAGCGACTTACAATAGGAGATTATATCTAAAAACGGTTTTCAAGCAGTGAGCGTGACTGGATCTGTCTCATGATTTTCACTAACCATCTTGCTTTCGATCGCTTTGCAGTAAACACATGGTTCTTCACCGTGCCCATCAATATGGGCCAGGTCTTTCATTTCTTCTAAGTTCTTGACGATCTCAGGCCAGTGAATGCGATAAAGACTCTCTTCTAGTTCGATGGACAATTCTTTGGATTCTGTGGGCCCGACCTTAACCATGGTCAAAGTCAACTTCTCATAAGGCCAGCGCACCTTGAGCCTCTCAGCAAGATGCTGTCTAACGAGAGTAGCCGGGGCAGGCCAAGACGGATCGTTTTTGCGCAAGGTTTTCAGATGGAAAATAACCAGCTCGAGTCTCTTTTCTTCGGGATACCAGAGAATCAAATCGAACACATCTTCTAAATAAAGCCGCTGGCCAGGAACCCGAGCTCTCACCTTGGTAGCCACGGCCACGACTTCTGCACCAGCAGGCTTATAAGGAGTGCCCAGATAGCGGAGCAGGGTTTTATAGGCATAAAGAAAAGCTCTGGTAGCCGAATCTTTGCCGCCCGGTTGATCGTGCAGTTGCTCTAGCGGCCAGTGCTGGCCCATAAACTTTTGCACCTGGCTGGGGTTGGTCAAACGACCGCGGTTAACATCAGCCAGACCACGCAAAACGAAGCGTTTGCAAGTGGCACTGGGGCCGACGCGCCCACTTCCGCCCTCATTTTGGAAAGCTAGTTGATATGCGCGCTTGCAAGCGCGAAATGTTTCTAACATCGCTGGCGTGAAAAGTGTGCGATCCATAACTCGACCCCCTCTTGGCAGTACCATATTTTTGTATGTCATGCCAGTGTATTGTATGACAACCAGGGCCGTCAAATGAAATTCGAGGCCTGATTAAACAGATGTTTGATTTGTTTTCTAAAAAAGCTGCTTCTTGTTAAGACAGCTCCGTACTTATATAGTTCCCTACTTACAGTGGCCGAAACTGGCTTGACATCAGGCTTTCAGCCGATCGCACACTACCGCGATCGAATATGCAATAGCGCAAATTCAAGCATGAAACTGCGTATAAAAAAGCCATACAATAGATGCAAACTCGCACCAGTCAGCCTTGACAATTAATTGTGCGAATTTTCATAAAATTTGGAGAAAATGGCAAATATTTTTTCGAAACTTTGAACTTTGAGAGGCAAAATTCCGTTGTATTGATTGGGTGCCTTTATCGAAAATATTTGACCGGCCATCTCACCCGCCACTCCACTCTGAAGCAATCATTCTATGTATAGCCTGAAAGAAACTCACCCACTAAACCCGGTACTGACCGTATCGCAATTGACCAATCGCATTCGCGACACCCTCGAAGGGCAGTTCGACTCGGTTTCGGTTGTCGGCGAAGTTTCTAACGCCAAAATTTATCCTTCTGGCCACTGGTATTTTTCACTAAAGGATCAAGAAGCTACTTTGCCTTGCGTGTGCTTCAAAACTTCAAATGCCAATCTGCGCTTTAAAATCGAAGACGGCTTACAGGTAGTGGCCCGCGGCAAACTAAGTGTCTATCCGCCCCGCGGCGCCTACCAGATGATTGTCACCGCCATTGAGCCCGTTGGCGTAGGCGAGTGGCAGTTGGCTTTTGACCAGCTAAAAGCAAAGCTAGAAGCCGAAGGCCTGCTCGACCCGGCTCGCAAAAAAGTAATACCGATGGTGCCCCGGCGAGTCGGTGTAGTCACAAGTTCAGCCGGTGCCGCATTAAGAGACATTCTCAGCGCCTTATCACGCCGTAACCGCAATGTTTCAGTGGTAATTGCTCCGGCAAAAGTGCAAGGAGAAGGCTCTGCTGAAGAAGTGGCACAAGCAATTCGTCATTTGCAAACCATCAGTGATATTGAAGTAATTATCGTGGCCCGCGGCGGCGGATCAATAGAAGACCTCTGGTCATTCAATACTGAAGTGGTGGCACGGGCGGTGGCCGAGTGCACCATTCCTATCATCTCAGGCGTGGGTCACGAAACTGACACGACCATTTGCGATCTAGTTGCTGACCTGCGCGCGCCTACACCAACCGCCGCCGCCGAACTGGTGGCACGCGGTAGTGCCGAACTGCTCGAAAAATTCGCCTTTCTCAACCGCCGCTTGATTCAAACCGTCGAAGAGCGCATGCATCATGCTCGTCGCGATCTAGTACGTTATTCGCCCATCAATGCTCTAAACCGCTATCAAGATCGCCTTGAGCTGGCTTCAGTAAACGTGTCGAGGCGAAGGCAACACATCACCAACTGCATAGAAAGATTGCTGGCAGCCAACAATTATAAAGTCAAAGAATTGAAAGAAAAACTTTATGCACTAGGGCCTGATAATGTGATGGCCAGGGGTTTTTCGGTGCTGCGAACACTGGATGGGAAAATAGTTACCCGCGCAGAAAATCTCAATGTAGGCGACAGAGTACAAGCACTTTTACGCTCAGGAAAAATCACACTGACAGTGGAGTCTATTGAAAAATGAGCGATGACGACGAAAAAACAAACGAGATTCAGCAGCTTTCATTTTTTGAGGGCAAACTCGTTGATGTGGCCGAAGCCACTGAATCGATCAAAAAAACTAAGAGCAAAAGTAAGGCAGAAAAATCGGCTGTGTCCGAAAAAACTACCGCAACTGCGCCGGCCCAGGCGGTGATGACTGAAATCAAAGAAGAAATTACCGCTGTTATTTCCAGAGTGCCTGAAAACGATTCCCGGAGAACAAAAATCATGAACATCACTGAACCTGAACTGAAAATCGACTTTGAAGCATCTCTGGCAGAACTGGAAAATGTAGTGCGTGAACTTGACGGCGAAGTAAAACTAGAAAAGGCGTTACAGCTTTTTGAACAAGGCATCAAACTCTCTGTTGAATGCGAACAGTTCATCAAAGGGGCCGAAGCTAAAATTGAAATTTTGAAAAAGCAAGCAGATGGAACGCTGACGACGGAGCCGTTTCAAGGCGAGCGAATAGATTTAGAAGATTGATATTTGAAAAATCGCCTATTTTTCGCCGTGATGTGTATCTAAAACGAACGAGCCAAAGCACTTTCTTCAATCCCGAACTCCGACACGATTTTGTGCCACAAGCAGTGGCACAAATGATTTCTTGGAGCCGGAGACAACTGAACGCCGCAACCTGCACACGGGAAAGGTCAAAGAAACTGTTTCAATAATTTTTAACCCTTATCGTTAAAAGTATGCAAAAATAATTATGGATATCATCTTTTCGAGCAAAAAACTAGAAAAGGAATTCAACTCCGACACGGAGCTGGGCAAAGTCTATGGCAATCAAAGAGCAAAAGCGATTATGAAGAAGATGACTCAGTTAGCAGCGGCCGACTCTTTGGAGCAGTTAAGAAATACGCCTGGGCGCTGCCACGCTCTCAAAGGTGATCTTGCTGGAGTATTCTCCCTAGATTTAGATGGTCCATCACTCATGACTAATACGTCAACAAACCAGTTTCGCCCAAATTACAGCGTTGTTCCTGGAGAGATTTTGATTGACGCGCTAGAAGAGCGGTCTATCTCTCAGTCGGACCTCGCATTAAGGATGGGCAGACCAATTAAGACGATCAATGAAATCGTTCAGGGCAAAACCGGTATAACCGCGGACACCGCCCTCCAGCTGGAGCGAGTGTTAAACATTCCTGCGAAATTCTGGCTCAATCTTGAATCCAATTATCAAAACTTCTCAGCCAAAGAAAGAGAAAGAGCACGATTGATGAATTTCACTGGTTGGCTAAAGCAAATTCCTGTTTCTGCAATGATCAAATTTGGCTGGATAAGCAAACGCATTGACCCAGTAGCCCAGCTTCAAGAGGTTTTAAGCTTTTATGGAATAGCCTCTCCCGAAGTATGGAATGAACAGTGGCTTTCACCCAAAGTAGCATTTCGGAATTCCGAAACCTTCGAAAAAGAGCCTGGTGCTGCCAGTGCGTGGCTCCGCCGTGGTGAAATTTTGGCCCAACAGATAAACTGCAAAACATTTGACGCCAAGGGAGTGCGTGAAGCGATTTTTGAAATTCGTGAGTTGACCTTAAAAGAGCACACCGATATTAAAGTAGAAATCACAAAGAAGTGCGCAACTTACGGCATCGCCGTAGTCTTTGTGCCGGGCCTTTCCAAAGCTCACATTAGTGGTGCAAGCAAATGGCTAACACCGCAAAAAGCTCTTATACAAATAAATCTCCGACATGGAACCGATGATCATTTCTGGCTTACTTTTTTTCACGAGATGGCTCACATACTGCTTCACGGCAAGAAGGAAGTGTTCCTCGATGTCAACCCTACCGGTGAGCAAAGCCTCAAAGAGCATGAAGCTAATTCTTTCGCTAGCGATATTTTGATGCCACCGAAAAACCTAGAAGCTTTTGTTTCGAGTCGAAAGTTTGATAAACGATCAATTGTTTGTTTCGCTCAAGAAATTGGGATAGCGCCCGGTGTCGTTGTGGGGAAGTTGCAGCGCCGTGAATTAATTGATTCAGCTCAATACAACGACCTGAAAAGGCAAGTGATCTGACATCTCACTTCACGAGAAGCGTCACCTTTGTTCCGGTCAGTGACGCCGACCTGAAGCAACCCTTCGCAGAGACTGAGGTCGGAGATGAGGAGAAAAAGTTGAAGCAGAACCTGACTGAGGCTACTCTGAAAGCAACCATAACTGCCGCCCAAACCCTTCCCAAAGATGTAAATCTAGTTACGCTCAAGTTCATAGCCGCCGGAGACTCAAAAGCTGACGATTACATGTGGAAAGGCTGGCAAATTTTAGACAAAGATGGCTACTCGGAAATGACTGCCGAAATCAATCACGCAAATCAAGTAGCAGCAAGCAATTCGCATGAAATCAACGCGAATGGACACTGAAACAAGAGATCTGGTGTGGCTAATGTAGGGGGCTCAGCCGAGGGCATTGCATAGTTATGAGTAAAGCATCAAAAATTTGCATAGTTTTGCCGGAATACATAGAAAGTGGGTTTGTCGTACCCGTTCAGACTCTTCCTGACGAGCTCAAATTATTTGTCATTGAAGCCATCAAAGAATTTATCCCTGAACCGCTTCAAGTACAAGCAATAGAATATTTGGAGTCGAGTCGCAATAATCTGATTGCTCCTTTGTATAGCGAAATGGCTCAGCTGCCACTTGGTGCGCTCGATTCGACCGGAAGCACTGAAGAAGATATTAGTAAACTTACAAATGCAGTCTACTGGATAATATTTCAAGGCTCATGTGTGCCTGTCTGGCCTCCGACAGATTACCTTCTGGGCCGAACAATCTGCGCAGCTCTAGCTGCGAAACTGGATACCTGGTTTCTGGATGGCCCAAGATTAGAATTGTTATCATCAGATGTAGTTCTAAAAGATCTGCGCACTGAAGAAACGCACCTTCGTTTTTCTGACTGGCTGCGCGTGACGTGTTCGGTGGATGAATACGGCAGCATATGGATGACAACAAAAGGCATGTATCTTGTGGGCTTGCCAGAAATTCAAGCGTTCAAATTACCGAAGCAATTCATAAATCAAATGGGCAGTGTGATGACCGGATTGGCATGGAAACTGGTCAAACTGCTTCAAGAGCATCGTCAAAGTTCGCCCGACCTGGTCAATTTTGATATACCACTCAACGTTAGAGTCGCTGGTTCCGATATCGAAGAAGCCTATCAGAAAAATACCCCTGCAGGTAGCACCATTGTGCATCTCCGATTCGACGAACAATTAGAGGAGCACGACACTGCATTCCTCACCATCGTTCCGCCCGCATTTCTAAAGTTGTCCGACGGTGAATACTATTACCAGGTCTGTAGTCAAATTTATAAGCCAGTTGAAAAAGGTGCGGTAGTCAAAGAATGGTCGTCTGCAATGACGAATGCAGTTAATACTGCCCGCGCAGGACTGAATGAGCTCCGCTCAAGATATCTTGAAGGTGAAGTTCCGAGCGAGTTTGACTTAATTGTCAAATATCGAGTGACTAACGGCGTCGATACGGAATATCTCTGGGCATACGTCACAGGATGGCCGCAGGCGGAGTTACTCAATGTAAATTATGGCAATGACTCTCGGTACGATCCAGATATACGAGTAGGAAAGCCTGCCACTTTGCCTTCAGAATCAATAGTGGATTGGGTTCTGATGTGCGACGCTGAAATAATTCTAGGTGGATGGACCAACCAAGTGTTGGGCAAAGATTCTGATGATGACGGTCAATGAAACCAATTCCAACAATTGAAGAGTATCTCAACCTGGCCAACTGGTGCTATCAGGCAAAAAGGGTCGAATTGGGATACTACGGCGATTTTTTCTGGATAAAAAATTCGTCTTTTACAGTTGAAGATTTGGATTTTCCTAAACAGCCATACTGCATTCTTCTAATCCTATATGACGCGGTCGGATTTGCGCCAGTGTCTTTAGGCAAAGAAGCTGGGTGGAGGGCGGTTGGCGACTATGCTGTGTCCGAACAGAAGTCAGGTCGGTCAGAAATTAATTATGGTGTCGACTTCGAACTGATGATTATTGAGCGCACGGTCACAGATGCTGAAATTCTCGACGCCCTTGGTTCTAATTGCACTTTTATTGATGACGAGCAAGAAGATGACTCGCGGTTTTGGCAGATTATGAACAAGCTCCAGCCTTACTGCTATTTATCTTCGAGTGATAAATCATTCTGCACGGTGAAGAGCAAGTCACTAAGAGACTCGTTGAACACTCCCGAGATTTTCGCAAGGGAGGAACAGACTCACCGTGATTACGCGCGCGCTGAAAGAGCAAAGGCCTGGAATGATTTGGGCCCTGAATGCGGAACTGAGATATGTGTCGAACCGGATTGTTCTCGTTTGCGGATAAAACTAGCTGGACGTTGTTTTCTGCACCAGATGTTGTAGTTGTGGGCATCCTTCAAGATTGGAAGTTGAAGCATTTTCAAAGCTATTGTCCAAAACTGTTAGTTCTGACGACAATTGATGAGGATTCTAATGACAGTTTCGCCAGACTGAGCTTGGCGCTTACCTTGCTCAGCAGCAGCACACCCTGCCCCCAGCTGAGCCTTAACCCATTCGAGATCTTCATGTGGAGTACAGTTGCCCGGCCCAATCACCCAGGTCGAGCAGAAAACTGATACCGTGTTTGGTGCTCATTCACTTACGACCATTCCAAGGATGCGCTTAGCATTAAATCGAAAAAATATCTCTTTGGCGGCAAAAGAGATATATTAATAACGAAAGCTTGTCAACATCTGCTTTCAGCCCACCCCCCGGCACACCCTGGCATTAAACATAGCCTGCAGACAATAGAAATGGGAGACACGACATGAGAGGCGTTACTTTAGAAGGCTTTGCCTTTGGCTTGATGGACACGGCCTACGACCGCAACGGTCAATTGCCGAAAGTACATCCAGCCATTTCTGATCGCCTGTCTAGTGACGAGAGAAAACTTTTGAACAGCTCTGAAGAATTGCTTTTGGCTAATGGCTGGATAGAAAAATCTAGCGACGGCAGTGCCACGCTGACAGCGGCTGGTCTGGCGGAAGTAAAACGCCGTCGGGACGAGATTGCAGCGGCAGTTTAAGGGCCGGCAACGATTCTAGGAAAGTTCTCAATGGATCAAAAAACGCATTGGGATAACGTTTATAAAACAAAAGCATCTGATGCAGTGAGCTGGTATAGACCGCATCTAGAGAAATCGCTTGAACTAATTTGTAAGACAAATACTGATCGGTTCGCTTCTATAATTGATGTAGGCGGCGGCGAATCTACCCTAGTTGACGACTTGCTAAAAGACGGTTGCAGAAACGTCAGCATCTTGGATATTTCAGAAACGGCCATTGAAGTCTCTAAACGTCGACTTGGAGATAATGCGGCTCTAGTTACTTGGATTGCTGCCGATATAACTCAAGTCGAACTGCCTTTTCAGCATTATGATGTATGGCATGATCGAGCTGTATTTCACTTTCTAACGTCAAATGAAGAGCGTATCAAATACGTGCGCCAGGTAACAAAAGCTGTAAAGCCTGGAGGGCACGTTATTGTTGCCACATTTGGTCCGCAGGGGCCAGAAAAATGCAGCGGACTCTCAACTATGCGCTATGACGCAGACACACTGCACAACGAGTTCGGAACAAAATTCAAACTTATTGAAAGTGCAACAGAGCTGCACAACACACCATTCGGCACAACGCAGCAGTTTCTATATTGCTATTGCGTGCTTAAATAACAAGCTAACGATTGCGCGATGTACGACTAAAAACAGAAAAAACGTGACACCACCCTTAGTGCAAGCGCGTTAAAAATGCCATCTCACCGAGGTGCAATGGCATTTTTATAAGATTGAATATCTGGAGCTTCTGGCTTAAACAGCCGCGACTTCCTCTTCAACTTCGGCGTCTACTTCAACAGCAGATGCTTCGGCTTTAGGCTGTACGTTCTTACCGGTGGTTGGTGTAGCGCCTTCACGCAGCACTTCTAATTGCAATTCGGTAGATACTTCATTGGCCAATTTAACTGTCACTTTGTAGACACCAAGGGCGTGAATTTCGTTTTCAGTTTTGACCAATCGTTTGTCGATGGCAAAACCAACTTCTTTTTCAATCAAATCAGCAATTTCTTTGTTGGTGATCTTGCCGAACAGCTTGCCGCTTTCGCCAACTTTAGCTACGTGGTGAATAGCAACCAGAGCAGTAATTTTTTCGGCCTTTTCAACAGCTGCAGCATGCATTTGTTGGGCTTTCTTTTTCACACCAGCCAGATCTTCTTCACGCTTCTTCAGCGTTCCTTTAGTGGCAGCCACTGCTAAATTGCGTGGTTCAAGAAAATT
>CASBPX010000153.1 GCA_949127735.1 Candidatus Obscuribacterales bacterium | reverse complement strand
GAATACTGGTTTGCGCGCTGTGCACTCACGGCTCTGAGCCTGACGTCGGGGCCGCTGCAACCAATCAACCTGGAACAGTTGCAAGCTGCCATGGCCACTCTGGCCGAGCAGATCAACAGCAAAATTGCACTAGTATTGGCCAGTGCCAATGGCACCAGCAGTCGTGACCGCATTCAACTAGACATGGCTCTGGCCCTCGGTGTGGCTGAAGGAAAGGTCTTGCTGTCTGTCACAGGCGGAGCGGCTAAACTGGTAGCTAGTCCGATATTCGAAGGCCGATAAACGACGCTGGTGGTGTACTGCATGGCATGAGGGTTCTACTCCCTTGTGCCATGCATTTTTATTTCTCATACGATCGATTTTTTGCCCCGATCGCGATTTTTAAAACTCATTGTTAACTATAGAAAGTAATAGGCGGTGGCAAAAGGGAAGAATTGAAAATGCTCTGAGCGCTTGGCCCAAAACACTGTCAATTCTTCTTTTACCCTTTACCTTTTGCGCTTTACCTTTGCGCTTTACCTCACAGCAGCTGTAATCAGCGAGCGGAAAAGCAACTTGTTGGCGGCATAATCTTGTTCAGGGTGCCATTGCACACCAATCAAGTATCGACTGCCGCTGTAGCTGAAGGCTTCCACAATCTCAGAGCCGCAGGCAATGGCTTCCAGAGTCAGGCCTTTGCCCAGCACTTTCACTGACTGGTGATGCGAGCTGACCGTGGACACTTTTGTTTTGCGGTAAATCTTGCGCAACTTTAGTGCTTTTACCAGGTCAACATCATGAGTTGCGTGCGGTTGAACGATCGTACTGCGATGCGTCTCTCCCTGGCCCGGAAAGCTTGTTTCAATGTGCTGATGAAGACTGCCGCCCAGGTAAATGTTGAGCAATTGCATGCCGCCGCAAATACCGAGAACGGGAATGCTTGTTTGCTCAATTACATATTTCACCAGTCTGAAATCAAATTCTTCCCGCTCAGGATCAAGTTGGCTAATTTGACTGCAGGCGGTTTCGCCGTATCGTTCAGGGTTGTAGTCACGTCCGCCGATGAGAAGGATTCCATCGCAAGCAGTAAGCATTGCAATCATGTCTTTCTGCTTCATGGGTGGAATAATCAGGGGCACACCGCCGGCCGAGAGAATGGCCTGGATGTACGCGCGGTTGACTTTGTAGTTGGTGGTTTTGCCCCGATCAACGTCTAGATTGACGGCGATAAGAGGCTTCTTTTTGAGACCGAACCGACTTTTCAGTGGCAAGGATTTGGCACCTGTTTCTTTAGAATTGGTCTGCATAGTTATAGTTTTTGTTGTTATGCAAAGAGCCGCCAAAGCGGTCGCTACCATTGCTTCGTGTTCCAACCAGAATCGTGGAGATTTGAAAGTACGAGGTAAAGGTGGCTGCAGTTATGTAATTAGTGAAAAGTGTTTTGTTATGACTCTAGAAAGGTGTTAGGAGATATAACTCAATTTAAAGAGTTTCTTCAGGCCGTTGCAAGCAGAAAGACTCTGATTGTAGAATTGTTATGTAACTCGCCTTGTCACAGACGCGCTAGCGCGTGGGTAGTGACATGCCGGAAAACCAGGCCCAGAAACGCACCCATGGATTGGTCTCTAATTTTTCCAGATCGCTTTCAACCATATCGAGATGCTTTTTATGGGCGGCCAGCACTTTTTCGAGAATGGCAATTTGTTGATCTTTATCTTCAAGAATACGCTCGCGTCTAATCAGCTGCATATTGCGTTGCTCGATTACATCTTTGAGTTCCCAATTTTGCCGCTCGAGCACAATCGACTGAGCCGCTTTAGCACGAAATTCGGGTAAAAATCGCAGCCTGTCTTCCATGGTTTCGACCTGGCTTTCCAGATAACCAATGCGGTGCATGGCTCCAGCAAGTCGATCTGAGGAAAATGTGAGCTGGTCTAATACCAGGGTCATGTTGGCATTGGTTATTGCCTGACGATCTTGTTTTGAGAAGAAACGTTCTTGCGGAGGAATGAATTTTGCCGCACCATCTGCAATGGCAGCTCCATCTTCAAGAGCGGCAACCAGGCGATTGTAGGTTTGCGTGCTCAAAGTCGGGCTCATGTCTATGGTTTCGTGCGCCAATTCGAGTTTAGGCATGTGGCCGGCGTTTTGCATCTGGTGCTCCTCTTCAGTTGAGATAATTATGGTGCTCTAGAGCTGGTCTGTCCAGAGCTGTAGAGATGACAAGTGTGGAATTTAAGAAATGCAAGTATGCTTTCTGCGGCCCTGCTTGCCTTTGAAGAATTTATCAATTTTTTTGGCACCGGAGATGGTGGCCTGAATTAGTCAGCCAATATCGTTTAGTGATACTGAGTTTGGTGCTGTTATTGTGGTGCATTTACGGCTTTCGAAAGCTCATCAGCAGACTGATTGGAGTGACAAATTTCTCAAAACAAAGGCGTGACAGCGTGCGCGGCCTTGCGGTTCGCGCGGTTGCGCTATCGTCTTTTTGTGGTCCTATCACTTGGCAACCCCGGCCAGCCCTGCGTACGCTCGCCCACTTTTAAACCCTTAAGCAATTCACAGCCCCACTAGAAGCTTTTGATTCTCATAACTTCGTAAGTTAGAAGTCTCATTCTTTGCCATCAAATAT
>CASBPX010000152.1 GCA_949127735.1 Candidatus Obscuribacterales bacterium | reverse complement strand
CCGACCAGGCTCGCGCCGAACTCGCCGAGAAGGCCGCCGCTTCCTCCGCCGGCGACCGCCTGCGCGCCAAGCTCGGCATGGGCGCGACCGCTCCGGCGACCGAGGCCCCCACCGAGCAGAAGTAATTCTGCTGCTGCTGAACCACAACTGAAACTGAACCCATGCGAGGGCAAGACGCAAGTCTTGCTCTCGCTAACTTAGCCGAGGAAATCTATGTTCAAACGCTTACTCACTGCAGCAGTTGTTGTTGCATCCCTGGTCGGTCTTGCCGGCTGCAAGGATGACGACAAGAAGGCCCCCGCCCAGACCTCCAACCAGGAGGTGATTCGCCTGCTCTCGGGCTCCGAGAACAAGTCGATCGAACCGATCATGCAGGAGGCTGCCCGTCAGGCCGGCGCTACGCTGGTCGTCGACTACAAGGGCTCCGTCGACATCATGCTCGAGCTCCAGAAGGGCAAGAGCATCGACTATGACGCGGTGATGCCCGCCGACCGCATGTGGATCACGCTGGGCGACACCCAGAAAGTGGTCAAGAATATCACCAGCGTCTACCGCAGCCCGGTGGTGCTCGGTGTGAAGAAGTCCGTGGCAGAGCGCCTCGGATGGACCAAGGGCAACGTCACCGTCAACGACATCTTGAAGGCCTCGCAAGGCGGCAAGCTGCGTTTCATGATGACGTCGGCCACCCAGAGCAACTCTGGCGCGGCTTCGTACTTCGGCTTCCTCTATGCATTTTCGGGCAACCCGGAAGTGTTGTCGGAAGCTGACCTGGCCAAGCCTGAGGTGGCGGCCAAGGTGAAGAGCATTCTCAGCGGGGTCAACCGCTCCGCTGGCAGTTCCGGCTGGTTGAAGGATCTCTTCGTCGATCGCTACGATTATTTCGATGCGATGTTCAACTATGAGTCGCTGCTGATCGAGACCAACCAGGCTCTGGCGCAGCAAGGCCGTGAGCCGCTCGTCGCTGTCTATCCGGTGGATGGTCTGGCGATTGCCGACGCGCCGCTCGGTTACGTCAACAAGGGTGACGCAGCCAAGGAAGCGATTTTCCAGAAGTTCCAGGCCAACATGGCTACTGCCGATGTGCAGAAGCAGCTGATCGCTTCTGGTCGTCGCGCCGGCCTCGGCATCAACCTCGACCCGGCTGCTGCTCCGGCTTTCAATCCGGCGCTCGGCTTCGACGTTTCCCGCGTGCTCAGCCCCATCAACATGCCTTCGGCGGAAGTGATTCAGAAGGCACTGACGCTCTACCAGACTGCTTTCCGCAAGCCCAGCCTGACCATCTACGTTCTCGACTTCTCCGGTTCCATGCAGGGCCGTGCAGTGGAAGACCTGAAGAGCGGCATGCGTGTCGTACTCGACCAGCAGCTGGCCGAGCGCTACATGCTGCAGTCGTCGCCCGACGATGTCACCATCGTGATTCCCTTCGATGCCACCATGCGTGGTGTCAAGACGGTCAAGGGCAACAGCTCCATTGCTCTGAACGACCTCTGGGCATGGGTCAATGCGCAGAACGCCGACGGTGGTACCGATTTCTACACGCCTGCCATCGCAGCGTTGCAGGAGATTAAGAAGTACGACCATGAGCGTTATTCGACGGCCATCATTCTGATGACCGACGGTGACTCTCAGGGCAGCTTCGACGCCTTCAAGCAGAATGCCATGACCTCCGCTCTTACCAGCGTGCCGGTCTATTCGATCATGTTCGGCGGGGCCAATCCGGCGCAGCTCAATCCGCTGGCTGCCTTCACCTCGGGCAAGGTGTTCGACGCCAAGAAGGACCTGATCAAGGCTTTCCGCGAGGCCAAGGGCTACAACTAGCCCCTGGTAGACCCAACATCTAACTCACGGAGAAATACTATGTCCAATCCTTGCAAACGCAGAGACATCGTCGCCGGCTTAGCCGCAGGCGCCGTTGCTGTTACGACCTTTGTGCTGTGTGTTTTCGCCATCGATTTGAGCGTGGTGGTCAGTCTGCTTCCAGCAGTGCTGACGGGCGCGGCAGTGATGCTGTTGGTTCCCGGCACCACGCTCTCACAGCGCACCACGCCCAACGAACAAGAAGCGGCCGCCATCAAGGCTGCTCAGGCCAAGGTGAAAATCCTTCGCGGCTACGCTGGCCAGATTCCGTCGCAGCATGCTGTGGCAAAAGAGCTGGTGGCTGAAATCGGCGAAGAAGCCAATCGCATTCTCACGGCCATCGAAAGCGACTGGAACAAGTTCGCCGCCGCAGAGCCTTTCTTGAATCAGTACCTCGTACCCATCGACAGCTGGCTGTCGCGTTACGTTTTGCTCACCACCCGTGGTATCGAGTCTGCCAAAGACTTCATCGCCACAGCGGAGCGCAAGACACTGCCCGACATCAAGACCCAGCTCAATGACCTCTACGAGAAGCTGCACATCAACGATGTTGCGCAGTTCCTCGCGGGCAGCATGGGCGGTATGAGCTTTCCTAACATCGAACTCAAAGCCGAGGAGGCCTCGTAATGACCAGCACAATTCGTTATATCATCGCGGCAGCCCTACTTGTTGTAGCGGTGGCTGCAGTAGTCGCTTTCAAGCAGTTTTCCGGTACCGCCGGTTCGCCCCTGACCATCGGCCTGCAGCCGATCACGGTGAGCGGTTACTATGGCGGCGAGAAAGAGGAATTCCTCAACAACCCTGACGTGCAGAAGATTCTGCTCGACAGGTACAAGATCACCGTCAATGCCCGCAAGGCCGGCTCGGTGGCTATGGTGCGCGACACTGTGCTCACCGCTCAGGATGACTTCCTGTGGCCATCAAGCCAGGTCTCCCTCGCAATCTATCGTCAGCGCGGCGGTCAGGTGGCAGGGTCGGACAACATCTTCAATTCGCCCATGGTGATCTACACCTGGAGCGAAATTGCGGATTTCCTCATCAAGATCAACGTCGTGCAGAAGCGCGGCGATGTCTTCTACATAACCGACATGCCGAAGCTGGTGCAGATGATTTCTGACGGCACCAAGTGGAAGGATGCCGGTTTCGACAAGGTGGGCGGCAACGCGCGCATCGGCATTCGTACCTCCGACCCGCGCTTCAGCAACTCGGGCTTCATCTTCGCGGGCCTGCTCTCCAGCACCTTGAACAACGGTGACATCCCCGACGATGCCACCATCGACGCGCTGATGCCGAAGCTGACTTCGGTGTTCACACGCCTTGGTTTCATGGAGCAGAGCTCAAAGGATCTCTTCCAGGGCTACCTCACCACCGGCATGGGCGCTCGCCCGATGATCGCCGGCTATGAGTCGCAGTTGGTGGAGTTTGTCCTGCAGAATCCGGCCAGCAAAGACGAGATCGTCCGCACTCGGCGGGTGCTCTATTCTGAGCCGACGGTGTGGAGCAGCCATCCGTTCATCGCGCGCACTGCCAACGGCAAGCGCCTGCTGGAAGCTCTTAAGGACCCGGAGCTGCAGGAACTCGGCTGGAAGCAGCACGGTTTCCGCTCTGGCCTGCCCAATGTCGTCAACGACATCAAGGCGCTCGGCATGTCTGGAATGCCAAAGAACATCGACAATGTCGTCGAAATGCCGAGCCCGACTGTGATGGAGAAAATCCTGATCGGTCTGGATACGGTCGTTCCGGTGGCCAATCCCTGACCTGAGTCTGTCTCTCTGAAGAGTGAGACAGGAGTCGTGGGTAACCACAGCTCCTGAAATTCAGTCGGCACGATGACGAGCTTTATGTTCGTTGTCGTTGCCGGCATGCTCGTGAGAGCATTTGAACATCACATCCATAACTACTGCAACCAGCAACCCACAGAAGGAAGACAGTCATGTCTACGAACCAGAACCCCCTTGGCGGTCGCGGCAAGGCCGAAGAGGATCGTTGGGCTCGCGAGCAGGACCGTGAAGCCATCGAAAAGATGAAGAAGGCCGACGGCAAGGCGGGCAACACCGGCACTGCGAAGGGACCCTGCAAGGACCATCCCACCACCGACAAGAAGGATTGCTGCAAGAAGAAGTAATTTAGTCTGTGGTTGCCGGCTGTTTTTTTCTTCGGAAAAATTCAGCCGGCAATTTCTTTTTCTAAAACCCCAGATTTACTGTAAGAAATAGTAAGTTGTTTCTCACCACATGCGGTGTCACTCGCTATCTTTCAACTGCTTGTAGCACAATGGCTACAGGCTGTGTTCAGCGCTGTACACATGCCATATTTTGACACAGTAGGCTGTCAAACCTGTAAAATAGGGTCATCTTTGCAGGAGCAGATTGGAGTGGGTGCACAAGACGGCCCTAAGCTGAATAGAATTTTGTCTGATGTGGTAATTGTCGCCGACGCCGACCCTAATGTGCGGGAGCTTGTCAGCCACTTCTTGATTGATTCAGGTTATAACGTAAAAATTGAAACAGATGGCTATGAAGCGTTGGACAATATTCGCAAGGAGCCCCCGCTGGCAGTTTTGGCAGACATTTTGTTGCCAAGGCTCGATGGTTTGACTCTCTGTCGCTTACTAAAAGATGATCTAGCCACTCAGGATGTGGTTGCTGTTATAGTCTTCAGCGTGATGGATTCTGAGGAGCGGGCCAAGAAAGTGGGTGCCGATGCCTTCCTGCGCAAACCACTGGAACGTACGCGCGTGCTCAAGGCCCTGAAAGAAGCTACAGACAAGGTAAATCGAAGCCATGACTAATTTAGATCAGAGCGTCAGTACCGGCAATGCTCAGATGGATACGATTCTGCACGGAGGCTTTCCTGCAAATTCCATCAATATCATCATGGGTTTGCCAGGCACCGGAAAAACAATTTTTGCTGAACAGATGATTTTTCATCATGCTTTGACCCATGACAGGCCGATCCTCTATATAACTACCCTTTCCGAACCCGTAGCCAAAGTCCTCACCTATCTGCAACGATTCGAATTTTTCGACGAAGAGAAAGTGGGAACAGTAATCCATTATCGCGATATCGGCGCCCAGCTGGCGGAGAAAGGTATCGAAACACTGGTTCCTTATATCAAAGACGTGATTTTGACCCTGGCGCCAAAGATAATTGTCATCGATTCGTTTAAAGCTTTGCATGATGTGGCTGACTCGCCGCAACAGATGCGCCGCGTGCTTTATCAGCTTACTGGATTGCTTACGTCATTTGAAACGACTGTATTTTTAGTCGGTGAATACAATGACCATCATGCAGAAGTGTTGCCTGAATTTGCCATTGCCGATGGTATCGTGCAATTTTTACGCAGTTCTTTGACTACTAGAGATGAACGCTTCTTGCGAGTTTTGAAACTGAGAGGCAGCGCTTATCGGGAAGGTCTGCATGGCTGCAATATTTCTGCAGCTGGCATGGAAATTTATCCACGCCTGATCACACCACATGTACCCGAAACCTATGTTGCTTCTAACGAACGTATAGTCTCAGGTGTTCCCGGCCTCGATGAAGTCTTGGGAGGAGGTTTGTTAAGCGGCAGCGCCACCATTTTAGGTGGTCCCACCGGGGCAGGTAAAACCACTGCTAGTATGCAATTTATTTTGAGCGGAATTCAACAAAATCAGCCCGGATTGTACGTCAATTTTCAAGAGAATCCATCCCAGCTTGGCCGCTTGATTCAGGCACTGGGAGCCGATTACTACGAGTCTAAAGCAGCCGGACTAGAATTGCAATATTCATCTCCTGTTGAACTGCAAATTGATAGCGTGATCGTTAAGCTGTTTGAGACCGTGCGCGCCAAAGACATCAAGCGTGTAGTTGTTGATTCTATCGGCGATCTGGCTAAAGCGGCTGGTGATCATGAAAGGTTGTACGACTATCTTTATTCCTTGTTGCAGCACCTGGCAATTCGTGGTGTGACATCGTTATTGACCTACGAAACCGTGGGTGAGGGCTTCTCTGGAGGGAAGGGACACATTGCTCTGACACGCTTCAGCAATATGGCCGACAATATCATATTGCTTGGTACCGGCTCTGAGCCTGATTACCATGGCAAGATGCGAGCCATTAAAACTCGCGGTTCTAGGCAAGATCGTCGCAGTCATTTGTTGGAAGTTGGGGACAATGGCGTTACTATTTTTTAGCTTTATGGTTGATAAGCCACACCAGGCAGAAGTAGAAGTGACTCTCGTCAGTGAATAAGTTTTGCGTTAGGTCCAACTTTGCATGGAACCTTTAATAAAGGCCCCAGTCTCTGAAAACATAAGTGGAGCGCTCTAAGGCGCTACCATTTAACACACATTTGTAAAGAGGAATTGACGTGGCTAAAAAGAGCAGGATATGGGGCGTGGTCAGCCTGGGAATGACACTAATTAGTGCAGGTATGGCTACCGCAAAGTTGATTCGACAGTTTAAGTTTATGGATTTAAATCATCAGACTGTGCTGCTTATGGGTGGATCTCGTGGTTTAGCGCTTGAAATTGCCCGCATTGTCGGTGAGCAAGGCGCAACTGTCGCTCTAGCTGCTCGTGATGGCGAAGAGCTTGAACGTGCCAGAGATTATCTCAATATTCCATCAGACCGTCTCTTCACATTCGTATGCGACGTCACCAGTGAAGAGCAAGTGAAAAACACTGTGGCTGCGGTGCAAGAGCAATGCGGCGATATTGATGTGTTGATGAATATTGCTGGTGTTATTCAAGCCGGTGCTTTTGAATTTCAAAACAACGAAGATTACGCAAAGTCGATGGATACTCATTTTTGGGGGCCACTCTATGCCGTTAATGCAGTAGTGCCGACCATGAAAAAACGCAATCGCGGTCGCATCGTCAATATTTCTTCTATTGCCGGCCTCGTCAGCGTGCCCCATTTGCTGCCTTATAGCGCTAGTAAACACGCGCTAGTAGGTTTCTCTGAAGGATTGCGTAGCGAACTGGCTAAGGACAATATTTTTGTCACCACTGTTTGTCCTGGCTTGATGCGCACTGGAAGCGCACGCAACGCTGAAATGAAAGGCCAAAACAAAGTCGAGTATGCGCTTTTCTCAATCTTTGATTCACTGGCGCTAACCAGTATTGATGCTAAATGCGCCGCCAAGCAAATTGTCGAAGCTTGCAAATACGGCGATGCCCATCTGGTAATTTCCATTCAAGCCAAGGCACTTAAACTACTTCACTCAATGGCTCCTACGGCCGTTAGCGAAATCTTTAGCTGGACCAATATGCTTCTACCTGTTAAGGGTGGAATCGGCGCAGCTACGGCCAAGGGTTATGAAAGCGAAAGCGCATGGTCGCCATCAATCTTGACGAAAATGTCTGATGATGCCGCTGTGCGTAATAATGAAATGGGTGCTCGCTAAGCGGTTTTAATTGCCTTCTTAGCGGCACTCAAATAATCATCGGTGGAATGCATGGTGGCATAGGCAAAACCTAATGCCGCCATGTATGCCGTGTGCACCTGGGCAGCAGGTACGGTGACACCGTTGAATTCAACATCACGGGTAGCACATGCGTCGGCAATAACGTTGACTTTATAGCCAAAGTCGTTTGCAGCGCGGGTTGCTGCATCAATGCACATGTGGCTCATAGCGCCGCATAAAACCACTTCGTCAATATTATTCTGGTCCAATATAGCTTTTAAGTTGGTTTCTCTAAACGAGTTAATATGGTTTTTGACCACCACCTGCTCATTGGCCGCAGGTTGCACCTTGACGTTGATTTCGGCACCTTTTGAGCCCGGGCGGAAGAATGGTGCATCATTGGTGGGAAATTCATGGCGCACGTGAATCACCAGGTCGCCACTTTCGCGAGCGCAGTCAACCACTTTTGCGGCATTGTCGGCGGCAGTGTTCATACCGCTCAATTCCCAATCACCACCTGGAAAATAGTCGTTTTGAATATCGACCACTATTAGTGCGCGCTTGCTCATTTTTTGTCTCCGCTAGCTTTTAAAATTATGAATGCCTTAGAAGTGTATCTTGCACTAGCTCTGCGAGTCTTACATTTAGCTAAGCTGTGAAGCGGAAAAACGGTTTTCAATCTTTCGATGGCAGTCCTAGATTGGTAAAGCCGCCACCAGCAGGCCTATTGAGATAATCCAGTAAAGCTGTATTGCACATTCTGAGTTCAAGAACAGATAAGAGCGTCCAAGTCTTTAGCTTAGAGTATTTGCTATACCAACGGTACGTTCTCTCCCCCACCATCAACTAATTCTCCAACTTTAAGCCAAGCTACATCAGATCACTCAGCAAGCCATCATCACAGCACTTTCCCAAGTGTTGCTGATTACTATCGTTAGAGAGTGGAGAGAATTTGCTTTGGCTTGGTGATTAAATTCCAATCTCAATTCCACAAACACACACACACAAGGAAAATTTTGAAAATATTCAAACGTCGTTGCAGTCTGCTTGCCCTGGCAGCTGTAACAGTACTTCTCACCGGCTGCGCTGGTTTTCAGGTCGGTCCGGGCACTGCTACTGGTGCTGGCATCGGTGCTGTCATTGGCGGGGTTACTGCGCGTGATCCGGTTGCTGGTGTGGTTGGCGGTGCCATAGTTGGTGGTGCTATCGGTTCTCTCGGCGACTCGGCAGACGGCAGACCCGGCATTACCATCTACGAAGAGCGTAACTACGGCGGCCGCCGTTATTACGACGACGACCGTTATCGCGATGACCGCCACTATCGTGGCCGCCCGCCTTATCGCCATCCGCCAGTTTATGTCGAGCCGCCGCATCGGCATCACGGCCCGGTCAAGGTCTATCCGCCCCACGGTCCTCGTCGGGATCCCCGATGGGATCCTCGTTGCAACTGCCGCCACTAAACGGCGGTTTATACTTCACAAAGTAAACTGAGAAATTCATGAAATCTGATTCTATCTCTAAGCTAATCAAAGAGCTGGTGGCGATTCCTTCGCAAGGCGGAGTCGACACTTGTGACCTGATGATTGCGGCTGTGAGCGCATGGCTGAAAGCAAAAAGGGTACCGTTTACCGTAATCTATGACCAGCAAAATCGCCCTGCAGCGGTTGTCGCGACGGTAATCGGAGCAAAAGCCGGCCCGATCTATTGTCTCGATGCCTGTCTCGATACTGCCACTGTTGGTGATACCAACAAATGGAAGTATGCGCCTTTTTCGGCTCAAGAAGAAAGCGGCTGGTTGTATGGTCGAGGCGCGAGCGATTCGAAAGCGGCGGTGGCAATCTTTTGCCATCTGGCGGCGCATTTTCAGCGCCAGCGCTCGAAGCTGAATGGCACTTTGCACGTGCTTTTCGACGCCGATGAACACACCGGTCGCTTCGGTGGGGTCAAAGAATATCTGGCCCAATTTCCCAAGCCCGCCGGCGTCATGATCGGTTATCCGGGCAAGGACGTAATTTCGTCTGGTGCACGTGGGTTCTTTCGCACTGAAATTACGGTGCATGGCCAGTCTGCTCATTCGGGCAGCAGCTCCAGCCCTGGACAAAATGCAGTGGTCAAGGCTTCGGCACTGGTATCGCAAATGGTGGCGGCGCCTTTGCCTGGTGCAGATGCCAGTTTTGCACTGCCGGCCAAGCTCACGGTGACCGAAATGGGCGGAGGCAAAGGCTATACGGCAGTGCCTGACGTTTGTCGCGTCAAAGTGGATTGTCGACTGACGCCGGCATTTGACGCTGCTCAGGCGCGCGCTTTGATTGTTGGTGCGGCGCACGCAATTGACACCGCTATGCCTACTGCACAAGCCACGGCCGTGGTCGAAGAAGAAAGCTGGCCGCCATATGTGCTGGCACCGCAGTCAACGCTGCTGGCTGCTCTCAGTACTGCTGCTGCAGAAGTGTTCGGAAAAGATGTACCGGCGAAAGTGGCTGGTCCGTCCAACATCGGCAACTACCTCGCTGGTAAGGGTATCGAAACCATCTGCGGCTTCGGTGTCACTTACAAGGGTTTGCACGCAACGGACGAGTGCATTGAGCTCGCCACCATTGCTCCCGTGCTCAAGGCCTACAAAACGGCCGTAGAGATTCTTCTCAGCGCTGAGAAGAAGTAGGTGGCTTAGAAAAGGCGCAGTAGATTTTCGCAACCAGCAGGGCTCAATCCCTGCTGGTTTTTTTTCTAGAACCCCGAATCTGAGGCTATTTTGCTTACTTTCTTTATACTCTATAAAGTAGTTGAAGCTGGTGTTTCTTGTAAAAATTACCGCTAGTTTCAGTGAGAGCCCTACGAATTGCGTCCAGGTAATTCTTTTTCTTTGAGGGAATGTATTAGAGGTATCAGCTTGTACACGGAACCATATGTCAATGGCACATTCACTCAAGAGACTACCTGTAGTGTTTTTGACATTTTTAGTGCTGAATCAATTAGCTTTAACTGTGCCTTGTGCGCAAAGTGTTAGTGCTAATGAGCCATCACCGGAACCGCCTGCGGAGCCGTTGGAAGCCCTTAATCTGAATCGCGGCTACTGGCGTTTAATTGATAGTAAAGGAAATTTCGTTTTGCCGCTAAAATTCGAGAGACCTGCTGATATCACTGTTTCAACTATTACCGGTGCGGTTTGGGATAGCGGCCACAAATACGTCGAGCAATTTAACTTTCAAATCTTCAATCGAAGGGGAGAAGTGTTGCGCAGCATGGGGCCTTTCTACAGAGGTTGTGCTCTCGATGTCGGCATTGAATCAGATGGGCTGATCAGCTTTTCTGATAAAGAGCGCTTCGGCTTCATCGCGGGCGACGGCAGGGTGATAATCCCGGCTGTATATGAACATGTACAGGGTTTCAGAGAAGGCCTTGCTGCAGTGCGAGAGCGTGGCGAATGGAAGATTATCGATAGAACCGGAAGGGTGGTTTGGAGAGCGGAGGGTAAAGCAGCAAGGCCAAACGAATATTTACTTTCGACGGTGATTGTCGGAAATCAGGTCTTTCTGGCCAAACAATTTACCCCCGATTCACCTCTGCAGTTTTGCCGTTGGTTTGATGCCGATGAAGTTCTCTGGAAAATGGAAAGCGGAAACCTTGAAACAGTCTGGGTTAGCAAGGATGGGAAAACACGCCCAACCACTGACATTAACTGCTTGAGCTTCTCTGAGGACCTAGCTACGGCGGAGAGGGCAGGGCATTGGAAGTATGTTAATCGGGACGGACAAACCGTTTTAGCAATGCCGGATAACGTTACTTTTGCAAGTAATTTTAGAGGTGGTGTTGCCGTTGTTCGTATCGATACCAGGCACGATCCCGTTAGTCCGCCAGCTCTGTTTGGAATTGCTCAACCTTCTCAAGATCGTTATGGCTTAATTGACAAAAGTGGTGCCTATGTAGTGGCGCCAAGTTTTATTGGTATGGATACGGAAAATCGTTCGGATCTTTTGTGGGCGACCCTTCCAAATCATATGACTGGATTTATCAATCGCAAAGGAGCGATGATTATTCCTCCAACTTTTGATAATGCATACGGTTTTTATCACGGCCTGGCAAACGTTTTTATCGAGAATCCGGCGGTTAGATCGGCACGTGCCCAAAAAGTGACACCTCAGGCCTACGAATTGGAAGTACGTGCTTTATTCGCAGAGGCTTTGTCCAAATACATTAAACTGGCTCCCTTGCGCGTCTCACTTAGTTTTGTGGACAGCAAGCAAACACGATCTCTCGACAGGTGGTGTGGAGAGAAGCCCTTGCGAAAAGCTATAGAAAAGTCTTTGCAAGATATGGTGCTTCCCGACCCACCGTTCGAATTATCTCAACAATATCTCACACTAGAGTACAGCGGATCCCCTGGAATTGGGTTAGTACCTGCTGGAGTCGCCCGAGACCCTTTTTTCTTGGAACGTCAAAAAGTATTCACATTGCAAGACAGATTACGAAGAGCCGATAACTCTACAACGGCTCGCAGGGAGCTCTTGGAAGAGCTTTGGAATATATTTCCTAGTTATGCCGACTGGAACAGAGCGCAGGCTATGTATTTGCAAGATCTTACTTTTGACTATATTTACGCGAAGGAATACGCAAAGGCTGAAGCAATGTGTTTGGAAGCCGAAAAACGGATGCCGGGTTCAGCGTCTAGCATTTTGCAAACACTCCACGAAAAGCAAAATACACGGGAATAAAGTACTTTTTCAGAGGTATTAGCTATTGAGGGTGTAATTCCATTTTAGAAGGAGCCAAAATTGATGTCTAAGAATAAAATTGCCTTACTATCAGCATTGCTCACAGTAATGGCTATGGCCGCTGACGCTCAGGCCGGGGAATTGCAAAAGATCAATCTGGCCGCCGGCTGATTCTGGGGCGTTGAAGCGGGTCTTCAACAAATAAAGGGCGTAAAAACAATTGTCGGCTATACAGGCGGCAAGTCAGACAACCCAACTTACGAAGATGTATGCTCAGGCAAGACCGGACATGCTGAAGCTGTGCAGGTTTCGTACGATCCCACTCAAACTCCGTTAAAGCTAATTTTGCAGGAATACTGGAAGATCAGTGCGCCCATGTTTCCGCAGCTACTTGGCGGTGCACAATATCGTTCGATTATTTTCTTCAATTCTAAAGAGCAAGAAGTGGACATTCGCAAAGAAAAGCTCGCCATTGAAAAGCAAATGGGTCGCAAGGTTTATAGTGATATTTTGCCGGCCAAAACTTTCTACCTTGCCGAAGAATATCATCAAAACTATTATAAGAAGAACAACGCCGGCTACTGCAAAACTAGATAGTTCCAGAATTGTTTCTTTTACGCATTTGGTGACACCAGGTGCAGTAGTCTTTTTGCCGCAATGGGACTGACATAGAGTGTGTCTAGTCCGCGATCAGAAACCATAACCGCCGACTGTCCGTCTACTTCTCCAAACCGAGCTGTCTGGCCGTTTGCCATGATTATTTCTCTAGTGGAAGTTTTAGCAAAGGCGAGCATTCCACTTGGCGCCTGGTAGCAATCGATGCAATCGGTCTCGCCTTTATTGAGGCTGGTGTAGCACATGCGCACAAGTGTTTTATCATTGCTGGTTTTAACTATGTCTGACCCTTGCAGAACATAATTGGCAAGATTTGCAGGTTCAATTTTAAATCCCGCCTCAACTGAAAAGCCGCTCGGATTCGCCTTGCCTTTATATTGCACTTGGTAAGCAGGATTCTCTTGTCCTGACGAATGATGTCCTACCGAAAGCACGAGACTTTCCACCTCAACGCTTTCAACAGGTGCCGTTTTGTTCAAGCCTGGTTGAGCAGTAGCAACAGATTGATTTTCATTTTTTGATTTTTCCAAATTGATATAGCTCACAGCGCCCATGCTAATTAGTGCCAGAGCTGCGATACCTACTACAGACCAATTGAAAGATGCTCGCAACTTTTTTCTTTCTTCGAGATAGACCCCCGCAATCAAACGCTTCTCAAAACCGGCGTTAGGTTCTTGCGCCCGGCTAATATCGATGATGCCTTGACGCACTTTTAAAATTTTGTCCCATTGATCACGGCATGGCGCGCAGTCGCTAATATGACCGGCCACTAGAGCCGCTTCGGCATTGGGCAATTCATTGTCTGTTGCTGGTCCAATCAATGCTCGTACTTGATCACATTTCATATGCACCTTCCATTCCATCTTCTTTGACGCCGGCTGTTGCCGTGTGATTTATTTCAGTAATTTCGGTTGCTCCAGTCATCAAATCGTGAAGCACTTTGCGCGCGCGATACAGCCTCGACATGACTGTGCCAATGGGCACCACCAGTTGTTCGGCAATTTCTTTGTAAGACATATCGCTAACTTCACGCATCAAAAGTGGTGCGGCAAAATGATCGGGCAAGCTGGCGATGCCGCTGGCCAGTCGTTCGTATTCCATCTTTTTTGCCAGTGCTTCATCTGGTGCGTCGCGGCTATCGGCGAGTACGTTTTCGAGATCCATCTCGTCGAGTGAAGAACCCTGCAGTCTGTTGGTTGCTAACTTGATTTGATCTTTAATAGTGTTGGTGAGAATGGCATAGAGCCATGCTTTCTCGCTGCTGCCGATTTTAAAGCTGTTGTATGAGCGAAAGGCTTTGACAAAAGTGATTTGCACCGCATCCTCTGCGTCTTCATGTTTTCGCAAACGGAACAAGGCAAAGTGAAAGAATTCCCGAGAATAGGTTTGCACCCATTTCTCGAGAGTCTTGCGCCTGGTTGTGTCTTGGAAAAACATATCTCTAATACGATTGACGCTCTGATTTTATTCCACTCCCCCAAAAGTAGTGTCGGGAAAATGAGTTCGGATTAATGGAATAAATGATTGCCACAGGCGTTTAGTCAATAGATACACCGACCGACCTTACGAACACATATTTAAATCAGGAGAATTCTGCATGCAAGACAAAGCAAAAGCTCAGTTAGCGGCGGCCCTAGTTGCTGCTCTCGGTTTGACCGTTCAGGCTCCCGCTCAAGCGGCCCCTCATGAAGTTGGTTCGTTGAAGATTTTTGAACAGTCCAACGGCTTGCCTACATCATTAAGCGAAGATTTGAGCGATAAGAAGAAGGCCAAAGACGAAAAAGGCGCTGAGAGTGCCTGTAAAGGCAAGGAAGGAGCTTGTAAAGGCAAAGAGGGCTCATGCAAAGGCAAAGAAGGAGCCTGTAAAGCCAAGGATGATTCGACTAAAGGAAAGGAAGGATCTTGCAAGGGCAAGGAAGGTTCCTGCAAAGCGAAATAATTATCCACTGTCAAATGATTGAGAAAGCCCGGTTAGCTGCCGGGCTTTCTCCGTAAATTTCTACTTTTCAATGATCGCTGACTCGATTCTATCCGCCAACGATGGGTGAGAATACACCCAGTATTTAATTAAGGGAGGCGGGCTCGGCTCAGATAGATTTTCTTGCGCCAGAAAGGCAAGAGATTTTGCGCTATTGACTCTATCTGCGTGGACACGAAATTCAAACATATCTGCATCATGTTCGATTTCTCTGCTGTACCAATTAAACAACGGTTCTTGCCAAAAGCCAAAGCAGGAAGAATAAATCAGCAGAATTGGTATGGCTGCAATGTCGCTGACAGATTTGACCCGCCATGAATCCGGGCAATACTTGAAGAATAGTGGCGTCAGGTAATTGTTTATCGGAATTGTCAGAAGTATGCAGATAGTGCCAATAAGGCAGCCCCAGAGCACATGATTGTGTTTGTAGTGGCCGATTTCATGCGCCACCACGCACAATACCTGTTCAGGAGGCATTTTTGCAATAATGGTATCCCATAAGACAATTCTTGCCGATGAACCAATACCGTTAACGTATGCGTTGGTCGTGTTAGTGCGTTTGCTTTGGTCTGATACTAGAATTCTTGCCTGTGGAATGCCTGATTTTTGAGCGAGATTTTGAATATCTCTTTGAAGTTTGGACGGCGCCATAGGTTCAAATTTATTGAAGATTGGCTCAAAAACTAGGGGGTTGATAAATGTCATAAAGAGCATTATGGGAATTGAAACGGCAGCAAAAATGGCTGGCCAACGCTTTGGAAATTTGATCACTATGAAAAAGAATAGAAACCAATTCAAAGATTCCAATATGATGCTGAGTAACGCGGCTTTTCCCCCATCAGCAAGCCAAGCCTGCAAGCTTTGAGAGCTTAAACCAAAGTGATGAGACATCCAAAATTGCGTCAAATAAGTTAGGGGGAAAAAAATTGCGATTTGAACAGTCGAGTAAATCAGGGTGAACAAAGTCACCTGCACAAGTAGATTTGAGTGAATCCTCTGGACTAAATCTCGTAATCTCCACGCCCAGCCCGTTTGTATAAATGCTGCAAAGAAAGCGATATCGCCGATTGTCCATGCAAAATCACAAGCTAAGCCCCACCTTGAGTTCTGTATAACTTTGTCCGAAACAGTTGGAATATATTGGAGAACGGTTAGATTGGTTATGGGTACGGTGGGAGTTGCGAGCGAATACCAAATGGCAAAACAGCTAGTAAGAATAAGGCTCACTGGTAGAAGCCAATAAAAGATCGAAACCGTAATTTGATCATTCTTTGGAATCTTATTCACCCCAGCCCTAGTTCGACTAGCTCATCATAGTGCCTAACCTTTTCATTGCCCCAGCAACCATGACATAACTTTGACAAAATTGAGCAGTTTAATGAATGAACCGGTCCAGGAACTGAAGTTTCTGTATAAATCCGAGAGTAACAAAGTTGAGGGTAACAATGAACCGCCTGGCATCTCTTACTAAATTGGCGAAACAAGCGCTGCTTCTAGCCCTATTGGCGTCTCTGGGGCTCAATGGTGGAGCTGCCGAAGCTCGCTCGGTTGCTCAGGGCTCATCCGCCGGCGTCAACACCATCACCAGAACAACTGCTTATCGTCGCACTCTAGGCTCCGTCTATTGCGTTCACGGCCAGGTTGCGGTGAAGGGTTGGGAAAAGGACTTGGTCAAACGCAACCCTGGTCTCAATAAGTTTCACTGGTCGCCAATTACTGCCGCTCGCCCTGGAACTGTGGTGTTCACCCAGCGCGGTACCAGTCGGTCTATGCAGCAATATCACTATGCTAAACCCACAGTTATGAGTTTAGATGAAGTTCGCCTGGCCCAGCAAAAACAACAGTCTGGAAGAGCGAATTTGAATGGTCGCCTGCAACTATCCCGCAATCACTCACAAGAGCAAGTGCAGGGGCAGCTAGTGAGCACTTATACAAATGCTTCAGTCAGTCAGCCCTATGCTTATACCTATGAAAATTCATACCGCAGCAAAGTTAACGGACGTTTGATTTCTACACGCTAACCTGTTTATAGCCCCAGGTACATCAGGTCTTCATCATGATACTTTTCGTCTATTTTTAGAGCGGCTGGTTCTGTACCGTAGACTTTGAACCCGAGCAATCGGTAAAGGCCGGCCGCAACCAAGTTAGTGTTAACAACACTGAGCGTTAATTGTTCGAGGGCCGACATCTGTTTGCCCAGCTCGATCATCTTCAGCATCAGTTGCTTGGCCACACCCTGCCCGCGGCCTTCTGGCGCCACGTACATACCCCAGATGTAAGCTTTGTGTCGGGTTTTGATTCCCGGGCCTCGTTGAAAGCCGACCACGCCCACTAGCTTCTGGTCGGCAAAGCCGCCAAGAACAAAAGCTTCTGGAGCATTCTGCATTCTTTTGTTCTTCTCTTCAACCGTCATTTTGAGCGCTTCTTCATAAGATGCCCCAAAAGCTTCCGGATTTTCTTTCAGCCCGCGTAAACGCAGGTGCCAGAATTCTTCGCTGTCGATTTTTTCCAGTTTGCGAATTTCAATTGCCAAACGATTGTCTCCTCATGCATGAAAAAAATACCTTCGAAGGTATTTTTTCACAAGTCGGGCCCAATTAGTCAGGTTAATCATTCGGCAACAACTCTGATCTATACTAAAGAGTTTTGCTTGTGATACCGAATATGGTGGCGCACCTGCGATAGTTGTGCTTTTCGACAACAGGTCATTGTCGTTGTTTCGTTACTTGCAAGACCTGGGTTGTTTGCAGTAGGTTGGCAAGTATTCTTGGTCTTTAAACTGTTTTCTTTTTTTCGGTGGTAACAGCACCAGGCAGTGTTTTTTAGCTGATTAGCAGAACCGCAAGCGCGCCACGACGTAGCCAATCAGACACCGCCAATCAGGCACCGCCTAAATATTTGACGCTCGCTAATTTAGCTAGAGCATAAATAATTCTATGAAAACTAAATTACGCCAAATGCCGTTTGTGATTTTGCTCCTTGCGGCTCAATGCTTCTTTCTTATGACTCCCGGCAGCGTCAGCTCTGCACCGCTACCTGGATCTCTACCTGGATCACTACCTGGATCTCTACCTGCACCTCTGTCTAGAAATTTTATGGAGACTTCATCGTCGACTTTACTGCCAGTATTCTTGCCTGTATTCGAATCAACATTTTTATTTGAGTCCATATTCGAACCCACATTCGCACCAGAATACGAGCTAGCATACGAGCCACCGCCCACTCCTGGGGCAGCAGAAATGGCTTTGAGGCAAGCTTTGCTGGTGGAGGGCCCGGACGGTACCATAGTGGAGAAGCAGCATGCTGATTTGCACTTTCATCCGGCATCAAACATAAAGCTGGCCACAGCCTTGTTTGCCTTGCGTCGATTAGGGCCTGACTATACTTTTTCCACCAGTCTTGCCACCACGGGCAGCATCAACTATTCAACCGGTACTTTGAGTGGAGACCTTTACGTTTCCGGCAATGATCCGGCATTTCGTTTTGAGCACGCCGTGGTCATAGCTCAGACTCTCAATCGGTTAGGCATCAAAAAGATAAGCGGTAATATTGTAGTTGCGCCGGGTTTCACAATTGATGCTGAAGGCTCTTCAACGGTTGCAGCTAAACTTTTGAAGCGCAATCTCAACATTCAGACACGCTCTTGCCTGGCAAATGAGGCTTTTAAAATTACTCGCGACCTGGAGGCTAAAGCTTTCAACTTGCCGGTGATGGGCGGCGCAGTAGTAGGTAACACTCCGGCATTCGCTCGTGTTCTGGCTGTGCAGCAGTCGCCACCTTTGCGGGAAATTCTCAAAGTATTGCTCTGTTACTCTGATAATTTTATGGCCGATCGCCTGGGTGCCCTGCTCGGCGGTCCTCGCGCTATGCAAAAATTTCTCATACAGAGTATCGATCTTCCACCTGGAAGTGTCTACGTCGACTCGAATAGCGGCCTGGGCAGCGACTCCATCACGGCAAGATCAATGATGCTGGTTTTGCGCTCACTCAGAGACGAACTCGCTTACTACTCACTAAATCTCAGTGATTTATTGCCTGTGGCCGGCGTCGACAATGGCACTTTGAAGAAGCGCTTTGTGGAGCCGCAGCGGCAAGCCACTGTTGTTGCTAAAACGGGCACTCACATTCAAACCCAGGGTGGCATCAGTGCTCTGGCCGGCGAAACACGAACCAACCGCGGTGTTTTTCTATTCGTAATCTTTAATCGGCACGGCAATGTGCCTGCTTTTCGCGCCAGGCAAGACCTTTTCATCAAGGGTCTGCAAGATCGTATGGGCGGACCGCAGCCATGGCCATATCAGGTGCAAAAGCTCGCCGTAGCTATGCGCGTCAAATGCGCCCGCAAGGGTCGCTAATTCACTAAAAACAAAGGGAGACAATCAACAATGTTTTGTAAAAACTGCAAAGAAGGCAATTCAAATCGCAAAGGCAAACAGGAAAACGTTGCATTTATAAAGATGCCAGGAATCAACCAGTGCCAGTCATGCGGATGCGGCATCAACCGCGTGGGCCTGCCGGTCATTCCAGCAGGAAAATATCCGCTCACTCGCAAAGAGCGAATTCTCGACCGACCTTATCGAAGGTTTTAATTGAATCAGGACAATCGTTCAATTTTGCAGCTGTGGTGCTTCTGCATCACAGCTATATTTTTTTCACAGCAGTTAGTTGACCGGTCTATTTTTTTATTACATCACTGGTAGGCAAGACTGCATCGTCATAAGTCGGTCACAAGTTTTCCATAACATGCACTCAGAGATGGAGATAAATCATGAGTCAAGTTGAATCAATCGGTCTGGCAATGCCTGTACAAGTGCCAAATACACAAGCGCGAACAGTTAGTGAGCCGGCTGTAGCGCTACCTGGGGCCGAGTCGCTTAAGCGCAGAAAGCAGCGCCAGGAGAAGCTGGCAAAGCGCATTGAATTAATTCAGAAGCAAAAGTATCCGGCGCATATAATTCGATTTGTGCCAGAAACCAGTGAGAGAAGACAACAGCAGACTGCTTATTTTGCGCGTTTGCGTGAGCTCAAGTGTTCTGCCAATTTGACGGTTGCAGAGCAACAGTTCGCTTTTGGCTTTATCACTGTTTTGCAGAAAGCAAATGTGGCATTGCTCAATCAGTTGCTTGAGAGCAGCGGCTTAACCTTGGGCGAATTGGCAATTTCAGTCGACGCCGTCAATCAAGTGCTCGGTGCATTATGTATTACGGTCAGAGTAGAATTGTCGCTGGCGCATGAGGGAGTCAAAATGGTAGACGCAGAGCCTTTTGCCGTCAGCCTTTCCGTTCATCATCCGCAGTCGGCGGTGGTAAGAATTTCAGGCCGAGAGCTAAATGTCTGCAATCAGGCAGCAACGGAAATCGCAGATGTATTGAACGACATCTATGTTATGTGCTGATTAAGTATTGGCATCGCGATCGGGCTCGAAGCAATAGCCCACTCGATGCACTGTGCGAATAAACGACTGTTTGCCTTCTTCGTCGAGCTTTTGACGTATGCGGGTGATATGCACTCGCACCGTATCTGGTGAAGTCTCGGCTTCGCTAGACCAGATACGGTCTAGCAAAGTTTCGGAGCTGAAAACCTCACGTGGATTGCGCATGAAAAATTCCAGCAGCAACATTTGTTGCGGCAGCAAGCGAATTTCGTTACCGTCGCGGGTAACTTTTTGCGCTTTGGCATCGAGTCTGATCGGCCCGGCCTCGAGAATTTCAGACACCACCTCTTTGGGCCGGCGTAGGAGCGCGCGAACGCGAGCGGAGAGTTCACGCAATTCAAAAGGTTTAGTCAGGTAGTCGTCAGCACCGCTGTCTAGACCTTCCATTTTTTGTTCTACTTCAGTGCGGCCGGTGAGCATGATAATTGGTGAGTGGCCGCCGCCTGAGCGATATTGCCGGCACACGTCAACACCGTCCATGCCCGGTAAAGTCAAATCGAGCACAATCAAGTCGTAGGGGTAAAATTCAAGGCGCGATGCCGCCTCTTTGCCGTCGTTGACTACGTCGACTACGTGCCCTTCTGCGATAAGCCAATCGCTAGCCACGGCTGCCAGATGTTTGTCATCGTCTACGAAAAGAATTTTGGACATCAACGTTGCCAACCAGTAATAAAAGCAATGAGCCGAAATTTTATCACTTCGGCACACGACTTGCTAGCTTTTCCTAACTCTGCGGCGAAAAGCTAATCTGACAAAGCATTTGTAGCCCATCGACCATTGCGGTTTGATCAGCGTTTTCTTGACTGAACTGCAATTTTTTGATTTTCGCCAGCAGAACTTTAGTTCTATCGCTGCGATCAAAACAATGGGCGTGAATGGTTTTGGCAATGATCAAATAGAGCGCGCGCTGAGGATGATCTTTATTCTTTTGCACCTGGCGCAGAATCATCCGCGCTGACCGGCGCGCCGATTCTTTATCATTGGCAAGATGCGCGCTGACAGCGTCAGCGAGCATCTTTTCGATTGATTGATCAATATTTTCCCAGGGCTCAAAATTCTTTTGTTCTGTGTCCTGTGGCTCCTGTACACCGATCACATCTGTATTTTTACCTTTCTTTTCTGCTAGAGGGCAAATTGCGGCAGAGTTTAGATTGGTGCAGTTGCCGAAAGACATTTTAATTTGCTCCAGATTTATCTGAGTGAATGCACCAATGCTGTGCCGCCTGGCTGTTACTTAGCCGAGATCTGTTTGCGAACAACAGCACCGCGATTTTTTCTGGCATGAGATACCAGTGCTACCTCAGTAGGCAAATTTAGAGTGTCGTCGACACGAATCTGGTTGATGTTTTTAATCGATGGATTTAGCTGGATAATCAGCTGCATGGCCGCATCTTGATCGGCCTTTGGCAATGTTTTGTACTTGGCTGTGATAATTTCGTTGAGAGTATCGTTCGGTTTAACTTTGTATTGTGTAGATGCAATCGGTGTCTCTGCGGCTTTTTTAGTTTCGGGAAGTACCTCTTTTTTCACTTCTGCAGTTTTGGTTTCGAGCTTAGGTACTTCAAGTTTTTGTGGCTCAGTTTTAACTGGTTTAGGCGGCTCGAAATTGATATAAGTGCTGCTCACGTATGGCAGTTTGTGCTTCAAAACTTGTTCTTGCTCTTTGTCGATGGCTTTCATCATGTCTTTGCGAGAAATTTCTGAATTGCCAAAGAATTTGCCCCAACCTTCACGTTTTTGGTTTTTCAAACCGTCGAAATTTCTCTGCATGTAATTGCGGCCGGCGTCATCGAGGAAAGCCTCGAAAGCATTAGCGGCAACCGGCTTTTTGCTGTAAATAAGAGCGTCTTTGCTGACTGTCTTGTGATCCCGTGAGATATCATCAAAATCTTCCATACCGGCTTGCAGTGCCATCATTGGTAAAAGTCCGTCTTTTTCGAGCTTGGCCGTCATTGAGCTAACAACCTGGTTGTAAGCACCGCTGTCACCGGTTTGCTTATAAGATGCAAGATCATTACGCAAAAACTGAACCAAATTGGCGCTGGGATTTCTTTGTAGTTCTCGCTCGGCTCTCATGGCCAGCGCTTCCCCTTGAGCGACACTAGCTGAGTTGTTGAAGTTGTCAGTCATGGCTGTTTCCTTTTGTGTGGCGACTTTCACAGAATAGTTTTCAGTTGTTGCCGAGTCGTTAATCAAATGGAGGCGGTTCAATTGACAAAAGCCAGCTGCTTGCGTCATTGTTTGCCTGATTTATAGATACCTAATTTATAGATATAAGTAGGCGATTGTGCTGCGATTTTCGATTATTTCAATTAATAGATTGATTGCACCACTGCAAGTTCTGTCGGCTTTGATAGCCTGTAGCCTGGCGGTGGTATTGCTAGAAAAGGAGGCTCAGTCTCAACCGTCTAGATCACCACAATTACCGCTATCAGGTCAAAAAGCGCTATCAGCTCAAGCAGCGGTTGCGCGCAGGTCTGGCCTGGTCACGCAGGTGCTGGCTGCAAAAAATTATGGAGCTCCGTTTTCAACTAAAGAAAAAGCGCGTGAAACTTGCAATCAGATGACCAAACTAATTGATGCCGGTTCAACTGACTGGGCCGTATATTATGTTCGTGCCCAGGCGCTGCGCGCGCTAAAAAAACCAGATGAGGCTCTGGCTGACGTTAAAAAAAGCAGCGCACTCAATAGCAAAGAATATTTTCCCGTGCGCTTGCGTGGCCTCATAGCAAATGATTTATTAGAGGACACTGAGGCGATTAAGTACTACAGTTTGGCATTGAAAATGGCTCCGCATGAGCGTAAAGATTTGCTAGAAGCGCGTTACCGCACTTATGAGAAGGCTGGCATGATTAAGGAAGCCAATCGAGATTTGCTTGAGCTGTTAAAAAGCTTTCCAGAGCGCAACGATGATGATAAACAAAGATCACTGGGCAAATACGCTATGAGGCTGGGAGATCCTGCTGCGGCGGTGCAATTTTTTACGCAAGCGTTGAAAATGCGTGCCACTATGCCTAAAGTACATAGCTTCCGTGGTGATGCTTATTTGATGTTGAAAAATTATAAGGCCGCAATAGCCGATTATACTTTTGAAATTGAAAAAGGGCGCATCAATACCGAAGAAATTCTGCATAAGCGAGCTATGGCTTATCGACTGGCGGGCGATACTATTCATGCCAGGCAAGATGAGGTCGCTGAAAAGAAAATGAACACAGAGACCTATGAGAGTATGCCTTTTAGCAATTAAAAAAATGGTGTGATTGATCGATTGGCAGTCAATATTTTCAATTTTAATAGATTGAGTGTTAAGCAGAAAGGCTTGATGCTTGTCGGTCTGCCTGTTATTTTTGCCATCCTATTCGTCTCAATTTTGATACCACTGCTTTTCGACCTGAATAAGGCAGTGGCCGAAGAACGTGCCAGCCGAGTAGCTATTGCCGAAGTGTATAAAGTATTTATCGATATTTTTAAAAGCACTTTTATATACGCTAACTGGGTGGTGAACAAAGACGAGCTAGAAATGCAGCGCTTTGCCCAATCGCTGATCCAATTGAAGAATATGTCTACGACTTTGCGCAAGCTGGAAGACCAAGACCCAGAACTGAGTTCTCGTCGCCGATTGCTGGCTGATTCGCTAGATAAGTCATGCAAATTCGGTTTTGATCTAGTTGAATCACAAAAAAGCGGCAGTCTTTCTAAAATGGAATCGCTGCTGGCACACCAGCGGTTTTACAGTATCTCGGAACCTGCCGCTGTACAACTTGATCGCTTGTTGGCAATTAAATATAAAGAGCTGAGAAAACTCAAAGAGACCATGGAACAGAAATTAATCGTCATTTTGATCACTTTGGCTCTGGGTACGGTTCTCAATATTTTACTGACAATTATTTTGTTCAGGCTATTTATATATGGTTTGACCGGCCGAATAAAAATATTGAGCGAAAATGCCATGCGCTTGCCGGCGGCGCTGCCGCTGCTTGAGTTTCAATCGGGCACCGACGAGTTATCTCTGGTCGAAGATGCGTTCACCCGAATGGCACGTGACACCGAGCGTATTGCCGCGGCCAAGCAAGATTATCTAGCCGCCATCTCTCATGATTTTCGTACTCCCCTGGCCTCGCTAATTGCCACCATGTCGGCCACGGCGCGCGGTCTCTATGGCACACTGTCGCCGGCCGGAATCGCAGTGGCGCATGGCGAAGGTGTGAAGCTTGGCACTCTGACTCGAACAGTGAATGATTTGTTGGCCCTGGAAAGGCTCGAAGCCAGCAAGTTGGAAGTTGTATCCAGCGCTTGTGAAATAGGCGATATTTTGCTTCTGGTTGAAGAAAAGGTACATGAGCAGTATGCGCATCAGCATGATTTGCTGGAGAAATTGAATTTTCAGAATTTGGCTGCGCCAATCAAAGTGGCTAGCGACACCGATAAATTTATGCTGGTGATGCAACGATTAATTGACGCGGCCCTGATTGATAGTGGACCCGGTGAAGTGGTTGTAGCTGCCAAAATCGACGGTCAATATGGCAGTGCATCGTTGGCTTATCAAACCATTGAACCCAGAGCCAGTCGTAAATATTTGTTTGAAAGAAACAACGCTAAGAGCAATGGGGATGACGAAGAGCTACAGCCTCTGCGCATTTCACTGGCATTGAGCAAACTTCTGGTCGAAGAGTTAGGCGGAGAACTTGTGGTCCTATGCGATCAGCAGCATCACCAATTTTTAGTCAGACAAAAATTGTGGCGCGCTCAGGGGGGCCAATGAAGCGTTTCACCCTGGAACAAAAAGGCTTTGTTGTCATCGGTTTACCGTTGCTGATTCAACTTGTCACCGTCAGTTTTCTAGTAACAATACTTTTTCAGGCTCGTGCCAATTATTTAAGAGAAGCCAAAATCAACGATGTCGCCCGCATCGCCACAGTACTGCCCCAGGCTCTTCTACAGTGCGGGCATCAGTGTGTTTCTTCATATTTTTTCAAAGATACGCGCAGTACGCAAAAAGCAACTCAGTCGGTAAAGCGTTTAAACCGCCTGTCCGAACAGCTTTTGCAGGCGGCAGATGGCGACCCCGACTTGATGGCGCGGGTGGCCAGAATGGAGCAAGCCAGCCACGCCCTGATTCAAGAATTTTCTAATTACAATGAAGAAATTAGTCGGCCTGATCGCATTGTGGGAGGCCTCGACAGGCTGGGAATGCTCAAGCGTCTGAATGCCGGCGTCAATATTCTTTTGGCGGAAGCCACAGCGATTACTGAAATTCAGCGCCAGGAGCAGACTAGAGAATGGCAGCTATTATCGCAAGAGCAGGCCATTATTGCTCTGGTAGTGGTGGCACTAACTCTTAATGTGCTCACAGCTATGGCCACGGCCTGGTTTTTCAATCGCGATATTTCCAGACGGTTGCAGATTATTTGCGCTAATGTAGAGCGCATCGGCAGGCACCAGCAGCTATTGACTCCACTGGGTGGAGGCGATGAATTGACCACTCTCGACAACTATTTTCACAAAATGGCTCGAGCGCTTGATTATGCTGGAATTGAAAAACGTCAATTTGTCGAGCTATTTGAAGAGCGTTTGCGCGAGCCTCTGATTAATTTTAAGGGGGCAGTGAGCCGCATCGGCAGTGGCGCATTTGGTGCTCTGACCGACCAGGGCCTGGCACGGCTTTCGGGATCTAAACAGTCGGCGCAAAGATTGATCGCCCTGCTCAGCGAACTTATCGATATTGAAAATCTGGAATCTGGCCAAATTGCTCTGCGTAAATCTCAGTGTCTGCCCCGGGATTTATTCAGCGAGACCATTGGACTGGTGCAAGAATTGGCCACAGCTCAAGGCTGTCTTATCAAAATCGATGCCCCGCATAATTCGGCGGTTTACGATTTCGCTTTTACTGGTGATTTTGAAAGACTGGTTAGAGTTCTAACAAATATTCTCGCTAATGCCATTAAATTTTCGTATCCTGGAAAGCCAATCATACTGGGCTGCATGCGCGCAGATGAGGAGTTGATTTTTTCAATTTGCAATCAGGGCAAAGTTATTCCCTCAACTATGAAAAACAAAGTTTTTGCCCGTTTTGAACAAGTCGATCAAAGTGTAGATACGAGCAAACAAGCGGGTACAGGTCTGGGGCTTTATATTTCAAGAGAAATTGTAGAAGCCCACGGTGGCAAAATTTGGTTCGAGAGCAATGAGCAGGCGGGCACCACTTTTTTCTTTGCCATCCCCTACTAATTTTTGACCGCAGTCCGTAAAGCTACAATCGCCGCGGTTTAAGCAGCGAAAAAATTTTCTTTTAAAGATACTCAAAATTTACCCAGGATAACCTGGAGGAGCTGCGTATGATCTTAGATCTAGCGGCGGCCTACGAGATTTTAGGATTGCCCCATGGCGCACCCTCGAAGCTTGTACAGCTGCGTTATCGAAAACTGGTGAAGGCCTTTCACCCGGACCGTTTTATGACTTTAGAAGAGAAGGCATATGCTGAAGCGAAACTGAAGCAAATCAACGTTGCCAAAGAAGTGATTGATCAATACTGGCGTACAGTTAAAACAAAACCTACAAGTGCAGATTGTGCTGCCGGTTCTGCGCCGCAAAAAACACCGCCGAAGCCGGCGCCGTCTCAGCAATCAGTCTGGCAAGCGCTGTTGATTGCCTGGGAAGCGGAAATTGAACCCAGGCTGAAAAAGCTGGATAAAAAACTAAATGTCGATGACGCACTCGATGATTATGGTAAACCAATCAGGCTTACTAGAGACAACAAAAAGAGACGCTTCTGGTTTGCTATTGCACTATTTTTAATTTTCGATTTGCTTGCATTGTGGAGACCGGATGAGGCCAAAAAAGAGCAAGTCAACATTGATGGTGCTGCCACTTCAATCGCTAGTTCTGCGGCTAGTTCTGCGCGCGAACAGTCTTTAGAGTCAAAGCAGATGGCCACACAGGCAAATCTTATGGCTGTACCAGTGGCCGCACAGTTGGCCGCAGCACAAAAAGAGCGCCAGCGTTACTTTCTAAAACTGCAGTTAGACCGTTGTGCCCTGGCCATGCGCCAGGATATTTTTATGGCCCACCAAATTGAACTTAAGCTCAAGGGGGCAGCTCTGGCCACATCTGATAAACGACGGCTGGAGGAAATGAAGAATTTTCACGAAAGAGATTGGGCAATGCAAGAATCGGAAAATAATGCGATTATGGCGCAGTTATTGCAACTCAATGCCAGTTAGAATCAGGGCTGCATGGAAATCAAAGTACGCCGGGCGCGAGTGGAAGACGCCGTTAAAATTAGAGATTTGCACGTGGCCGCCATTCGCAAAACCTGCGCGCCTGATTATACCCCTGAGCAAATTCAGGCATGGTCATCTAATCGCAAGGTAGAGCGCTACCGCTGGGCCATGGAAGAAGGCGGCGAAAGTATGTTCGTAGCCGTAGACCATATTCGTGTAGTGGGTTTTTCATCTTGTTACGACGATGAAGTTTGTTCGGTTTACGTGCACCCAAAATATGTGGCCCGCGGTATCGGAGCTGTTTTGCTGCAAGTGGTGGAAGACGAAATCAGAGGCACCGGTTACGATGAAGCCTTTCTCAACGCTACTTTAACGGCGCAAAACTTTTATGTGCGTTACGGCTGGGTCAATACCGGCGGTCTTAAAAGCGAAGAGCGAAACGGCGTCGGTATTCCATGTATCGGCATGAGTAAAAAGTTTAGTTAATCGACTTCAAATTCGACTTTGATTTTGCGCACAGATGGCACTGGCTCGCCGCTCAAGCTAGCCGGACGGAAGCGCCAGGTGCGCAGAGTCTCAAGTGTCATTTCATCCACCTCGCTGGACCCCGTGGAGCTCAGCAGCTGCACTGTGTGCTTGCCGGTGTTGGCAATAGCGAACTTAGCCAGACAATTGGCCTTAATGCCCTGTTCAAGCATTTCAGCTGTCACCGCTGGTTGCGGGCAGCTGACTGCTTCGGCTGGAATTAGCTGATTGGATTCCTGTGTGCCGATTTGAAAAGTCTTTGCGTCAATACTGCCGCTGCACAGCGACAAGGTCACAGCCAGTGCGGCTGAGCCAGTGAACACCGCTTTCTTAATATGAAGACAAATTTTCTGCATACGGAAATTATAACGGAAACCATTTCCATTTTGTGTTAATCTTTTAGAAATGGAAACCATTTCCATTTTGTTGGTTTTGACGATTTTGGACTCCCTATTTAGTAGATGCCGACTTTTAAACGATATCGCTCAAATCTGTTTTTTACAGGGGTCAACCCGGCGCCAGCTTGCATTCCTGGCGTTATTTCGCTGGCATTGACGGTCTTTTTATTGTCCAGTTTTCAGCCGGCTTCAGCTCAGAGTGAATCAATAAAACAGTTGCTTGACAAGCGCCAGGCGGCAGCCGATGCACAGGCTAAAAACGATG
>CASBPX010000151.1 GCA_949127735.1 Candidatus Obscuribacterales bacterium | reverse complement strand
CCTCCATCTCCTGCGCAGCATGGCGCTATGTTGGATTCAACTTCTACATCAAATCCTCCTTCGCGCCTTCAGGGCGCACGGTTGTAAAATTTCTTAGGCGAGTATTTCGACCTACCGGGCACCCGTTCCAGCAGCAGCAGCCTTGACACCAATTTAAAAAGTCTCACCAGTTTTAATTTCAATTCGTGAGGCGCCGCTGCAATTCTGTGTAATTTGACCGGCTTTGCCTGTTGCATAAAGAGTTTTAGCTGCTGCAAGACGACAAAGTTATTGGAAAAAAAAGGCCATGGCAAATATCGAAAAAATTCCAAACGCTACGCCGTAGCTATTTGTCATTCTTAAGGTAACTTCTAGATTGTCCTAAATCTTTAAAAAAGTCGCCACCAGTATGCGCCGCCGCAGCGGGCCTAGGACTGGCTGCAGGTTCTACGCGCGGTTTACGCACGGCCTTTTTGACCTTAATCTGACTGGCAATTTTAGGGCGCTCAATATCGCGTTTAACCACTTTTACTTCAGCGGGCTTTTCGACTTTCTCACCATCAGAGGCGCCTGGTAAAGTGGCAGATTTGCTATTGTCAGACTGAGCTGTGCCACTGGCAGTGGTGGCGCCTGGTTTCCCTGGGTCTGGAGTAGCAACTACCGGTTTGAGATCAGGCTTCACCGGAGCAATAATAGCCTGCTGAGCCGGTTTCTTAGTGGTGCTGTCGAAAATTAGCTTACCGGCAATACCCAAAACTAGAAGCAATCCTGACGCTATGGCCACCCAGTGAAATGGTTTTAAATTGGCCAGCGGAGAGGTTGGTTTATCTTCATCGTCAGTAGGCATGGTTGGAAAATCGGTGCGTAACACCTGACTTTTTCCGGCCCGTGGAATGGCCGTATCAAGGTCTCTGGTCAACTCCGCCATAGTCTGGTGGCGGTCTGCCGGATCTTTTGCCAGGGCTTTGAAAACCACTGCTTCCAGACGTTCTGGAATATAGAGATCTGGCCGCACTTCTTTAAAACGGGGCGGCGCTTCGGTAATGTGTTTGCCCATGGTCTCAACCATAGTTCTACCTAATATAGGCAGACGGCCGGTGAGGGTTTCGTAAATCACAATACCCATAGAATAAATGTCAGAGCGATTGTCGAGTTCGTGGCCCTGGCATTGCTCGGGGCTCATGTAAACGGGGCTGCCGCAAACTTCGCCCATTTGGGTCAAACGCTGTTGTTCGCCGCCGGCACTGATCAATTTAGCAACGCCGAAATCTACTACTTTGACGTAATCTTTTTCATCCTCATAATCAATGAGCATGATGTTGGAAGGCTTCAAATCTCGGTGAATAACACCCATGCGGTGTGCATGATCAAGTGCGTCAGTCGATTGCGAGAGAATTTTCAGACTGCGCTCGACGCCGAGTTGACCTTCATCTTTGATGATCGTCGACAGGTCGGTGCCCAGCAAATAATCCATGACAATGAAAGGCTGGCCGGATGTGGGAGTTACACCGAAATCGTAAACAGTAATAACGTGAGGGTGATTCATCTTCGAGGCGGCTTTGCCTTCCTGGTGGAAGCGCTTAACGCTCATGGAATCAGCGATGTGTTGCGACTGCAACATTTTAATCGCCACAGTTCTGTCCATTAAGACCTGACGGCCTTTGTAGACAACACCCATACCACCGTGACCGATCACATCGATAATGTCGTATTTGCCCATCAAACAAGTGCCCACCATCGGATCGCGGGCGAGCGGAATCAGGTTAGTACCATCGTGAGGGCACGCGGCTACGATACCGGTAAATTGCCTGTTGCACTCAAGACAGACCTTTCGGTCCAGACCTTCATGTAGATGTTCAGCGAACACTCGATTGAACCTGACTATGTTTGGGGATGTAGCGATTCTTAACCAATGTTAATGTACCCTTCAAAAGCGGCATTTAATCGCTTGGCGGTTCGAAGTGATGCGATATTTCTTGATTAACTTTGTCCGATAAAATTTGGCCAGCCTGCACAGCCACTACCTTAGCGCCGTTTAGCCATTCTGGGCGAAATCCGCTTAAGTCGGTGGTGGTAATTAATGTTTGCATGCCGCTGTCTACAAGTTGCATCAACATCCCTTGACGACTGAGGTCAAGTTCAGCCAGAACATCATCGAGCAGCAGAAGTGGTGGCTCCTCCAGACGATCACTGACTAATTTTAGTTCAGCCAGTTTGAGGGCCAGCACCAGACTGCGCTGCTGGCCCTGTGATGCATATGAACTGGCGACAAAATCATTAAGAGCGAAGCTGACGTCATCGCGATGAGGGCCGCATAAAGACTGCTTACGGGCAATTTCTTCACCACGCCTGCTTTTAAGCTGAGCCAGAATCAATTGCGCTAATTCTTCCAGCGACATGGTTTTCAATTGATCAATGCCAAGAGACTCTTTTTCACTCTTAGGTAAATTTGAAGACTCAGATTGACTGTCAGAGTCAACTTCAAGCTGCTTGAAAATATACTGGGCCGATAATTTTTCACGATTGCCTGAAATACTGGCTTGATAATCTTCGGCCAGAGGCAGGGCTAGAGCCAGTGCATGCACCCGGTGTTTGATAATCTGACTGCCGTACTGGGCCAGCTGTCTGTCCCAAACCCGCAGCTCGTCAAAATCTGAAGGTCCTAAGCCACCTTTTTCAAAAAAAGTTTTGAGCAGTTTATTGCGCTGTTGCACAACTTTATCGTAGCGTGTAGTCAGGTCGATGTGGCTATTTTTCAATTTGCAAACTAGCTGATCGAGCCAGTCTCGACGAAATTTTGGCCCGCCACGCAACAGATTTAAATCAGAAGCTTTAAAGCTAACTGCAGTTAGTCTGGCCGCAAATTTTTTGCCGGCCGGTTGGCTCACCCCGTTGATTCGAGCTTTGCGCGACACCCTATCGCCGGCAGTGAGAATCAAACTAGCAGTCTCGCTGTAACCGGCCGAATGATAACTAACCTCTATTAATGCCTGACTTTCACCACGCAAAATCAGCTCACGATCGTTGGCAGCTCTGTCAGAACGGCCAGAGGCAATCAGTTCAATGGCTTCTAGCAGATTGGTTTTGCCCTGGGCATTTTCACCAATCAAAATATTCCTGCCATCAAACAAATCTAAAGCAGCATCTTTGTAGTTGCGAAAATTTTTGACGGCAACTCGGCTGACTCGCATCTCTATTTAGCAAGCACGATAGCAGCGCGCTATTTGACAATCGGTGGCAATTTGATTGGTCAGTGCGCTCAAATCGACAAACTTTTGCTCGTCACGCAAATGCTTGAACAGCGCTACTTCAATAGTTTGACCATAAAGGTCGCCGTCAAAATCAAGCAAATGCGATTCGATGGTCAGTCTTTTTTCTTGCTCGCCGGCGGCGTTAAACGTAGGCCTGTAGCCCACATTAATCACGCTAGCTTGCTCTCTGCCATCCGCTAACCTTGAAGAACCCACGTAGACACCGGTGGGTGGCACAAGTTGATTGAAAGCAATGTCTACATTGGCTGTAGGAAAACCCAGTTGCCTTCCGCGTTTCTCGCCGCCTACCACTATTCCCCGCAAACTAAATGGGCGGCCCAAAAGTTGATTGGCCAGCTCCATGTCTTTATTTAAAATAAGATCGCGAATGCGGCTGCTTGAGACTTCCAGCCCTTGTACATAGACCATGTCGGCGGCGTGCACGACGAAATCATGCTCCCTACCTAGCTTACTGAGCAAATCGGCATTACCTTCGCGATCACGGCCGAAGTGATGATTGTGACCAACTGAAATAGATTTAGCTCTCATACAATCAATCAAAATATTCTGCACATATTCGGCAGGCGAGAGCTTGCAAAGCTCTTCAGAAAAAGTCAGAACGAGAGCCAGCTCGATGCCTAGTGAGCGGAAAAGTTCAAGTCTCTGCTCGATAGTAGTAAGCAAAAGCGGCGCCTGACCGCGAGTGAGGCCCCGTGGATGGTCGGCGAAGGTGACAACCCCGGCGGTGGCCGACAGACTTTTCGCTTCAGAGACCGCCTTGCCAATGACAACTTGATGGCCAGGATGAACGCCATCAAAAAAGCCAAGAGCAATGGCCGAACGCTCCACAAGTCTGGGTTTAGGGACAAAATGAATTTGCAAGACAAGATTCCGGGGTTTCTAAGGGTAAATTATACCTGCGATTTTATCCCAGCCACGCCTCACTTACTACTCTAAAGCCACTGAGACGGCCTTCTGTGCTAAAATTTGACCTGTACTTATGGGAATCACGGTATATCAGAGCCGTCGATCTCGCAGTGCCCACAGTCAATTATCGAACAGATAGCGAAGAGATATTTGAAGTATCTCACCGGCATATCATCGATGATTCTGAAGGTTCTGCCTGGCGATGCGAGCTTTAGACAAAAGCGTTTGGGAATCTGAACATTTATGGCAAACAAAGATCAAGGGACAGTGGCAGCTTTGACTGAAGAAGAGTCTGTAAAAAAGGTCGAAGCCGAAAGCACAATTGTAAACGACATGGCGCCGAGCAAAATCTCCGCCGATTACAACGCCTCGGCGATTGACGTACTCGAGGGTCTCGAGGCAGTACGCAAAAGACCAGGTATGTACATCGGTACAACCGGCCCGCGCGGTCTGCACCACCTGGTTTGGGAAATCGTCGACAATGCAGTAGATGAAGCTCTGGCTGGTCACTGCAACCAGATAGACATTTGCATCAACGAAGACGAGTCTTGCACAGTGCAAGATAATGGTCGCGGCATTCCTACAGATATTGTGGCTAAAACAGGTAAGAGCGGTGTTGAAACCGTCTTCACGGTGCTGCACGCTGGTGGCAAATTTGGTGGCGAAGGCTACAAAGTTTCAGGTGGTTTGCACGGAGTAGGTGCATCAGTAGTGAACGCTCTTTCTGAGCGTCTTGAGGTGGAAGTTTATCGCCTCGGCCGCGTTCACAAACAAGCATACAACCGCGGCGATGCCGACGGCCTTTTGCAAGTTCTGGGCGAAACTGAATTACAGGGCACCAAAGTAACCTTCTGGCCAGATGATCAAATTTTCCACGACATTAATGAAGATAATGAACGCCTGAAAATTTATTTCGAATGGGACGTTCTCGCCACCAGACTGAGAGAAATGGCCTTCCTCAATAAAGGTCTCTGCATTGTCTTGACTGACGCCCGCAGCACCAAGGGTAATGGCAAGTCTGAAACTTATCACTATGCCGGTGGTATTGCCAGCTATGTCGAATATCTCAACGAAACTCGCGATACTTTGCACAAACCACCAATTTATTTTGAGCAAAGAGCAGATGAAGTGACGGTAGAATGCTCACTTCAGTGGACAACCCTTTATTCAGAATCGGTCTACAGTTTCGTCAACAATATCAACACCCACGATGGTGGCACTCACTTAACCGGATTCAGAAACGCACTCACACGTATCGTTAATGAGTACGCTAAAAAGAGCAACATCCTTAAAGAAGGCGAAGAGCGCTTTACCGGTGAAGACATAAGAGAAGGCCTGACTGCGATTATTTCAGTCAAAGTGCCTGACCCGCAATTTGAAGGACAGACAAAAGAGCGTCTCGGTAACCGAGAAGTGCAAGGTATTGTGCAAGGTGTGGCTGCCGAGCGCATCGCCGACTGGCTTGAATTAAATCCCAAGCCTGCCAAAGACATTGTCATGAAAGTATTGCAGTCAAAACAAGCACGCGAAGCGGCTCAAAAAGCCAAACAAACCGTGCGCCGGCAATCAGCACTTTCGGGTGGTGGTCTACCTGGCAAGTTAGCCGACTGCTCCGATAAAGATCCCGAAAAGTGCGAAGTTTATCTGGTAGAAGGTGACTCCGCCGGTGGTTCTGCCAAACAAGGCCGCGACCGTACCTTCCAGGCAATTTTGCCGCTGAGAGGAAAAATTCTCAACGTCGAACGTGTTCAGCCAAGCCGCATTTACGATAACAACGAAGTGCAGGCCATGATTCAGGCTCTCGGTCTGGTAGTTTCAGAGCAAGATGAAGACGGTGGCAAGAGCACCGGCATGCTCAGACCTAACGCTCAAAATTTAGACCTGAGCAAATTGCGTTATCACAAAGTGATTATCATGACCGACGCCGACGTCGACGGCAGTCACATTCGCACACTGCTTTTGACTTTCTTCTTCCGCTACGCTCGACCTCTGGTTGATAACGGCTACGTATATATTGCTCAGCCGCCTCTATTCAAAGTGTCCAAAGGCAAACGTGTAGAGTATTGCTTCAACGAGCACAAACTCGAAGCAGTACTTGCTGAAATGGGTGAGAAGGCAGACATTCAGCGGTTTAAGGGTCTCGGTGAAATGATGCCCGAGCAACTCTGGGAAACCACCATGAATCCTGAAACCAGAACATTAAAGCAGGTGACGGTAGAAGACGCTTCAGAAGCAGATCACATCTTCGATTTGCTTATGGGAGAGTCTGTGGCACCGCGCCGAGAATTCATTGAGAAAAATTCCCACCTGGTGGCACACCTGGACGTCTAAGATGTCGTCTATTCAAATGTCCGGCAACAAAAGTGTATCTGCCTCATGAATGTACCTAATGTAATTACGGTATCAAGAGTGGTGCTGGCTTTAGGCACTCTTTCATTGCTGTACGCCGCTCAGGCAGCCTCATCCCTTGATCGTGACAATCTTTTGTGGCTGGCCTTTGCCTTGACAGTGATAGTAATTTGGGCTGACGGCCTCGATGGTTATTTTGCTCGCAAACTCAAACAGACTTCAACATTAGGAGCAATTCTCGACATTGCCGGCGACAGAGCTGTGGAAATGGCATACTGGATCGTATTTTCAGCCCTGGGCTGGGTTGCAGTCTGGGTGCCGCTTCTCTATCTTATAAGAGGCACATTTGTTGATGCTATGCGTAATCATGCCGGTAGCCAGGGCTTCACCGCATTTGGTGCCAAGACCATGATGCAATCGACTGTAGGAAAATTTCTGGTGGCATCAAACTTCAGCCGTTTCACCTATGCCATCGTCAAAGCATTGGCTTTCTGCCTGATTATTGCCGCCCAAGTTTCTTCCCTGAAAGGAGGCTGGGTAGGTGCTGCAGCTGACATTACCGTCTACCTATCGGCTGCTTTTTGTCTACTACGCGGTCTGCCAGTACTGCTGGAAAGCGCGAGCCTTTTTACCGTCGAAGCAAACAGCAATTAGTTATTGTTGTTGGCCGGATCGTTTGGATTATTAGGATTAACGGGATTAACGCCTGGTGGAATGTACTCACCGTTTGGCAGCTGACCACCATTAGGCCCGATACCATTGGTCGGATTTTTATTCACGCCTCGATAATCAATAGAGCTTTGCGATAGCTTCAACTGTTGCTCCATGCGGCTCATGGTGTAGTTGGTATTTTCAATTTTGATATTCATCTGATTGCGTGTGTTGTGCAAATTGCGCATACAATAAGCTTCTTTGCCGATGGCCCGATTTGCGAAATTTTCTACACGATCAAGCCAGCTTGCATCTCTTCGAATTTTCTTCACTTGTAAGGCCAGCACATCATATTGTCTTCTCATGGGGTCGCCGCCGCCCATATTTTGAGCCTGCCTCTCCGAATCATCAGGATTAAGCTGCGAGTCGGTAACCAGCATCATAAGATGCTGCAGCAAACCGCAACAATGTTGCTCGGTCAATTTACTTAAACCCTTGGCGCGCTCAGCCGGCACTACACCTTCAGCAATCTTCAAAGCCGCCAGCCAGTATTGTCTGGCTTTTTCGTACTCGCGTTTCTGATAATAATACATACCGCCGCGGTCGTACTGCACCCATTTAGGAATGCTTCGGCCGGCAATCGGGCCACCTGTAGACGGAACGTAACCGACGTCTGCTGTCTCGCTACGGCTAACTCGCTTTTTCGCCTTCGCCTTCGCCGAACAATCGGTAGCCGTGCTGAATATCAGCGGCACCAGAAGTGAACAGAGCATAAGCGATTTCGTTGAAGCTAACATAGCGTTCTCCTAAGAGGCGGACTGGGCAGACTCGGCAGGCTTGACAGACTCGTATACATTTAAGCATTTCTCAAAAATCAAGTCAGAAGAAAGCTCGGTGAGACACTCTCTATTATGGCAAACCTTGTGATAGTTGCACGGTCGGCAGGGTAAATTGACATCAAAGACCGCTTGATTATTGGGGCCATAGGGCCTCCAGCGCACCGGATCGGTGGGCCCGAAAATGGCAATGGTAGGCACCTGCGCGGCGGCACAAAGATGGGCAGGCCCAGAATCGACACAGACTGCCAGGTCCATCAAGCTATACAGCGCCATACTCTCACGCAAACTCAACCGTCCGGCAAAATTCAGGGCCGTGCCCTCAAGACCTGATAGCGCAGTTAATTCTTGATAGATGGCTAGATCTTGCTGATCGCCTGAAAACACCGGAATCAAGCCCAATTCGTTGTATAGACGCTGAATTAATTTGCTCCAGCTGGCAAGTGGATAGAGCTTATCTGGATGGGCGGCAGCAGCATGGATGAGAACATATTTTTGTTTGCTGGCCAAAGACGGCTCAAGAGCCAGCACTTTCTGCAGCTCAGCTTCAGACACCCAGGCCTCAAGTAACCTGCCTGAAGATGGTACTTCAATTGACACCGCTTCTAATATAGAAAGCAGCGAATCTACCTCATGAATATCCTGGCGCCATTCGACCTTGTCAGTCAGTAAAAAATTACGGCCGCTAGCCGCATAACCTACTCGCCTTTTTGCTCCTGTGAGAAAAGCCAGCAGAGCGCTGGAAAAAGATCTTTTTAAAACGAAGACCAGATCATATTTTCGCTTGCGCAATTGCCATATATAAGAAGCGAAGGTGCGCGCTTTGCCGTCTCCGCTATCATACTTGTGAAAGCGAGTGGTGTCATAAACAATCTGTTCGTCAATATATGGACAGCCATCCAGCACTTCACCGCTGCGCGGCCCCGTGAGCACATCTATGCGCGCATTCGGATAGGCTTTGCGTAAATTGCGCAAAAATGGCACCGTCAAAATGGTATCGCCGATGAAGCGATAGCGAATCACCAGTATTTGTTTTCCTTCGGGCTTTGTCGCTGCTTTTTGTTCTGTCATTGGCGAGACTTGTATGGGGAAAGCTTTGACGGCGAGAGACACAGACTGGATAGAAAATCAGGCGCAGCCGGCAACCAATGACATTGAAGCACCAGTGCCCATGTTTTGGCAGAGAGAGCCGGGCTCAATTTCATGCGCACGATATCTTTCTCTGTAGTCACCAACATATCGGCTCCACTGGCGAAAAAATCACTTTCAATTTCTGCCAGCTCTGCAGGGCTAAACCAGTGGTGATCAGAAAATTGCCGAACTCGTATGGGCACCACACCCAGTGCCGCCAGCTCGGCGACAAAGCCTTCAGGCCGTGCTATAGCACAAAGAGAATAAACCTTCTTACCGGCCAACTCACTCAGTTTCACCGTTTGTGGCGTTTGCCCCTCACCGGCATAACCCGTTAAATAGGCAGGCGCAAAGCGGCATTGATACATCTTGGCCTGCGGCGCAATTTCAGACAACTGTCTGCAAGTAGCGTCTAATTTATCTTCTGGGGCATCCACAGGAATTTTGGTGATGACAATATGGCTGGCCCGGTTAAGCCCGCCAAGCGGCTCACGCAGGCGTCCTGCCGGTACGATCCTGGCATTGAGTGGGCTGTCGTTGTAATCCCATAACACAAGATCAAAATCGCGCCGCAGTTTAATATGTTGAAAGCCATCATCAAGAATAATAATTTGCGCGCCCAGTTCAAATACCGCTTTTTGTGCTGAAGCTAGCCTGGACGAGCAAACAATGACGATGGCATCGCTTACTGATTGAGCAATTAAAAAAGGCTCGTCACCAGCAGCCTCAACGTCGACTAAAGGGTCGCCGCCACAGCCATCGCTGACCACTACCAGGCCCTTACTTTTACGACCGTATCCTCTAGATAAAACCGCTACTTTGTGTCCGGCTGAAGACAGCCTTTCGGCCAGGTCGATTGTCAGCGGAGTTTTCCCGGTGCCACCAACTGTAATATTACCGACGCTGATTACCGGTACTGCAGCAGATCGACGACTGGCCAGCCCCAGTGAATAAGTCATCAATCTGGCGTAAGCGCCCAGCCCATAGCAAAATGCAAAAGGACGCATAACTGCTCTGACGGCCGGCGTATTCAGAAATGACAGTTTACTTATGACAGACACATCTTACCTTTTAGCCAGCGCTACAGATGTTTCTTGCAGATTGTCACTGAGCATAGTCATCGCTTTGCCGAGGGCACCCTGACTGCTGTTAAGAATGCCTCGACCAGCCGCGCCGTCTTTTACACGGCTTTCCTGGTCAGCAAAATAACGCAGCAGTGCGTCAATAACTTCTTCACTATTTTTACCGACAGTGATGGCACCACTATTAATCAGAGTGTTGGCCACGTCTCTGGTTTTGTCGAGATCGGGGCCTACCACCGCTGGTATGCCGTATGCGTAAGGCTCCATGATATTGTGGCCGCCTACAGGAGCAATGGTGCCCCCAACAAAAGCGACACTAGCGAGAGAATAAAAATCAAACAGACGACCGATAACGTCAAGCAAATAAACTTCGCGGCCAGAGTCAGCAAAACGCTCACCGCGCGAAAAACGCCTCACCGTGTAGCCTGCCTGGTCGACTAGAGCTGCCACATGATCAAAACGTTCTGGATGACGCGGCACCAAAATCAGTCGCACTTGAGCGGCCTGCTCACCGCCCTTAGTACCAAAATCAAGATCAAGCATGCGACCATAAGCCTTAAGCATGGCCGTCTCTTCCCCTTCATGGGTCGAGCCTGCCACCAAGACAAAACGGTTTGGTGGCAAATTGATTTGCTGACGCAATTTGGCAATCGCGTCTTCGGTAATAGGTGCTAAGCCATCAAACTTAAGATTACCAAGTACGCGCACTTTGACATTGCCTGCTACATCACTGTAGCGTTTTGCTTCTTCCATCGATTGCACGCCAATTTCTTCATAACAGTTGAGCACTGGAGCAAAAAATTTGCGATGACGAAAATATGATTTGAACGACTTGGGCGACATGCGCCCGTTCACTACCAAAAGCTTGACGCCATATTTTCTGCACTGATGTGAAAAACCGGGCCAGATCTCAGTTTCTGAAATCACCACCATGCGCGGCTTTAACAAAGCCAAATATTTTCCAGTAATCCAGGGCAAATCAAAAGGGAAATAAAAAATCTCAGCAATTCCAGCTAGCTTTTCTTTTGCCAGAGCCTGGCCTGTAGCCGTTGTAGTCGAAACTACCAGCGGAATGTGCGGATATTTTTCATGGAAGGTCTTCACCAGCGAAAGGACCGCGTTAAGCTCACCCACCGATACTGCATGAAACCAGACACAACCAGAAAGTCTGCTTTTGTTGGCACTGAGATTTTTTGCGACAAAGCCCAATTTTTGCGCTAAACCAGCTCGCGCCTTCTTCTTGAAGAGAAGGAACGGCCCGGCTGCAAACAGCACAAGACTAAAGCAAAAATAGTAGAGAGCGATCATAATTAGATTGGTATGTTATCTAAATAGGCTTCGATTAGAAAGGGCAGTCATCTCATTTACAAATCAGATCATATCAAGGGCGTCTACATCTACCGCAACGGCCACCTGCGGTCCAAAGCGCCGCACTTTCATATAATCAGTAATCATGCGCTGAACGGCCTCACCGCCTTTGTTTTTGATAATCAGGTGAAAGCGGAATCGCCCTTTAATACGCTCAATCACACACGGCACCGGCCCTAAAAGCTTAACATCTTCTTCAGGCACGTCGTCTTCTAGCAATCGACTGATTTCTTCAGCCAGAAGGTCGCTGACAGACTCTACCAGCAGCTGGTCTTCACCAGTTACGACGATGCGTATCAACTGACTGAAGGGTGGATACTCGAAATCTCTGCGGCTCGCTAACTCCGGGCCAAAGAAGCTTTCGTAGTCATGCTTACTAGCCAGGCGCAAGGCTTCCAGTTCAGGTGCGTATGTTTGCAAAATCACTTCGCCCACTCGCTCTCCGCGACCGGCGCGACCGGCGACCTGAGTGAGAAGCTGAAAGCCCCTTTCGGTGGAACGATAGTCTGGCAAATTGAAAGCGGCATCGGCAGTAAGCACGCCCACTAAAGTAACGCGCTCAATATCTAGACCTTTGGCCACCATCTGTGTGCCGATTAATATGTCGGCTTCGCCGCTGGAAAACTGATTGAGCACTTTTTCATAAGCACCCTTTTTGGCCGCCACGTCTGAATCAAGCCTGACCACGCGAGCATCTGCATGCCTGCGCCTGACCTCCATTTCGACTTTTTGAGTGCCGAGCCCCGATTCTTTAAGAAATGGGCTCGAGCAAGCCGGGCATTCTTCTTTAAGAGATGAGCGAAACCCGCAATGGTGGCAGGCTAAGTGGCCCTGCAAAGGCCCATCTTCGGGGCTATTGCTGCGCCTGTGCAAAGTCAAAGTGACGCTGCAATTTTTGCATTTAACCACGTGCCCACAAAGCTGGCAAAAAACATGATTGGCAAAACCGCGTCTATTAATCAGCAGCACAACTTGCTCTTGCCTCGCCATACGTTCGTCGATGGCTCTATCAAGCTGCGGCGAAAAAATTGCTTTTTTTCCGTCGGCAAACTCTTTACGCATGTCTACCAGGGTCACTTTCGGCATGGCTTGAAGGAAAACGCGATTAGGCATGGCCAAAATGCGGCCGTTTTCTTTCGCTCTCTGATAAGAAACAATATCAGGAGTGGCACTACCAAAGAGAACCAGAGCCCCCGTGCGGCGGGCTTTTTCGACTGCCACATCTCGGGCATTATATCGGGGGCTGGGAGAAGATTGTTTGTAAGAGCCGTCATGCTCTTCATCTAAAATAATTACACCAAGATCAGGTATATGAGCCAGAATAGCCGATCTTGCACCAAGCAACACTTTCACTTCGCCGCTGCGCAATCGCTTCCAGGTGTCGTAGCGCTCACCAGCACTGATGGCACTGTGCCAGGTAGCGACAAGCTTGCCGAAGCGCGATTTCAGGCGGCCCGCCAGCTGCGGAGTAAGACTGATTTCAGGCACGAGAAACAAAGCCGAGCGATCTTGTTTGAGCGCTTCGGTAATCAGGCGTAAATAAACTTCAGTTTTACCCGAGCCTGTAACTCCATGCAAAAGCCACGGCTGTACAGGTTCTACCAGTGATTGATCGGTGCTCAGTGCAAGTCGTGCGTCTAAGTCGTCTTTAAGGGTGGCAAAGACAATCGACTGTTCCGCCGTTAATGGTAAACCTTCACTGAGTGACGCTCTATCAACAAATGACTGGGGCAAAGCAGCGAGCGAATCACGATGTACTTCCTGACCATTTAAGAGTAACGCACCATTTGCCACCATCTTGTCTACAGTGGCACGACTAACACCCGCCGCCGTTGCCAGAGCGGCAACGGTGCAAAGCTTTTTTTCTATTGCGAATGGTGCCAGAGCATCAAGCACCGCTTTTTGCTTGGCGGTCTTAACCAGAGTTTCTGCCTCAGGAGCAGCAGTAACGTAAGTAACAACTTTTGCGGTGGTGGCACCTTCCTCTTCGATTTCAGATGTGACCAGTGCAACTTTAGCCAGATCGCGCAAGGCACCGGCAAATTGCGACAGGTCTAACTTTGGCTGCATGCGCCTGGCCGTGCGCTCAAAACGTTGACGCAAAATCGTCATATTGAGCTGTTGTTTGGATGTGTCTTTAAGCAAACCAATTAAAAGAGCCGCTGCTCGGCCTTGAGCAACAGCAAGCTGCTCATCGCTGAAACTTGTAGCTCTGGTCAACTTGATAATACGCTTAATTTTAGTAGTCAAACAAGCTGGAATCGCTGCAGCAATTACTTCTTGCAAGGAGGCGCAATACTGTTTGCCAATGTAAGCGAGAAAATCTATGTAGTGTTGGTCGAAAAGCGGCTCAGGTTCTACAACTTCATGAATATCTTTAATGGCGTAATCAGATTCGAAATAGTCAATTTGATCAACCACATAACCCGGAACCAGCTGCCTTGGGCCAAAAGGCACAATTACTTGCGCTCCGACAAAAACTCCACCGAGCAAATGCTCAGGCACGCGATAAGTAAAGAGCCTGTCTTTAAGCCCCTTTACTTGGACATCTAAAATTACACTGGCGAAATTACAGTCAGACATGTTTATCTCAAAAAGCGCCCTCTATATCTATACGATAGGCAAGGTATTAAAGTTCAATAGACAGCAGTTCGACTGTTCGAAAAGCTGATAGAAACTACTTAAAGATTTTCTTGAAGTTTTTCTTTGAAGCACTTTCGGTCGAATTTCGACCAACCAGTCAACAAGGCAACTGTAACCTAAAGCTAAGCGCCAATAACGTACTTTTTCCAGTCATATTCAGCCGCACCGGCATGTTTCGAAATTTCGAAAACAACGTGCGACATAGGCCGTCTTGGCGTCGTATTCAATGGCATACCCGCTTCTTTAGGGGTGCGATCGCCTTTTTTGACATTACAGCGCAGGCAAGCCGCCGCCACGTTGTCCCAGCTATCAAGGCCACCACGTGAGCGCGGAATAATATGGTCGATTGTCAGATCGTGCCGTTTGTCGCCACAGTACTGGCAGATGTAATTATCTCTGTGCAAAATATTGCGGCGGGAAAGGCTAATTTCTTTATAGGGAATTTTGACGTAAGAACGCAGGCGAATCACAGTAGGCAGCGGCAAATCTGTGTAGACCTCTTTGCCGTTGTTTTCGATTTGCTCCGCTTTTCCTTTCATCAACAAAACGACAGCGCGACGCCAGGTGCAGATATTGAGGGGTTCATAAGATGCATTAAGCACTAAAACTTTGGACACTGTGGCCTCTCAACGCTGTAATACTTTTTTCTGGTTCTCTGGTTGATCTGGTTAGCAAAAGTTTACGTTGTATTATTATAACTAGTTATTGAAAAAGAGTCTAGAAATAGGCATATATGGGCTTTTGTGTTACAATCGTCTGCTGTCGTTTACGGTGATCGTTGGCTTTTAAGCCTGCTGTCGCCGCGACTGTTGTCGGCGCGACGCCTTACTGGCACGCGCTTAGCGGCAATCAAGCAAACTTGAGAGGCTCTCCGGCCAATTCTTAAGCGAACCGTTAAGGTTCTCTGCAGATTACGGTCGAAGACGCCAGAGAGTGCTACCTTGAGGATCTTATGAACTCGGACGGTCCTACGGAAGACCGGCCATCAAGCTTTGCTTGAATTTTTCAGTTCCGCCATACCTACCTGGCCCACACACAACTAAGGAGCATTACCCTTGCCAGTAGCATCGATGAGACAACTTTTGGAAGCTGGTGTTCACTTCGGTCACCAGACCCGCCGCTGGAATCCTAAGATGAGACCTTACATCTATGGTGAAAGAAACGGCATCTACATTATCGACCTCGAGCAAACCACTCGCGCTCTCGATAAGGCCTGTGAATACATTAGAAAATGCGCTTCCGAAAAGAAGAACGTAATTTTTGTCGGCACCAAGAAACAAGCTTCTGAAATCGTTGAAGAAGAAGCAAAACGTTGCGGAGCCCACTATGTAAACCGTCGCTGGTTGGGCGGCATGCTCACCAACTTCGAAACCATCAGACTGCGTATTGACCGTCTGAAAAAGCTTGAAGAAATGCGCGACAGCGGAGATCTTTTCCGCCGCGGCAAAAAAGAACAATCAGTTTTAAATCGCGAATTGCTCAAACTGGAAAAATCACTTGGTGGTATCAAAACCATGCGTGGTAAGCCAGACGTGCTTTTCATCATCGATCAAAAACGTGAATTTATTGCCGTAAACGAAGCCAAGAAAATCGGCATCGCCACTGTCGGTATCATTGATACCAACTGCGATCCAGACGGCATCGATTACGTTATTCCAGGCAACGACGACTCCATTCGTTCAATCAAACTGATTGTCGGCAAAATTGCTGATTCAATTCTTGAAGGCAAACAAGGCGCAGGCCATGTTGAGCCATTGAAAGAAAATGCTGATTGGAAAGAACACGGAGCTCAGCCAGCTGCAGAAGGCGCCGAAGCAAACGGTGCTGAACCAAGCGGTGCTGAACCTCAAATGGCTAGTGTCGGAGCTTCTTCAGCCGAAAAAAGCGAAACTCCAGAAGCAGCTCCAGCAGCTGAAGCTACTGAAGCCTAAGTCAAACAATTTAATTCCCAATTTCCCCAACTTCAAAAGAGGATAGGAGATGAGTACAGTGGTAGAAATATCTGCTTCCATGGTCAAAGACCTGCGCGAAAAATCAGGCGCAGCCATGATGGATTGCAAAAAAGCCCTGGTTGAAGCCACAGGCGATTTCGAGAAAGCATTCGAATTACTTAGACAAAAAGGCGCAGCATCGGCCAGCAAAAAATCTAGCCGGGCAACATCTGAAGGTCTGGTAGTTGGTTATGTGAGCCCAGACAACAAACTGGCTTCTCTAGTCGAAATCAATTGCGAAACCGACTTTGTTGCTCGCAACGAGCAGTTCGTGGCCCTTGGCAAACAAATTGCTGAATTAACCGCAACCAAAAAACCAGCTGATGTTGAAACTTTGATGACACTCAATTTGCCAGACGGCAAGAGCGTCAAAGATGCCGTAACTGAAACTATCGCCAAAATCGGCGAAAACATTTCAGTTAAGCGTCTGGCTGTGTTTGATCTGTCCAAGCCTAATGGCATCACCGGTCTTTACATCCATACATTGGGTGGAAAAATGGGTGCGATCATTGAGATTGAAACAGACAAAGCAGCAGCTTCACCAGCTGACCTGCAAGCTCTGGCACGTGAACTGGCCATGCATGTAGTTTCTGCTAAACCGACATTCCTCACTCGCGACGATATTTCAGCTGAAGTAATCGAAAACGAGCGCAGAATTGAGTTAGGCAAAGCTGACCTGGCTGACAAGAAGCCTGAGATGAAAGAAAAAATCGTCACCGGCCGTGTTGACAAGCTGCTGGCAGAGCGCGTTTTGAGCGAACAACCGTTCGTCAAAGATCCGCAGCAGTCAGTATCTAAATATCTCACCGCTAAAGGCAAAGAACTTGGCGTTGAAGCCAAAGTAGTGCGTTACGCTCTCTTCATTCTTGGCGACAACGCCTCTGAAGAAACCGAAGCCACAGCTTAAGAATAAATCGACAATATAGATAGACAGCCGTGATCGCGTTATGATCTGGCTGTCTTCTATTTAGAAGAGTTTTTGAAAAGGAATCACCCATGGCCGTTCACTACAAAAGGATTCTCCTCAAGCTAAGCGGTGAGGCTCTTATGGGCACTCAAAGCTTCGGCATCGACCAGAACGAAATTAACCGCATCGCCAACGAAATAGCGATCGCATATAACCTGGGCGTACAAATAGCAGTAGTGGTGGGAGGTGGCAACATTTTCCGCGGCGTACAAGGCGCAGGTTGGGGCATGGACAAAGCTGCGGCCGATCACGTTGGTATGTTGGCAACGATCATGAACTGTTTGATTCTCGGCGAAGTGCTTAATAAAAAGGGCATCGACATCAGAGTGCAAACCGCCATCGCTATGCCAACCGTGGCCGAGCCATTCATTAGATTGAGGGCTATTCGCCACTTGCAGAAAAATCGTATCGTCATTCTTGGTGGCGGCACCGGCAACCCGCACGTCACTACCGACACCGCAGCAGCTTTGCGTGCCGCTGAACTCAAAGCAGACGCAGTGCTGATGGCAAAGAACGGCGTAGACGGCGTTTACAGCGATGACCCACGCACCAATGCCAATGCAAAAAAATTAGATCGCATTACTTTTGAAGAAATGCTCAGACAGGGTCTTAAAGTAATGGATCCTGCTGCAGTATCTCTTTGTCAGCAAAACAACATTCCAATTTTAGTCTTCGATTTTGCCAAAGACGGCAGCATCGAAAAAATCGTTCAGGGTGAAGCGATCGGAACTATTGTCGGCAATTGAACGTAGGAAATTGAGCATAGTGAGGATTTAGAAATTCATGAGTACAACTACCGAAGTCTTAGAAAACGCAGACGAACGCATGAAAAAAGCGCTGGTCTCTTTGCACAAAGAACTGCAAACCGTAAGATCAGGAAGGGCCAATCCACAAATGCTGGATCGCATCGAAGCTGACTACTACGGCACAATGACACCACTCAAGGGTCTGGCCAATATTTCCACCAGCGACGGCCGTTCACTTACCATTCAGCCCTACGACAAATCGAGCTTGAAAGCCATTGAACAGGCTATTCACAAATCTGATCTTGGCCTCACACCAAACTCCGACGGCAACGTTATTCGCATCGGCATTCCGCAAATGACTGAAGAGCGCCGCAAAGAGCTCGGCAAAATGGTAAAAAAAATCGGCGAAGAATCGCGCGTTGCCGTACGCAACATTCGCCGCGATTGCGACCAAGACTTGAAAAAAATGAAGGGCGCACAGATTTCGGAAGACGAAATCAAAGACCAGGAAGCTGCCCTGCAAAAAATCACCGATAAATTTATCAAAGAAATTGATAAATACATTCACGACAAAGAAGCAGAACTGATGGAAGTCTAAAGTTGCTTGCAGTCACAACTGGCAAGCAAATGACTTAATCTGGAGGAAAAAATATGTGCGGAATTGTTGGTTATCTTGGCCCCTTAAAAGCAGCCCCTGTACTTTTAAACGAACTCAAATGTCTCGAATATCGAGGCTACGATTCAGCTGGTGTGGCAGTGATTGAAAACGGGCGCCTGAGCGTCATGAAAGCGGCCGGAAAACTTTCCAATTTAGAAGCACTGCTGGCAGACAAAAAGCCATCGGCAAATGTGGGCATCGGCCACACGCGCTGGGCCACTCACGGCATTCCCAATGACCAGAACGCTCACCCTCACACAGATTCAACCGGCACAATCGCGGTTGTTCATAACGGCATCATCGAAAACTATGAAGAGCTGCGCGAAGAGTTAAAAGGTCTCGGCTACGCTTTCAATTCTGATACTGATACCGAAGTGGTAGCGCATCTGGTGTCGCACGAATACAAAGTCGACAAAGATCTTTTAAAGGCAATTACAAGATCAGTCAAAAGACTGGTGGGAATATTTGCCCTGGGCGTAGTCAGCCAGGAGCACCCCGACCGCATTTACGCCATCAACCATCACTACTCGCTTTCAGTAGGCCTGGGTAACGACGAGAACTTCCTCGCTTCAGATTCCATGGCTGTGCGTCAATATACAAACCGCGTAATCAAATTAGAACAAAGCGAAATTGCTGAAATTACAGCGGCTAAAGTGCGTCTTTTCACCTTTGACGGTGTAGAAGTGAAACGCAGCCCCATCGCCCTGGACACCAGCCCTTACGTAATCGACAAATGCGGCTACAAGCACTTCTTATTGAAAGAAATTCACGAGCAGCCTCTGGTATTGCGTCAGACACTTTCAAAATATCTGCGCCATCCAAATCATCCTATCGATTTGACTATCGATCACCTGACACCAGCAGGCAGCCAGTCAGCTAATTATGGCGTGCATTTGACCGATGAAGAAATCAAAGGTCTGACCCGCATCAATATATTTGCCTGCGGCACTGCCTATCACGCTTCTATGGTGGGCAAATTGCTGATTGAAGAACTGGTCGGTATTCCAGTTGACGTTGATATAGCTTCAGAAATTCGTGGCCGTAGATTGCTCTGCAATGAGTCAACTCTGGCAATTGCCGTGAGCCAATCAGGAGAGACCGCCGACACTCTGGCCGCTTTAACAGAAGCGAAAAAGAAAGGCGCATACACTTTAGGTATCACTAACCGCGCCGATTCACACCTGGCTCAACTGACCCAGAATTTAATCGTCACCGAATGCGGTATCGAAGTGTCAGTGGCCGCCACCAAAACTTATCTGGCACAGCTGGCTTGCTTCTATCTACTCGCCATTTATCTTGGCGAGCGTCGAGGCACGTTGACACCAGAACGCGCTAAAGAACTCAAAATAAAATTGAATCTTGTGCCCGCCATGATCGAACAAATTCTCGCTCGCGATGAAGTGATTCGCGAGACCTCAGTCAAATATGCAGAAGCTCAAGACGTTGTCTTCATCGGCCGCGGATTGAACTTCCCTACAGCTCTGGAAGGCGCTCTCAAGCTGAAAGAACTGAGCTACATTCACGCCTCTGGTTATGCGGCCGGCGAACTCAAACACGGACCAATCGCCGTGCTTGATCAAAACGTTCCAGTAATAACTGTGCTTGTACCTGGACTCGTCTATGAAAAGACTCTTTCTAACGCTCAAGAAGCCCGGGCTCGCAAGGCCAAAATGATTGCTGTGGCGGTTGATGGCGACGAGCAAGCACAGAGAACGTTCGACTCGGTTCTGACCATTCCACCCGTAGATGAACTCTTCTCACCAATGACCACAGTGGTGCCATTGCAACTGCTCTCCTACTTCATCTCTGATTATCTCGGAAAAGACGTAGACCAACCGCGCAACCTGGCTAAGTCGGTGACTGTAGAATAAAGCCCAGCCTGGATCTCTGAAAGGACACAGTATATGTTTACTGTGTCCTTTTTTTGTGCATATTTGAAAGATGATTCTGCTGCAATTATTCGTACAGACTTTCTGGGTTATAGCCACCATTGCTGTGCTTCTGTCGGCTCACCAGTTGGAAGAAATACATCCTGGTTGCACTGCTATGCTCTGGGCCGGCATTATGATTTTGCAAATGAACAGCATTACTGCATTAATTGGCACCGTAGCATTACTCTTGAAGCGAAGAGCTGGTGCGGAATTATTTCTGCGCACAGCACTCTTACATCAAACTCTCAATGCCAAGCTGCCTGTCAGATTTTTCACCATGGATTACCTCTACACGGCTAACATGCTGGTGTTAGCGCTGGTGGAACAGCAAAAATTTGAAGAGGCACTGCAAACCAGCCAGGAAATGTTGACTATATCCGAGGACCGTTTCGGACGGGGTTCTGTGGAAAGTGTCGAACAGCTAATCAATCTGGGTAGCGTATATCTCTGCCTCAACAAACACGATCAGGCCGAGGAAGCGACCAATAGAGCGCTGGCAGTAGTAGAAGCCAAAGGCAAAAATGTCTCAGACCGCGAGGCCAGTGCCATGGCATACGCTTTGAACAATATGGGCGTGGCCTATGCCGACAGAAGAATGCCCGAAAAAGCGCAAGAGATGTTCAAACGAGCTCTCGACATTAACACAAATATATTGCATGTGAACGATAATCGCCTGGCAGTAAACTTTGGCAATCAAGGCTACGCGCTGCTCAAAGCCGGCAGTTATAGTGCCAGCGAAGAAATGCTCAAACGTGCCCTAAATCTCACTCGAGTTCGCACTGACGAGAACATCGTACCTGTTGCCTCTTACTTGAATAACCTGGGTGAAGCCAAACGCCGCCAAGGAAAAATTATGGAAGCACAGGCAGACTTACTTGAAAGTTTAGCGCTGCGCGAAAAACATCTTTCGGCCGGCCATGAGCACTTTGGCTACAGTTATCAAAACCTCGGATTACTCTATTTAGATTTAGATGACCTTGCACAATGCGACGAGTATTTGAACAAAGCTTTGCAAATTCGACAAAAATATCCTGGTGTCAAAAATAACGAACTAAAAGAAACTACTGATGCTTTGAAGAGTCTGGCAGACCGCAAGCAAAATCAAGGCCAATTGGTAACAACATCAGCTCTTGCCACCACCAACAAAAGCGATCCAAAAGATCCGGCATTGAACAAATCAAAATCTTCGTTGCCGTCTGAAATTTATCCTTTGCTTGTGTCTTTTGGTATGACAGCCGTTCCCCTTATACTGCTGGCTACAGGAGTACTCGACCGCATGATTCGAACTTTGAAGTGGTATTAGCTGGAAATTTATGGCCAAAATTCTCCTTATCGATGACGATGTTAATTTGGCGGAGCTCCTTCAAGGAGCCCTGGAAAAATAAGGCTGGATAGTAGAAGTCGCTTTTTGCGGCAATGATGGACTGCAGTTATTACAGGCTTTTACTTTTGACATGATATTGCTCGATTGGCAAATGCCTGATGTCAACGGAATAGAGGTCCTCAAGCGTTATCGCGCCACAGGCGGAGTAGCCCCAGTTATCTTTTTGACCGGCAAATTGGAAATAGACAATAAAGAAAGCGGCCTCGATGCCGGAGCTGATGACTATTTGACCAAGCCTTTTGACGTGCGTGAACTTATGGCTCGCATAAGGTCGGTGCAAAGGCGTGCAGGGGCAATTTTTCAGCAAGGCCTTTCGGCCAATGGTGCAGAACTCAATATAAAGCTTCGAACTGTACGCTGGGGCGAAACAGAAGTAAGACTTTCGGCCACAGAATCATCTTTGCTAGAATTTTTCTTCAGGCATCCAAACCAGATATTTTCATCGGCCGAAGTTTTTGACCGAGTCTGGCCCACAGAGACCGAAGCTAAAGCTGATACCGTCAGAGTTCATTTACACGTTTTGCGCCGCAAACTAACACTTGCTGGTGTGCCCGAGCTGGTGAAGACCGTTAAGGGGTCAGGCTACATTTTAGAAACGGCAAAAACTTAAAATGAAACTGAGAATAATACACAAGGGATTACTACTATTACTTTTGCCTTTTGCTATTGAAGCTGTACTTTTTGCTTTTCTTTTGACCTTGAACCAGAAAGCAGAAGAACTTGCAGTGGAAGAGCGTCAGCGCACTAAATTTATGCGCTGCATCACCGGCTTATTGCAAGATTCTGGAGTGGCGTGGGCAGACATTCTTAACCGCTTAAGTTCAACCCGCCCTCACAACGACTTTGCACCGCTGAGCCCACAGAACTATAGAGTAAATACCGACCAGCAGTTGAAAGAATTGAACGCTATGCCATTAAAAAGCGATCGCATGGGCGTAATTTTGCGGGAGGTTAAAGAACTGCGTGACGTACAAGCAGACACTCTCGATGCTCTTGAAGATAACAGCGACTCGTTTGCCGATTTGTCCAAACTTAGAGAATTGAAGGCGCGCAGTCTGCTTTTACGAAGCAGCCTAAAAGTTAGCAAACGCAAATTGGTTGAAGTAAAGCGTTTATTGCAGATGGAGCAAGATCTAATTGACGAATCGATAGCAGCCGAACGCGTTCAGCGCGAAATGGTGAAAAAGCTCTTGCTGGCTGGATTAGTGGTGCAAGTGGCAATAACTATCTGTCTGCTTCTTTTCTTTCTCAATAACATTACTCGACGCCTGAATATGCTTGTGCAAAATGCGCGCACTTTGCCCACCGGCGAGGAGCTACCGCAAAAAGTTTCTGGTCGCGATGAAATTGCTTATCTTGATGTGGTGCTCCACGACGCCTCGGCAAAACTAGAAGAAGCTTCGCAAAATCGTCAATCTATAATGAATATGATTGCTCACGACATTCGCTCGCCTTTGATGTCGTCTAATTTATTGTTGGAAAAATTGTCAGATGAGATAAAATCGCCTACCGCCGGCGCCACCACGCAGCGGCTAAGAAATACCTTTCAACAGTTGTCTACATTAGTAGAAGACTTGCTGGCAATAGACAAACATGAATCTGGCACACTAGAGTTGAACCTCTCGCTTTTTGATTTAGCAGCACTTGTTGACGAAGTAATTGAAATCGCTCGTCCTCAGGCCGAGAAGAACAGTGTGTACATCAGTGCTAGCGTGACAGCGGTTGAAGTGGTTGCGGACCGTGTGCGGATTTCGCAGGTCTTGACCAACTTGATTTCAAATGCGATTAAATATTCGACAGCAGGCGGCAAAATTGAGATCAGTGGAAAAATCAAAAGCAATGGCGTCACTGTAACGGTTAAGGATAACGGCAAAGGCATCAGCGAAAAAGATCTGCCCTTTATTTTCGACAAATTCTTCCAGGCTTCAAATAGTACAGGCAGCAGTGGCTTTGGCCTGGGTCTGGCCATAAGCAAATTAATAATAGCCAGTCATGGCGGCAAACTGGGCGCAGAGAGTACGCCAGGCCAAGGTAGCACCTTCTGGTTCATCCTGCCTCTGGACGACTAAAGCCTAAACGTAGTCTTAACGTTGCCTAAAGTACATTGCAATGGTCAAGGCAATGAGGGCTACGAAATGAGGGCTACAAAATGACTACAGCACATGCTCGGTTGGAACAAAGTGACACTCGCGAATCAGACAACTCGAACCAGCGAAGAGACGGCAGCCAACTTTTTAACCAACTAGCGCCGGACATTAATAGTCAGCAAAATTCAGAGAGAGTAGCTGAGCAATCAGAAGAGCTGGCAGGAAAGAACGTTTTACCATTTTTACACCTTGGCACCGACAAGCTTGAAAAAGAGCCCAAGCCACCAATTCCTAAAACTCCAGATGCCACACCTGGTGAGGCGCACAAAGGCGATTATGTTGGTGCCGGCGGCAACTTCAAAGGCGGAGGCGACGTCGATTTGAAAAAATTCAGACCAAATAGAAACGCTATTTGCGATACCAATGTGGTTTTGCCATATACAGAACTTTGTTACTAGATCGGCTCAACGTCTTTATCTCACTTTTAATTCAGAGGAATAGCTAAATGGACAAAGGGCAAATGGAAAAAGGGCAAGTCGATAAGCCGCAACAAACTCCAGAACAACAAACGGAACTCTGGGATCGGCTCTGTGGCGAAAACAATACAAATCAAGTGAAGCCAGATGCAAATCGAGCAGCCGACTGCGTCAATTATTTATTGGCAAAAGGGGTGTTGCCGCATACTATAATCGACGGCCTAGATGGAGGCACCACTCCAGAGCTGCCGGAACTTAGCAATGCGGCGAAAGAAGAAGCGAGTAGAGTCAAGCCCGGCAGCGGCTTTGACGGAGGCGCGAGCAATGAGAATCTCAAGAGTGACATTCGCCCTAAACCAGATATGCGCGACATGAAGCCTCAGGGTGACATCATCACAAATATAAGTGACGACATCGATGAAGACGGCAAATTGTCGCCAGAAAGCACAAAATTTTTGCAAGATGTATTGGCCAACGGGAAACTAGGGGCAGTGGTTGATGAAATAAACCATGAATTGCATCAAGATAGATCACCCTACAGGGTCGCTGAAATTGAGTACAACCAGTCAGTCACATATGAACAAAATCGGGGCAGTGTCTCACTTAATCCAGCGCCCTTGCAACGCGAAAATAAAAGAGCAGAGTTGTCTATCTTTAGTCTTTATCAGGGAAAAGCAACCGACCAGGTATTGATTAAAGATGATCCGATTATCAGAGGTTACGAAAGCCCTAACTAAATTTGCTTCCACTTGATAGATTTTAAAACCGCGCGGATTTGCTCGATGCAAGGCTTCTCGCCCATCACATCGGTATCAAAAATTATGGGTTGCACTGAATTTGAATCGGTTAGCAAATAAGCTGTCCCGCGCATATAATTAAGTAGGGGCATGCGAGTGCGACCTGCTCCAATTGACTCACAGGGCCCGTTGAACCGACCGCGTCGCTCAACTATCAGCATCTGTCGGCCGTTAATTAGTCGTGCGGTAGCAGTGACTTCTGCACTGTCACCGTCACCAGCACTGGTGCCAAAATGTGGCAGGTCTTTGAGGGCATTAATTTGCAGCGGTGTCATATTTTTGATGAGCATGGTTGTTTGAAGCGACTTTGCGAGGTCTGGTGAAATTTTTACGGGGCTCTCAATGGTCACTCTAATGAGACAATCCCACCAGCTGCTCCGCCTTCTTAAAAAGCTGCGAACTTCAGGATTATCATTGTTCTCTGATTGCCATGCGGTTGGAACTTCCATACTGTCGATCAAACCAAGATTGATGGCTACAGACTGAGTCTTTTGTAATTTTTCGGGCAGGTCCGCAAAGCACGGTGGCTCTGCCCGTATTACTGAGCAAACTGCCATCAAAACAAGTAAAAGGCTTTTATTGAATATTCTCACTCAATTATTTTTGCGCACCGCAGCGGCCACCAGCAATTGTTGCCAAAGCGTTCACTATTTGAATCTCATATGTTTTGAATTCAGCAAATTACATAATATTGTATCTCAGAGCCGATACTGTTCATAAGTGCATATACACATGAGAATGCAAATGGTGCACGCCTGGTTCAAGAGCTTGACTAGCCGACTTAACATAAAGAACGGCCCTCCAGTACACCCTTCAGATTGTCAGCAGATATGCAAAATATTTTCATCGGGGGACTTCTCATGGTCTGCAATCTCGCTATAATTACATGCATAAACGGTGAGCACTCACCAAGCAATAAGTTGAGTGCTTTGAGCCGAGGGGTTAAGTGGAAACACCAGGTCTGCGCAGACCAGAAACTGTAGCGATAACCCGCTAACTGTGGATTCTGACTTGAAGCAGTAAGAAATATCGAGTCTACGCAATAGACTGTCAGACGATAGTAATTAGACCACCGCAGATTTATCTGGGTGGTCTTTTTTTTGGGCCCCCGTAGCGCCGAAAGACGGCCGTCTTCCTACGCTAAGATTTGAGCTTGCCGCAGTTAGCGTATCTGCGCTGAAATTAGCCAATAATTGAGCACTATATTTGGTATCAAGATCGAGGCACGTCTTTCGCTAGATAATATTTAGCACTTTTGCTGAATAGCACGAACACTATCACTGCATCGCCTATCGCCGGCACCACTTTGGCCTGTCCCAAATTAACAAGCAAATCTAAGATGGTACACACACGAGCCGCGATTAGCCAGAATCGACTGGGCTTAAGGATTGCGACAAGCGGGGGGAACGAAAGTAGAAACGGTCCTAACATGTAGCCAAGCACATAAGCGGGACGCATCGCATTAGCACCCAGCGATGCTTTCATTCCTTCCCAAAACTCATACCATGTTCCGCTTGTTGGTGGATTCGCTACGAACCAGAACTGAAAAGCAGAGATTGTCAGAATGCCAACTATTTTGAAAATTAAAATTCCCAGAACAATTTTGAGAGATACGGGCATTACTTTTCTACTAATTGAAGTATTTGCGCTCAAGAGTGACACACCTCAAATTTTTTTCGAGCCGACCATCGTTTAAATATCTATTCTAGACGAATTCATCCTATCTATTCAGGCGCTTGACTTTGCGCGGTCCCTGGGGCGATGATGAATGAAAAGGTTGGTGGGGAGCCAATCCGCCCTACCATACGCCCGTTTTTGTACTGACGCACCACGGGCGGGCGGCATTACCTATGGAAGGCGGGACAACTTTTCACTTTGTAAATGATGGCATCGAGTCTGCATTGCAACAAGCGTTTGCAGCGGCACAGGGGAAAGACGTGCCTGAACACTGGTCTTTTTTTTGCCCAGGCGTACTTCCACCATTGTTCCTGCACCCCACCGCGCCTACCATGGGGCCCCCGGTAGCATGGCATAACAGTGAATTTGTGGACTGAGACTAAGATTGCCGCTGAAATAGGCGTTGTGGCCGCAGAACGTTGCGCCCCAGGAGTTGCTGCGGCCTCGAAGCATCTGGTCGAAGAGGCCATGGCTCAAATTTTTAAAAAGCCCACCACATTAGGAAAGGCCCTACCCCAGATCAGCGAAGCTTTTTCAGCTCGCAACCTCCAGCATGCCGGGGCAGAAGTGCTCGATTATCTGCCAACTATTTCTCAAAGCGTGATAGGCAATAAGCGTCTGGCAGAAATGAAGGTGACCCGCCTGCTTGGCACCGGCGCCCACGAGCTGGTGCTGGCCACAGAATCCAAATCGGCCTTAAAATTGGGCGTGGACGCAATTCCACGGCCGATTCCACACAAACTTTTCGACGCTCCCGTGCTTGAGCACGGCAATCTTGATCAGGGAGTGCGTTATTACACCCAAGCTCTGGGTGAGACCGCCGGCGTCACTGACAAACATGTGGTTTCGGTGGTGGGCAAAATTCGCAAAGCCGGCTTTGTCGAAGACGACATGTGGACATTTGCCGGCACAAGAAAAGATCAAGTTGCTCTATTTGGCAAAGAACAAAAGCCACTCTTGATTGACCAGGGAGCCGCAATTCCAAGATATGGCACCACTTTTAAAAACGGTGAACTCGTGCCGCATCTTGAGCAGCAAGCCAATCTCAAAGAAATTAGCGAGTTCTTGAGCGAACGCCGAATCGAACTGATCAAACAAAGCCTGACCAGGCCTGTCAATCCGATGCACAATGACGGACGCAGTTTTTCCACCAAACTAGAAGATTTTCAAATTGCCGATTCGGTCAAAGACTTCATGAAAATGATCGACGGCCCGCCGACAATGGCCCGCCACTGGACTGATTCAGAAATCATGCACGCCCTGCGCTCCATCAGTATGGGCAAATAAGCTCAATAGAATGCGCCTTGGCAGGCTTTGCTAACTGAGCCCATGGATGATAAGATATAGATTGACTGACCGGCCGGTCAGCTAATAAATTATCCACGGGGCTTTCTAGATGAAAAAGTCGCAAACCCAGGCTAGAGTAATTGAGCCACCAACTATTCCCTCTCCTGAAGACGTGCACAAACGCATCGGCAAGCATATCTTGCCGCCCAATGTGCTCGATAAGATGCCTGACCCAGAAGAGCTTATTCTTCGAAGCGAAATTGCACCGATTATCAAAGACCGTCTCAATCTGTTTCCTTTCGACTGGCGGGTTGAAACCCCACGCTTGATGCAAATTTATGAAGATTCGCGTAACCCCGGTTGGTCACCAAGCCAACTGCCGTGGGACACATTAGACGTTGATTCGATGACCCTTGATCAGCGCTATGCAGTCTCTTATTGGTTCGCTCTCTTATCGGTATTTGACGCATCCGGCCCAGCCGTATTCGCCAGAGCGATGATTCATGCTTACGAAACACATGAAGAAGATGCGATTCGTAAATGCTTCTTCAGTGTGGCCCGCGACGAAATGAATCACGAAGAAGTTTGTGGCCGTGCCATCACCTTGCTCACACCAAACGGCCCACTCAATCATGACCCACAAACCACTCTGGGCAAACTCGCTCGCAACAACATTCAATGGCTCTATCACAATGGTGCCCGCTATTGGAATGGCTATAAAAAAGCAGTCGAGCATTACCCTATGGCTATTCTTTTCAGCTCTTTCCTTTTTGGCGAAGTAGCTTCATCAACACTGTTTCACAGCATGTACGAGTCAACCACCATTCCGGTATTCAAAGAAGCCTTTAAAAATATTGGTCGCGACGAAGGTCGACACTTGAGTTTCTGCCTCGCACTTCTGAAAGAGATGATGCCCAAGCTTAGCGAAGAAGAGAAAGACACAATCACCAAACAATTCAGAGCTGGATTTATTTTCCTCTCAGGCATTCTCTTCGAGCCACCGGCAGAATTCTGGGATCTGCCAGCGACCTTCATTCCGACCCAGCGTTTGTTGGAAGAAAAAGCCCGCGAAGTTGGTTTCGGTGTGCTTTCGCTCGAGCAGCGTAAAGCCAACTGGCGCACCGCTGTAGTTCGTCTAAAAACCATCGTTGAGCCGCACGGTATCAAATTCCCGGCTTTGCCTGAAATTGATGTTGACGGCGAAAGCGTAGATTTTGACATCGACAAAATTATTCCAATTTTTTAGTTATGGTCAGACCACGGGCCGACAACTATCAAGAAAGGCGCTCGGAAATACTTGATGCAGCCGCATCGATATTCGCCGAACGCGGCTTTGATGGCACGTCTACCTCAGCTATAGCATTAAAATGTGGAGTGTCGAAAGCGCTTCTCTATCATTACTTTGCCTCAAAAGAAGAAATACTTTTTGAGATGCTGGTAGCACATTGCCAGTTTTTGGTGGCAACGGCACAAGCAGCATTGAGCGAAAAGCAGAGCGGCGAAGAGCAGCTCGCCAGCGTCGTTGGCGAGCTGATTAGCTTGTACATGAGCTCGCAAGAAAAACACATTGCCCTGATGAATAATCTAAAGTCGCTTTCAGGCGAACAGCAAAAAGAAATCAAAAAGCTAGAACGCATCCTCGTGCAAATTATAAAAAGCATAGTGGCAAGGTTGAGGCCTGAACTATCAGAGCCACTGCAGACATCGCTGGCAATGTATTTAATGGGATCAATCAACTGGACTTACACCTGGTTTAAACCAGAAGGCCCGGTATCTTCAGAACAATTCGCCGAACTGGTAAGTTCAATGTTTTTGAACGGTCTCAATAAGGCTGAGATGCCAGTGATAGATAGTCACTAAAGCAATGATAGCGTTTTACCGCCACTGCCCAGCCAACTCTGCACTTGTAATTTCAAGTAGCAGGCAGATCAACAACAAATCAATAAAACGCATTATAAAGAAAGGCGCATGGATAAATCCCCTCAAAGAAAAAGTGCAGGTGATTTTCGGCAAAAACATCGGCGTAGTTCACTACTTTGGAGACCCTAATCAGGTCCTCAAGGCAAACAAACAAACAAACAAACAAACAAACAAACGGGCTCATCAACCGTAAAAACGAGCGGGAAAGTATATCCCGCTCTCCGTAAAGCTTCGGTCTGTTTGACCGATGATGATCGCCACCGGTTTGATGTTGTCGTTGATATTGAACTGAGTCAAATTTTATGGCGTTGGTAAATAGACTGTCGTCAACTGTCTATCTGATCTGCTTCCAGCGAATAGAATTTAGAATTGCTTCAATTTCTTTTCGACAGGGTGCAACATCACCAATCACGTCGCTGTCAAAGCTTATGGCTTGCACGGTATCAGCCCCAGTAAGCAAGTAGGTGGTGCCTCGCAAATAGCTCATAAGCGGCCGGCGAGTGCGTCCTCTACCAATAGATTCACAAGGCCCTGAAAACGTTCCAGAACGCTCTAAAAGCAATATTTGCTTTCCAGTGATAGCGCAAAGAGTGCCAGTTAATTTATCACCGTCTGTAGTGCCTAAATCTGGAAGTTCTTGCAAATCGACAATCTGTGCTTCTGTCACTGATGACGATTTTAAAGCGCTCTGCAATGCCACTGCCAGGTCCGGCGAAACCTGTACCGGGCTTTTGATTTCCATTTTTATTAAACAGTCTGACCAGCTATTTCTTCTTTTTAAAAAGCTCCAACGCCCTGATTGCTGTGCTTTTTCCAACTGCCATGAAACCGGCACCTCGATACTTTCCACTGAGCCAAGTTTGACGCTAACCCGTTCAAGCGCGTTTCCGTTAGATTTTTTCGCCGCCACTGAAGCGACGGTACAGACAGTACACATGAATAGGCAAGCCAGGCATAAGCCCACTAAAAGCCTTCTATGACGCCTAACTGTAGATAACTCTATATGCAAATGAATATACCGAAGGTGCGTCCATGGTTCACGAGCTTGGCTACTACAGCTTATATCGAAAGCGGCCCTCATGCCCACCCCTGCAATTGTCAGCAGATATGCAAAGTATTTTCATCGGGGGACTTCTTATTCTGCTCGGCGCCGCTATACTTAATTGCATAACCGGTGAGCACCCACCAATAAATAAGTTGGGTACTTTGAGCCGAGGGGTTAAGTGGAAACTTCAGGTCTGCGCAGACCGGAAACTGTAGCGATAACCCGCTAACTGTGGATTCTGACTTGAAGCAGTAAGAAATATCGAGTCTACGCAATAGACTGTCAGACGATAGAATTTAGACCACCGCAGATTTATCTGGGTGGTCTTTTTTTTCGTTGCTTTGCTACAGGAGAGACCTTGCCACAATCAGAATCTAACTTCATTCCCGGTCTTGAATTATGCCGAGCCTTCTATACAGAAGCGGTCGAACCAATTCTGCGCAATGATTTTCCGCAAATACTTTGCAGCGCCGCTTTGCTCGGCAACGGATCAGAAGTCTTGGGTTTCGATTCTGAGATGTCTTCCGACCATGACTGGGGCCCGAGAGTGATGTTATTTGTTAGTGCTCCAGATCTAAATAAATATGCACTAGCCATCAAACAAACGCTGATTGCAAAATTGCCAAAGCACTTTCGCGGCTATGCCACAGAATACGCCACAACAACTAGCCCAATCGATCACAGGGTAGCTGTAGATTCCATCGCCGGATTTTTCGATCAATACATGGGCTTCAATATCGAGAACGAAGTACGGCCGGCTGATTGGCTGACCATTCCAGAGCAGAAATTATTGGCTATCACTGCTGGGCAGGTCTTTGAAGATAAGATAGGCCTGCAGAACATTCTTGACAAATTCGCTTACTATCCGCATGATGTCTGGCTTTATTTGCTGGCGTCTGGCTGGACACGCATTGAACAAGAAGAACATTTAATGGGCCGAGCAGGAATTGCCGGAGATGAATTGGGTTCTGGCATAATCGCCGCCCGCCTGGTAAACGACATTATGCGGCTCTGTTTTCTAATGGAAAAGCGCTATGCACCATATCCAAAGTGGTTTGGCACCGCTTTCAAAAACTTGCGTGTTGGACCAGATTTATATTCTGTTTTGAAAAAGGTTATGTCGGCAGAAAAATGGCAAGAACGCGAAACCAATTTGTCAAAAGCGTATGAACGTCTTGCCAAAATGCATAATCAGCTGGCAATTACAGAGCCGCTAACGCAGGCAGTAAGCCAATTTCACGAACGCCCCTTTTCTGTCATCAGCATGGGATTATTCTCTAAAACGATAATGACGAAAATTACAAATGCAGAAATAAAAGCCATTGCTCAGCACCCGCTCATCGGTAGCATCGATCAATTTTCAGATAATACTGATATGAAAACGAATGCCAACTGGCGGCCGGTGTTGTGTCGTTTATTTACGACCGAAAGCGTCGTCTCTTAATCACTCAGAAAGTCAAACTGATAAGGCTCTGCAGCAGGCGCCTCGCCTTCAGGAACGGCGATGTGGATGCCGTCTAAAGTGTGCATCAGATAGCTGGCCAGCGCCATCACCCGTGATGCCTGCTGGCATGTAATCGGCGCAGATTCCGGTATTCCTTTGTAGCGTTTGAAAAATCCGGCAAGCAAATCAGCGATGCCGTCATTCTCTAAAGCCGTGCTCTCGGCACTGAAAAGGGGCCCTCCTTCAGGGCTGAAGGCCTGGCGAATCAACTCCGCTCCAGACTCATTTATATTGCCGCTGGTCGAAAGCCGCACCGCGTCCTCGACTTCCTTCACAGCAAGAACGACAGCCAGGCCATATTGACCCAGGCTAAACGGCCGCCAGGTGGAATGAAAAATAGCCGGATGTTGCAGAGCACCAATATAGTCACCGCAGGGTGGTTCAGGAATTACCGCAGCCATTTTTCGAAAGCTAGCCAGTCGCTCGAGTCGGCCTCCTACGATATATGGAAATTCATCGAGGTCTCGTTCGAAATCATCGGCTTTTAAACTTGGCACGAAATAGACGTTCGACGCAAAATACAAAGGCACCGATTCAGAATAGAAGCATCCGCGAAGCACGTCTGAAGTCTCAAGCACCCATGCCCAGTTTTGCCGCTTCACCTGCTCCATCATTTCGCGTGAGTTAGCTTTGCTCTGCAGCATGCTGCGACCCTTGGCAATTGTCTGCTCGATTGCTTGCTCTACCTTTTCTTTGGGTTGGGCCAAAGTCAATCCGATAGCCGGTACGGGCGGAAGTTGATTCATGTTTGCCCCACTGCGAGAGTTTGAAGTCTTAGCGTGAATCAAAGAATTCTATCATCGACATCCATCTATCAATCACACGCCAACTGTAGATAACTCTATATACAATCGAATATACCAAAGGTGCGCCCATGGTTCACGTGCTTGGCTACTGGCGGCGATATCGAGAGCGGCCCTCGGGTGCATCTGCCAAATTGTCAGCAGATATGCAAAGTATTTTCATCGGGGGACTTCTCAGCGCCAGGGGTTTCGCTATAATTACATGCATAACCGGTGAGCACCCACCAATCAATAAGTTGAGTGCTTTGAGCCGAGGGGTTACGTGGAAACATCAGGTTGCGCAAACCGGAAACCGTAGCAATACCCGCTAACTGTGGATTCTGACTTGAAGCAGTAAGAGATATCGAGTCTACGCAATAGACTGTCAGACGATAGTAAAAAGACCACCGCAGATTTATCTGGGTGGTCTTTTTGTTAGTACAATTTTCGCATAAGTTCTTGGGAGAGCCGCCGGATATGAACTATCGAAAGTCTTTTACATACTTGGGTGCAATTTGTATCATGGCCGGTTTTATCAGCGCCAGAGTTGAAGCCAAAGGGACAAAGCCCAAGCTAAGCAAAGAGGAACACCACGCCAAAATGTTGGCTCGTTTTGATGCAGATCATGACGGCAAACTCGATGCAAACGAAAAGGCACAACTTACGGCCATGCGCGAACAACATAAGCGCCGTCGCGAACAAAAAGCAAACAGGGCGGCCATGGACCCTGAAAAATTAGCACGGCGTCAGAAAATGACGCAAAAATTTGATACCAATGGTGATGGCACTCTTGATGCCAGCGAGAAAGCAGCAATGCAAGCCGCACGTGCAATGAAAAAGCAGCGTATGGAAAGTAAGAGAGGACCGGCTCTTAAATAAAGGG
>CASBPX010000150.1 GCA_949127735.1 Candidatus Obscuribacterales bacterium | reverse complement strand
CGAGAACAGAGCGCGAAGAATTTGATTTTTTGCTTTCTGTAATTCGAAATCGGTGACCGGCGCCGCCTTGACCTTGTCGAGTTCGCTGAAAACTACATCTCGTACTTTTTCTGGTGTAGAGCCGTTCTTATAAACTACAAAAGTTTCAAATAGTGAGGGTCCACGGCGCTCGTCGTAAGAGCAGCTAACTTGCAAGGCTACCTGATCTTCTTTGACTAAACGTTGATAGAGCCTCGATGACTCGCCTGTAGAAAGAATTGTTTGCAATAAATTGAGGGCATAAAAATCTTTGTCGCGACGGGCGGGGGCTTTCCAAGCAACCCAAAAAGCTGGAGCCTGAGCCAGACTATCACTTACTTTTAAATATTTTGCTTTAGTTTGTTTTGGTTCGCTCAAATCAGGGCGCGTTGGCAATGTTACTTTTGGTATGGTGGCAAAATATTTTTCTACTAACTTGGTTGCGTCTTCACTATTGAAATCACCAACGATTGCCATAGTGGCATTGTTAGGTGAGTAATATGTATCGAAGAATTTGCGTACATCGCTGATTGAAGAGGCTTCCAGGTCTTCCACCGAGCCGATGGGGGGGTGCCCATTGCTCCAGTTGTCGAATGCCAGTTCTTCTAATTTGATTGAGGCTGGTGCGTAAGGTTGATTGTCAACTCGCATACGTTTTTCTTCTTTTACAGTCTCTAATTGATTGGCAAATTTTTCCGGTGTGACTTTGAGTGAGCGCATGCGATCAGATTCCAACCACAAGGCAAGCTCTAACTGATTGCTCGGTAATTTTTCATAATAGTTCGTGTAATCGGCGTGAGTAGAGGCATTTAAGCTGCCTCCGGCACTCTCGATGAACTTGAAATGTTCCATTTTAGGAACGTTCTCAGAGCCTTGAAACATCATGTGTTCAAACAAATGAGCAAATCCGGAGCGATTCTTGATCTCGTCGCGAGCACCAACATCGTAGACAATTGCCACTGAGACTACAGGCACTGCATGATCTTCTGACAGTACTACTCTAAGTCCGTTTGCCAATTTGAAATCTTTGGTCACCGGAATGAGAGGCTTCTTGATGGTAATATCAACTTTAGCTAACGGCGCTGCATTTTGACCGTATGCCGCCCCGGGACAGATCAGGTGATTGGTAACACAACTGAGTGCAGCAGTCAGCAGTATCTGTCCCTGTATCTTTTTCATGCTAGCTGTCATCCTCATCGTCATCAGTTCCCAAAAGTACGGAAGACCAAAATATTGCCACCACCAGTAGTGCCAGTATGGCCGCGCCCACGCATACTTTTTCTGGTACGCCATAACGGTGCAACATTAAGTACGAGGCCAAGGATAGGACCAGGGCCAGCAATGCCACCACGTGATTGAGTGAGTATCGGCGCAGCATGGTCTACCTCACTAATTTATCCGCGCGCTGATTTGAGCGTATCAGCGCAAGTGCACTTTTCGCGAGAGTCAGGAATTGTCTCAATCAAATTAACAAGCAGTGTTTGCAGCTTGCTGATATTGGCGGAGAAGACTTTCATTACTTCCGCGTGCGAAACGGGATCAACATTGGCCGTGACACCACTATCATAATCGGTGATTAACGAAACGTTTACTACACACATCGAAAGTTCTTTGGCCAGGTAGGCTTCCGGATATTGGGTCATGTTAATTACTTCCCAACCCATTTTATTGAACCAGGCAGACTCGGCCTTAGTTGAAAATCTAGGACCTTGAATCACTACCACAGTACCGGCAGGGTGCATGGTAATTCCTGCTTTCTCACCGGCTTTTACCGCCAACTCGCGCAATTGCGGACAGTAGCATTCTGCTGGTGAAACGTGAGTAGTGATTGGTCCATCGTAAAAAGTGTCGGCTCGGCCGGAAGTGCGATCGACAAATTGATCGCAGACTACAAATTCACCTGGCTTGACGTGAATTTGCAATGAGCCGGCGGCGCAGGGGGAAATGATGCGTTTGACGCCGAGTGATTTCATCGCCCAGAGATTGGCTCGGTAGTTGACTTTTTGCGGTGGAATGGTGTGCTTCTCGCCGTGTCTGGGCATGAACGCTACTCTTTTTCCGCCCATGGTGCCTATAGCTAGAGGGGCTGAGGGTGCGCCATAAGGTGTCTCAACCAGCGTTTCCTCATATTTGTCGAGCAGCTTGTAGAAGCCGGAGCCTCCGAAAATGCCAATGTCGGCGAGGGATTTTGTGTCCATTTTTCTCTCATGTTTGTTAGCTAAAAATATACAGTCGAGCCGAGTTCCCGATGGGCAGCGGACTGATATAGGGCATTATCCTAGCACCATAGAGGGGCCATTTTTAGCCCAATTTTTAGACGAGGGGTGATCAAAAACCTTTGTTATCAGGAATTTCACCAGGTGGAATTCAGGGAATCACCCAGAAAAAAAAGGTGGGAATGTCTAAAAGCTTGATTGACTGGGTATAAAGCACTTGTCAAGGGCATCGTAATCAAGTCGTAATCAAGTCGTAATCTAGTCGCAATCAAGTCGGGGTCTCGTTTTAATATGTCGTGGAAACATCTATTTGCTTTCCCTGTGGTCATTTCACTAGCTTTGGGAGGCTCCGGTCTACTCGGTGCCCAGGGCCAAACTGACTACATTGCCTCTTCATCTGACAAGATGCGGCTGGCGCATGGCATCACACTTGTGCCGTCAATTCAGCCGCAAGGGCTATACCACAGAGTCTGGCGTTTAATTAAAGAAGATTATTACGAGCCTAGCTTTACAGGCCAATCTTGGGATCGCTGGGAGCACCGCTACGACGGCAAGCTTAAGACTCTGGAAGACGCTCATAAAGCCATTGAGACAATGCTCGCCAGTTTAGGCGATCGCTATACTCGCTTTCTCGATCGTGATGCCTTCGATGACGAGAAGTCGCAAATTGATGCCAAGCTTTATGGCATTGGTGTGCAGATTGGCATTGATCCCGATTCTAAAAAAGTGATTGTAATTACGCCAATTGAAGATACTCCTGCTTATAAGGCAGGCATTCTCGCTGCCGATGAATTGACTGAAATCGATGGCAAAAGCACTAAAGGTTTCAATGTTGAAGAAGCGGCCAAGCACATACGCGGCGCTATTAACACACCGGTCAACCTGGTTGTCACACGTTCCGGCAAGCGCGTTAAAATTAAAGTGGTGCGTGCTGAGATTGCCATCAAAGCCGTTCCTACTGCCAAGATGTTAGATTCAGACGTCGGCTACATTCGGTTATCGAGCTTCATTTCGCAGCAGGCTAATCGCGAAATGAAAGAAGCGATAAGCAAGCTGGCCAGTGCTAAAGGAATAGTGCTGGATTTGCGTGACAATCCTGGTGGGTTGCTGACCAATGCTATCGATATTTCCAATATGTTCCTTGATTCAGGCAATATTCTCTCGACAGTCGATAGAGACGGCTACAAAACTCCAGCTCAGTCAGACGGTCATCCAATATGTATGAAACCGCTGGCACTGCTGATTAATAAAGGCAGCGCGTCCGCCTCTGAAATCACATCTGGTGCTTTGCACGACAATAATCGCGCCATTCTGGTGGGTCAACGCACTTTTGGTAAGGGCCTGGTGCAGGGCATTAATCGTTTGGAAGACGGCAGTGGAGTCAATGTCACCATCGCCAAATATCTCACGCCCAACGATACTGATATCCACAAAAAAGGCATCTCCCCTGACGTATCGGTGGAACTGTCGGAGCAAGATCTGAAAGATAAGAAAGGCCCATGGTGGTTAGAGAAACCTACTGCTGGTGTACGTCGTAGCCCAGAAGACGGCAAAGATGTGCAACTGAAGGCCGCGCTCGAGGCTGTGCATAAACGAATTACCGAAGGTGATCATCTAGCGGTACACTTGCATTGAGCAAATTGTTATGATCAGCACTCCCGCAACCCTTGGAAATCGAATGTCAGCAGGCCATTGTCGCGAAGTTTCCGGTTTAACCATCGTTGGCACCGAAAGTGGTTGCGGCAAGACGGTTTTTATGACCGGATTGTCTGCCTTGCTTAGACAGCAAGGTGTGAACGTACGTGCCGTCAAACCAATCTGCCTTGGTGCTAAAGAGCGTGCAGAGTCTGAGATCTCTTTTATCTGCTCCATCAGCGGCACGCCTCGTAACTACGCTTCTGTGGTTATTTCTTCAGCGAAAAATTTGACCGAAGCTCAGTGGGCCCATTCGCTTTCTGTGGGCATGGGATCAGAACTGAGTCTGGTGGAAACGCCCGGAAGCTGCGCATCGCCTATGAGTTTTGAGCAAAATAATGTCGGTACGCTCGCTCATGCCTGGAAGGACACGCGTGACTTTGCCAGGGAACTTGGTTATCCATGCATTATCGTTGCGCACCACAATCAGGAAGCCATAGAAAAACTGGTGCTTGCTTACAGCTACATGCACGAATTTGTCAAAATCGCAGGCATGGTCACAGTTGAAACTCAGGCCAATGAAGGCAAACAGTTGGAAAGTAAGCTGACTCGCTCAGAAGTGGCACTGCTTCTTGCTTCTCGTACTCACGCTCCATACCTCGGCTGTCTTAAATTCAGCCCTTCCATATCAGTGCCAAGAGTCAATCAGGGCAACCTGGTCAAAGTGACGGCGGAAGGCATCGACTTGTTACTAATTCTCAAAAACCTCAATTTAGGCGTCGTTAAATAAATTAGCGGCCGCCGAAATCAGTGTAGAAGGCATTGGGATCGTTGCTCAGTGAATGACGCCGACGCGGTCTAACTTCATGCGCGCTATCGAAATGTTTTAATACGTGCCTGACGACTTTCGGTTTGCGAGCTTCTGTGGCCGCCTGTATTCTCGACTTACGTTTTACCAGGCGCAGAGCTGTAGAGTCTACAAACACTACAGGCGGTGCCTTAGTTTTCTCTGGATCTTTTGCTTTTATCTGCGAGCTTGCGTTAATGCCTGAATTCACGCTAGCATTAACTTGGGCACCACTTGTAGTGCCATTTAAGTCTTGCTGATTCGCTGGCGCATCTGCACCAATAGAATTAATGGAATTAATAGCTGAATTAACAGCCGGACTAGGTATAACAGCTGGTTTGACGCTGTTCTGGTGAGTGGTTACATATTGATAGAGCATAAACAGGCCCGCTACAAGGAAACTAGTGATGAATAGCGTCACCGCAACCACAATCATTACCAGGCGAGCGGCGCCAGAATCTTTCTTTACAACACTGGTATTAGTATGCACAGCACTGGTATTAGTATTAGCAAAATTGACATTCGGCAACGGCAAGTCTTCCGCTGCAGCAGACCTCTGACGCGCTTGTCCATCTTTCTCTACAGCGACAGCTGCGGCAGGTGGCAAATTTTTCTCTTTAGTCGGCGACTGATTTGTTGCTGCCAGGGCTAGAGCCGCACGCGCTGCATCTTTCGCTGCCTCTTTAAGGGGGTCGACAGGTTCAACCGGCACCGCGTCAATGGTTTCAAATGTCAGTGTCGCTTCTGCTTCGGATCTGTCCGGGTAGAGCTTGAGCAGTTCACTGCGTAGCTCTTGCATAGTGGCATAGCGTTCATCGCTGCTTTTTCGCAAACATTTTAAAACCACTGCTTCCAGTTTTTCTGAAACTTTGAGATTTGGCGAAATGGTGGCAAACGACGGCGGATATTCAGACAATTTTCTGGCTATAGTTTCTGGAAAACTGGCACCACGATGCGGCACTTCGCCTGTGAGTGCGCGAAACATAACGCAGCCGAAGCTATAGATGTCTGAGCGATTGTCAACCGCTCCGCCAACACATTGTTCGGGGCTCATGTAAAACGGTGAGCCCCAGATTTCTCCTGACTTGGTTAACTGCTGCGACTCAGATGTCAATTTGACGATGCCGAAATCTAGAATTTTGGCGAATTCTACCTGGTCGCGTTTGCCAATCATGATATTTAGCGGCTTAAGATCGCGGTGAATAATGCCCTGTCCGTGAGCGTAGCTCATAGCTTCGCAAATTTGCACGAAAATCGGCAAGGCTCTGGCCGAGCTCAAGGTAGTTTCCTTGTCTAGAATCGCTTGCAAAGACTTGCCGTCCACGAGCTCGAGCACCAGGTAAGGTTCAGATTTGGCGGTAAAACCAAAGTCGAAAGTTGTAACGATGCCGGGGTGATTGAGCAGACCAAGGGCTTTCGCTTCGCGCGTCAGGCGCTGCACGG
>CASBPX010000149.1 GCA_949127735.1 Candidatus Obscuribacterales bacterium | reverse complement strand
GGGTGGTTACACTACTTTTTCCAGTTTTGGCTATGAAACCATGCAGTTGATTAAAAGCGGTGAGTTTCTTTATGCCGTCAGCAATTCAGTACTGCAAGTAGTGCTCGGTTTGTTCTTTGTCTGGTTAGGAATGATTTTGGCTCGCCTTCTCTAGGAGTAAATATGAAACTTAGCCAGGGCACAATGCTCAAAATTTATATCGGAGAAGGTGATAAACACGGCAACCGACCCTTGTATGAATGGCTGGTACAAGAAGCAAAAAAAGCCGGCATTGCTGGTGCCACTGTATGGCGCGGTCTAGAAGGCTTTGGCGCTCACAACACTGTGCACAGCAGCAAAATTTTGGATATCTCCACCAATTTGCCCATAGTGGTGGAATTTATTGATACCCGGGAAAAAATTGAAGCCTTTATGCCTTTTCTTGATGAAAATCTAACTGAAGGTCTGGCCGCGCTAGTTGATTGCGATTTGCACTGGTATCGCAAAAGCTGACCCTGAGCTACAGTAGGGTCTTAGTTAGGTCGGTTTCCAAAACTAGAGCGTATACGTTTTGCAAGCAAAACGTATACGCTCTAGTTTTCAAATACAAACCCGGTCCCGTTTAATCTTTCAAAACTCAACCACTCAACGCTTCCGCACAGCCTCTAAAACTTTGTCGATTTGCAGGGTCAGCTCAGGCTTATTAGCTTTAGTTTGCTCGCAAATTTCTACTATTTGCGCATACTTTTTGCCATTGGACACCAGCGACCATTGAGCGGCACCGGCAGTGACTATGCGATTGACATCAGGTTTGTCTTTAGCCAGCACCGGCAGTGCTTCGCAAATACGCGCCACATAATTCTTGTTGCCGGTAATAAAATAACTGGTCCAGAGCATGTCGAGCACACCCGGATTCAGCCCCATGCTAATTATTGGCGTGGTTTTTTTACCGCTAGCGGTCAGCTCTTGTGGTCTATTACTTTCAGGAAACTGCAGCGCCAGTTTGTTTGCTGCCGCTCTTGAATCATCAGTGTCAGCTGACCACAATGCTTTCCATAACAATACTTTGTGAGCCAATTTCAGAGTTGAAAGTTCATCCAGCCAACCACTAATTTTTTCAGGATGTTGAGCGAACTGTCGACTGGCAATAGCAAAAAGAATCGGCTCTTGCTCCTTATTATCAAAGTCTCCCTTTCTCTCGCCAAAAAGCAGTGCCTGAGCAGTAAGTTCAGGCTGGGGATGGTCGAAATACATCAGTAACCACTGATCAAAATCTTTGCGCGAATCGATTTTTTTAAGCGATTTGTATGTTTTGTCGATCCCAGCTGGCCAGGCCGGCGTTAAACTCGGCGAAAAAACCGCACTGGCAGCAATGACCGAAAGCGAAAATAGCAATACAGGCAATTTGTTCATGGCAAATAAAAGAGAGTTATTTCTTCTCGCTGTCGTCTTTAGCTAAATCGCCTTCAGCGTCGGTATGATGCTGATACATTTCAGTCAAGGCCTTGATAATCACTTGATCGGTTTTGTGCTGCATATCGAGAGCTTGCAATAATTCCTGACCGGTCATCAGGCCCCTTGCCAGAATCAGCTTACCGAGGGGCTCGCCAGAAGTATCTTGCTCTTTAATTAGCTCTTCCAGTTGGGTCAATGAAATTTTGCCGCGCTTCAATAGCACTTCACCAAGCTTTTCAGGCCTGGTCAAAAGTTCCCATTTTTGTTCTTCAGTAAGCGGTTCTTGGTGTGTCATTTCTATTTGCCTCAAGCCGCTTTGGTGCGGAGTTGCTGTTTTCGGTCACGCCACCAGACGAGCAAACAACTGGCGTTGAAGATAGATGAATAAGTACCGGAGATAATACCGATTAACATGGCAAGGACAAAATCGCGAGTTGTAGTGCCGCCTAGTAAGTACAAAGCGAGCAAAGTGATTACCACTGTTAAAGATGTGTAGAGAGAACGAGCAAGAGTCTGATTGACACTATCGTTGGCCACGTCACCAAAAGACTTTTTATACTCTTCTTTAGTGACGGGATCAATCGCTTTGCTGCCTACGAATTTGGCGTTTTCTCGTACTCGATCAAATACCACGATGGTGTCATGCACTGAAAAACCAATTACGGTGAGCACTGCTGAAATGAAGAGGCTGTCTACTTCAGTACCCCACACAAGACCAAGCAGGGCAAAGATGCCGCAGAGCACAAGCACGTCATGCACAAGGGCGGCAATGGCGCAGACCGCATAATCAAATTTAAAACGGTAGCTGATATAACCAACCATGCAGGCAAAAGTAAAAAGTAGCGCCAGAAGCCCGTTGCTGAGCAGTTCAGGGCCAATGGTGGCTGTTACTTTGTCCACCGAAATAGCTTTAAATGGTCCCAGTTCAGCTAGCAATTTAGTGTCTAGTTTGGCTTTGTCCACTTCACTGTCGATAGCTTTGGTGCGCATCACCACAGCTTCTTTGCCACCGATATAAGTTTGTTGCACTTGAGAGCCGACAAAACCAGATTCGTCTAGAACTTTGTGCACCGCTTCTAAAGTTGTGGGTTTTTCGAATTGATACTGCAAAATTGAGCCACCAGTAAAATCAATGCCCGGTTTGAGTGGAGCGCCAAATTTGTAGCAACAGGCAACGATTCCGAAAATTCCTGGAATAGTGAGCAACAGTGAGATGCCAAAACAAAGAGTGCGATATTTAACGATGTCTACAACGTTTTTTGCCACGTGCGGTTTGTTGCTCAAGCCAGATTTAGAATTAGATGAAGAAGTCATACGGCCTCCTTGGTCATCACTTTAGTATTCTTCTTTTTCTCGGTTTTATGACCAAACAAGCCAACGCTCGATGGCACCAGATGCAGCATGGTGCGAGTGGCGGTGATGGCGGTAAACATTGAAACTGCCACACCAATCGCCAGAGTAACGGCGAAGCCCTTAACTAGAGATGTACCAAACAACATCAATACGGCGCAAGCAATCAGGCTGTTGACGTTACTGTCGAAAATCGACGACATTGCTCGTGTGAAGCCGTTTTCAACGCCGACCCAGAGATTTTTCCCGGAATTCAACTCTTCTTTTGTGCGTTCGAAAATAAGAATGTTGGCGTCAACCGCCATCCCAATTGAGAGAATAAATCCGGCGATACCAGCCAGTGTTAATGTCACTGGAATGGTTTTGAAAATGGCCAGGGTAGCCAGTGTGTAAAGAATCAATGCCATGTCTGCGATCAGTCCCGGTATCCCGTAAATCACCACCATGAAAATCATCACGGCGGCAATGCCAACCACTCCAGCAATCATACTTTTGTGAATTGAATCTTGACCGAGTGTGGCACCAACTGTGCGCTCTTCTAAAATTTCAATGGGCACAGGTAGAGCACCGGCGTTAAGTTTGAGTGCCAAGTCTACCGCTTGATCGCGGCTGAAGCTGCCAGTAATTTGACCGCGTCCGCCGGTAATCGGTTCGTTAACGCGCACACCTGAATAATGCTCAATCGGAACAGGCTTACCGTGAGCGTCTCTGTCAGTAGGTTGGCCATCAAGGAAAATACCAATATATTCGCCGGCCAAACGCGTCGTCAGTTCACCGAATTTTTTAGCTCCGGCATCCTTAAATTCAAAATCCACTTGCCAGGTTCCACCGGCTGTGGGTGAGGCTTGAGCGCGTTTGAAGTCAGCGCCGGTTAGGTCTACATTTTTCCAGTTAACCAGCCCTTCTGATGTGAAATCCAGTTCTTTAAATTCCAGCAAGGCGGTGGTGCCAATTCTGTCTTTGGCTTGCTGCGGATCTTTAATGCCGGGCAATTCCACAATCAAGCGGTCTTTGCCTGAGCGCTGCACCAGAGTCTCAGACACGCCAAGGCTATTGATGCGGTTGTTAATGACGGTCATGACGCCGTCCATTACTTGTGGAGTAATTTCAGGCACCTGGGGTGGTGCCGGAATTGCCCTCAGTAAAAGTTGACTGCCGCCGCGCAAATCGAGACCGAGTTTTAAGTTGGTGAATAGTGCATAGCCTTTTGATGTGGCCAGCACCTGAATATTGTTGCCCATGCCGATGTGGTCATATTCGGTTTTGACTGCATCTTCTTTCTGGTAATTGTTCATTTTGTCCCAGCCTGGTTTTTTCTCAACCCGCTTGAACACTTCTACTTGCAGATCGTTGCCTGTTAAATTTGCCAGGCGCTGCCATTCGCGTATTGTGGTGACCGGCTCAACTTGAAAAAGACTGACCAGCGACCAGATCAAAACCGCGATTACTGCAAACGGTTTCCAGTCTTTAAATAAACCCCTGGAACCACTCTTAGAAGACGCGCCCTTTTGCCCGAATATACTCATAGTTTAAAAATTTCAGCCTAAAAAAGAACCAGCAGTGTCACACAATCAATATCAGTGTGATCAGAAGGTCAAATTCTAGCGTATATGAGCGCTTTGAAGCCGAGCTTTAGCAGCGGCATGAAGCTGCTAGAGGCTTCAACGCTGAAATTTCTTCTTATTTTGGCAATTTATGCCGTGATAACCTGATCGCCGCCTTTTTCCACAGCCAGTTCCAGAGCCTGAATGGTGCGGGCAAGCAGTTCGTCATGCTCGCGGGCGTGGGTGGGAAATGCTGCTAAGCCAACACTGGTTGTCACTTTCAAATTGTGCCAGTTGTGGGTGACGCCGTGAGTGGCAACTCGGCTGCGAATGCGCTCAGCCACAATGGCCGCGCCCGAAGCATTGGTTTCAGGCAAAATAATGGCAAATTCTTCTGAGCTGTAACGAGCAGGGATGTCAACGTCGCGAATAGCACCGCGTACAACTCCGCCAATTACTTTTAAAACCGCATCTGAAGTGAGTGCGCCATAAGAGCGCTGAATGTCTCTAAATCCATCCACGGCCACCATGCAAAGCGATACCGGGCGCTTGTAGCGCTTGGCTCTTTTCAATTCGTCTTTCACTTCTTTGATGAATGTGCGTGAATTGTAAAGCTCAGTCAGGGTGTCAAGAAGAGCCAGCTTTTCGATTTCTTCGCCATTGGCGCTTGATAAATTTGTTTGCGTGGCCGTGAGCAAGGAGCGCTGCTCAAGCTCTTTGACGCGATCAATGACCTGGTTGTCCATGTAGGCTCTGGTGCCGGCCAAGGTTGCTCGTTGCGGATTGTCGAGCACGCGGCAGAACATACAGGTTCGTCCGCTACATATGTGATCAGTGCGTCCTGACATTTTCAGTAGACCCTTCTATAACTCAAAATCAGTATAGATTAATCTCTCTGGTTACACTAGCTGCAAGCTAACACTTTGCCTGCTCGAACCACAAATTTGCCATCTATAAGCAAATCGCTGGCTGGTGGTGCCGCATCAATGAGAGCGTGGGCCAGAGACTCGTAAAGATGATTCAGATTATTCTGGTCACCTTTAATAGCGGCCTTTTCAATAGGGAAAATGGCCAGGTCGGCCGCTTTGCCAACAGTTAAAGAACCAGTACTGTTTGAGAGATTGACGGCCTCGGCGGCGCCAGTGGTAATCAAGCTCAGAGCTTCGGCGGCACTAATCTGATCAAGCCAGGCACCTGCTTCTTTAAGCAAACTTAAATCGCTGCACGAAGCCAGGCTGTCGGTGCCCAGACCAAATTTGATTTGATGACGCTTAAAGGCGGCCAGATTGGCCTGGCCGGTCAAAAGTCGTTTGTTGCTGCGCCGGCAGATGGCGGCCCGGGCGCCGGCTGTCGCCAAAATATTAAAATCGGGCTCTGTTAGTTGCACGCAGTGCGCGGCGATTAGATTTTCATTGAGTAGGTCAAACTCGGCCAGGTGAGCGGCGGCGGTGCGCCCTTGCCCTGACCACGAACTTTTTATTTGCTGCAACAATTCATCAGTGCTCTTGGCCCCAGGCGGCATCACCTGGCGCAAATATTGATCGATAATTTCGCTGTGGCTCGCCAGCCAGTCGCATTCTTCCTTTGATTCGGCCAGATGTGCCGTGAGCAGCAAGTTTTTTGAGCGAGCCCACTGGTCGGCCTTTTTCCACAGGGCCGGCGAAACAGTATAAGGAGCGTGTGGGGCAACGGTGATAGTTAAACGTTTGGCGTCCAGTGCTTCGCTCAGTGCACCGCTGGCGGTGCCGATTAAAGAATGATAACGTTCGCTCCACAAAGTAAAAATGTTCTCTGCCGCACTCTCGTCTAAACCAAATAATTCCAGCCCCACCAGGCCTTTTAACCCTACTTTTGCCAGCGCCTCAGCGGCCAAACCGGTATATGAACTGTCAACTACATATGATGTGCCGGCCAGCGCACAGGCTTGCGCTCCGGCTACAGCCGAAGTCTCAAATTGTGCTTTTGTCCATGAGCGGCTGTTGCCAACTAGATGCGCCATCCATGTAAACAAAGGCAAGCCCTCGTCTATGGCTTGCGCTTGCGAATAATCGAGGTGGGTGTGAAGATTGAAGAGTCCCGGGGTGATCACTGAAGATTTGAGATCAACTACTTGTGAATCTCGAAGGCCGGCTTTGACTATTCTGTCGTCAGCTTCGTTTTCAGTCAGCACAGCGGCAATCAAGCCGTTTTCAATCAGCACAGCACCGCGGGCGAGCGCCAGTCCGGTGGCCGTCCAGAGCCAGTCTGCGCGAATCAGCAGTGGCGATGATGTACTATATTTCATCTTTCGTAAGCATAATCAAACATGAAAATTTCTGTCGACGATTTGAAAGAAACGCCTCAACGTCGGGAGCTCATTGCCTTCAACGAAAATCTGCCCATTAGCGAGGCGGTCAAACCGGCCGTGGGCGAACTGGTGCTGGCAATGGCCGCTGGTGGAGTCAAGCTTACCGGGAATGTCAAAAGTTTGCTCAAGCTTAACTGCCAATCGTGCCTACGGCCTTATTTTCACGTTTTGAATGTTGACATCGACGAGTATTTCGTACCCCACCGCAATGCCCTGGCCGATTTTGAAATGGGCGCGCCTCGAGACAAAGAACTGCTTAAAGATGATTTCTATGATGAAATTCCTGAAGACGGTTTTATTGACATCAGCGACATTGTGTATCAAGCTGTAACGCTAGCTTCTCCAGTTTTTAGTCGATGCGGCGATGAGTGCCCTGGCCCTCAAATGCCCGAAGGCTCTCACGGTAGCGGTGTTTCGGGGCCAGGCTCCGAGAGTGCCGGTGGTGAAAAACCAATCGACCCTCGTTGGAAGAACCTAAAGACTCTCTTTCCTAATCAGGAATAGAGGCTTTTTAGTAGATAATAATTAGTCCGGAATATGGAGGATCGATACAGCAATGGCTGTTCCGAAGAAGAAGACATCCCACCAGAAGCAGCATCAACGCAGAGCTCACTGGAAAGCAGAAGCACAAGAAATTGGTACCTGCGCCAATTGCGCCGCTCCAAAGCGCAGTCATACTGCTTGCGGCGGTTGCGGATATTATCGTGGTAGACCAGCTAGGCTCAAAGACGCTGTTATTTAAACAGTTACTTAGATAACCTGTTTTATTGGTGTGATTAGTTTGACAACGAGTCAAATCTGGAGTCTGGCATGATTCGAGTAGCCATCGACGCGATGGGTGGCGATTATGCGCCTCGTGAAATTGTTCATGGGGCGATTTTGGCCGCTCGCGAATATGGCATTTCGGTGCAATTAGTCGGGCTTCTCCCCGCTATTGAAGCCGAACTCAAGCGCCATGAAATTGCCGGGCTAAATATTTCACTGGTAGCCGCTTCTGAAGTGGTGGCCATGGACGAAAAACCCAGCAAGGCCATTTTAAGAAAGAAAGATTCGTCAATCGTGCGGGCCATGAAGCAAGTTGCCGATGGACACGCCGATGCCGTAGTCGCATGCGGATCCACCGGTGCGGCAGCTGTCGCCGCTACTTTTAATATCGGCCGTCTGAAAAATGTTCATCGCTGTGCCATTGCCTGCGAAATGCCCACTATTCACCCTAACCGCTGCATAGTCGTCGACGCCGGTGCCAATACCGACTGCGATGCCAACATGCTTTTGCAATTTGGTTTGATGGGCTCCATCCTTTATTCGGGTTTGCATAATGTCAAACGCCCGCGCGTAGGCGTGCTCAATATTGGTGCGGAAGAGACTAAAGGCACCCAGCTGGTGCAAGATGCTTACGCACTGCTTAAAGCCCGCGAAGATATCAATTTTATTGGTTTTGTGGAAGGCCGCGATTACCCCATGGGTAAAGTCGACGTAGTCGTCACCGACGGATTCACAGGCAACGTTTCGCTCAAAACAGCGGAAGGCATTGCCAAGATGATTAACCATATGCTGAAACAAGAATTACTCAGTTCACCCCGAGGCAAGATTGGCGGCGCCATTGCTAAACCGGCTTTCCAGGCTCTGAAGAAAAGAGTTGACCCCGATGAGTTTGGTGGTGCCTTCTTAATCGGACTCAAAGGCGTTTGTGTCATCGCCCATGGTGGCTCACGGCATACTGCAGTCAAGAACGCCATTCGAGTGGCCTGCGATATGGTGCGCTCAGATGTTGTGCCGAGGATTGAAAAGTCTTTTTTTCAAACAGCCGCTAATTTAGCAGCGGCTGAGATTGTCGGCGGCTAAAGCCGCACTAAGCCAAATTTAAAAGATAAACAGGAGAATTGAAGATGGCAAAGCTCGCTTGTCTGTTTCCCGGTCAGGGTTCTCAGAGCGTAGGCATGGGCCTTGATTTATACAACAATTTTGCCGAAGCCAAATCGACTTACGAAACAATCGATGGTATCGCCGGTCGTGCCCTCAGTACTTTATCTTTTAACGGCCCTGAAGAAGAACTGAAACGCACCATTAATACCCAGCCTACAATTCTTGCCACTTCACTGGCCGCCTGGGCTTGTTATCAAAAACTTGACGGGCCAACTCCTGATTTTGTTGCCGGTCATAGCCTGGGCGAAATTACAGCCCTGGTTGCAGCCTCGGCCTTATCTTTAGAAGATGCAGTGAAACTGGTAGACAAAAGATCTTCATTGATGGAGAGCTGCCCTAAAGGAGCCATGACTGCTGTTCTTGGTGTGGCTGCATCTGCCCTCGAAGCTCTGTGTCTTGAAGCTTCGAGTGACAGTAAAAGTGAATGTGTGGTGGTGGCAAATTTCAACACTAAAGATCAGCTTGTAATTTCAGGCAATCCTGAAGCTGTTGCTCGCGCTGGTGCACTGGTTAAAGAGCGCTCCGGCAAAGCCATTCCATTGCCTGTGGGCGGCGCCTTTCACTCGCCTCTGATGAGCAGCGCCGCGCGCGAATTTGCTCAAGCTTTAGCTGCGTGTAAGTTTAACGATGCCACTTGCAGCGTGGTGCAAAATTATGACGCTCAAGAATCTCGCCATGCCGATGTGATGAAAGAAAAGCTCAGTAAACAAATGGAAAGCCCTGTTCGCTGGACTGCCACCATCGAATTGCTCGCTGCACACGGCGTCGAAACCATTGTTGAAATCGGCCCGGGTAAAGTGTTGGCTGGTCTGGTTAAGAAAATAGACCGCTCGATCAAGATTTTAAATGTGTCGGACAGCGAGTCTTTGCATGCCACCATTGCCGCATTAAAGGCTGTGACTGTTTAGGCTAGAAAAAATACCTTTAAAGGTATTTTTTCTAGCCAGTTACGGCACCGGGTTATCAAAAAAATAAGTTCGAACTTATTTTTTTTCTAGCCGCCTACAGGCGCCAGCTTTTCTTTCTGATCTTCATCATAAGCGCGAGCATCGATTTCAATGCGCCGCATCATAATATTGCGGCTGGCCAGCTCGGCAAAGAATAGTTCAGGATCGATTGCCACTTCAGGCGCCACCACACCAGTATGCTTGATTTTTCCTGCCATTAACATTTGTGCCACTATTGACGGTGGTACGCCTGTGTCAAGGGCGCCGCACGATAATTTCTGTTTTTGATCGGCGAAGACTGTTGTTTCCATGCGAATAAATTTGAGAGCGCCGCTCTGACTGCCGCGCACGTCTACTCTAACTACTTCGCAGTCGTCGGGATCGTATTTAGGCACTGGGAAACTATTGATGATGTGGGCCAGTAATTTGCGCGGTGTAAATTCACCTTCTTTGGTGGCCAATTTTGTTTTGGCACCAAAACCAAGGGCCATTAAAAATTTGATTTTGTCGTGAAATTCTAGAGGTAATCCCAAACGGAATGTCACCCGTTTGATGCCTTTCTCTTTATATGTGGCGGGTATGGTCAAGACTTCCGAATGCAATGTGTAAATTGCTTCTTGCTTACCGACAGGCTCAGGGAAATCAACCATCAGCGCACCAGAGAGCGGTTCTTCAGCTCTAAATTCGCCCTGATCAAACACCATCGGGTTCAAGGTGTATTCGTCAATTAAAGTTTCAATAGAATATGGTGGCAAAAATGGATGGTCAACTTTTACGTTGTCTACTGAGCCAACTAAAATATCTACTGAATCAACAATATCGAGATCTTTTTGCGCTGCTGCGGCCATGATATTGGTCATGCCTGGTGCAGCTCCCATGCCGACTACTGCAGTAAGATTTTTTGCTTTAAATTGCTCGTCTAATTTCAATTGTTCTTTGGTGACGTGAAAAAGGCCACCAAGATCAATATAGTGGCAACCGGCTTCCAGTGCAGCTTCCATCACATTGACGTTGTGATAATAAGGCGTTGAATTGATTACCACTGAAGCTTTGGACAGTATCTTGACCATGATTGCTTTATTGGTAATGTCGGTAAAATCGCCTCTCACTCGGTCTGAGTGAAGCGACTCTGCCAACTGATCGGCTTTGTCGCGATCGTAGTCGGCAATGACCACGTCGATTTCAGGGTTGTTCAGTAAATCTTTGACAATCACCTGGCCCATGGCGCCGGCGCCGCCAATTACCACAACTCGTGGGGCCTTACTTGCGGCGTCGTCCGCTGGATTTTCCTGGCTCTGCGATTTGATTAAGTCTGCAGCATCCTGCATTGCTTTTTTCAGCGCTTCTTGAAGAGACTCTGGAGTTTCGGGCATGGTGATACAAACCTGCAGCAGTGTTGGCGGCCACTGATTTTAGCGTAGTTTGAGGGTAGTTTTTCGCGTAAATTACAGCCTGAATTTAGTAGCCTTTGACTTCTTTGGCCACGCCGCTGCCGTAAGTGCTTGTGCCGGTTGGTGACGAAGTCTGGTTGTAGTTGTTCTGGCCGCCGTAGGTTGCCACCGGCGCTCGTTTCTGTCTTGGCACGATCTGGGTGGGAATGGTGACATAGCCATTTTGTTTGACTATGGGACGACGCAGGTTGTAATTGGGGTTGAGGTCGGAGCGCATATAATCGCCGGGCATTCCCACTGTTGCACCCATGCGTGCGTTCGGTAGGCCACCCATCTGCTGGCTACCCTGCTGTTGGTTGGCTGCCGGCGTGGGTGTCAGATAACCTTGCGGATAACGTGACTGCGGTTGGGCCGGGGCCGAGCCGTAGACAGGAATTTGGGCCGAAGGGCTCATCGTGCCGCGTGTAATATATGTGTCGGCCGGACGGGCCAGGCTATTGCCCACCACTCGTGTGCCGCCGATTTTGTAACTCTGCTGGCTGAAGGCCGGTGGGCAGGTCACCAGCGTGATTAAAAGTAAAGTTAGTAAATTGAGTTTCACAGGGCCCCAACTAAAAGAAAAGGGGATTAAAAATTGAATCCATATCTGGATGATAGCGCGCGCAATATCACTTTACAAGTAGCTGCAATACTTTGCTCAGGCCAATTTGAAGGCTTTCAAATGTAATCAATCTGTAAAACGGAATCGAACAAGAGCCAGCACAGCCCATATGCCGTCTTTCCATGTAATTTTCTTGCCTTCAGAATAATCACGGCCATAGTATGAAATGGGCAATTCGTAAAGTCTGACACCTTGTTTTAAAACTTTGGCCGTAATTTCAGGCTCGAAATCGAATCGATCGCAACGAATCTGCACTTTTTTGAAAATCTCGGCGCGGAATACTTTGTAGCAAGTCTCCATGTCTGTGAGAGTAGCGTTATAGAGAATGTTGGTGGTTAAGCTCAAGAATTTATTGCCGAGTAAGTGCCAGATTTTAAAAGCACGCGTTACTTTTCCACCGCATAAACGGGAGCCATAAACAACGTCGGCACGGCCCTCCAGAATTGGTTTTAGAAGTTCTGAATATTCGCGCGGATCGTATTCAAGATCGGCATCTTGAATGAGAATAATGTCGCCTTCGGCGTGCTGTTGTGCTGTCCTTAAAGCTGCACCTTTACCTTGATTTTTTTCGTGATAAAAAATTTTGGCATTATATTTGCTTGCGTCTAGCTGGGCGAGAATGGCGCGCGTACCATCAACTGATCCGTCATCGACAATAATGATTTCTTTTTCGAGGCCTGCTGTGTCGGCTTTGGCCACCATGTCTAAAACCGTTACCAGCGTTTTTTCTTCGTTGAATACTGGAATCAATATTGAAAGTGTTTTCACGAACTATTTTTCGTTCCTATAGATCTTTACTAATATAGATGGCAATTATGCCGGCAGCGCTAGTGCTCTTTTGTGCGCTTGCATTTCTAAAGTATCGTCCAGCGTTGACAAATTGACTGCGCCGTAGCGTCGTAACAATGCCTGACTGAGCAGATGGTCAGCAAAAGCCGGATTTTTCGGCAAAAGCGAGCCGTGTAAGTAGGTACCGTATACGGTGCCCTGACAAGCTCCTTCGCTTTTGTCTTCACCATTATTGCCGTTGCCGACCACGATTTTACCGAGCGGTTGTACATCTTTACCAAGAAATGTCTTGCCACTGTGATTTTCGAAACCTACTAAGGTACTCTCGTCATCGCGCTTGATAACGACATTGCCGATCATTCTGCGATTGCCTGCAACGGTGTAAGCGTCTAATAAAGATATGCCTTTTAACTCAGGACCTTCATGCGGACGATAATAATGACCAAGTAGTTGGTATCCGCCGCAGACAGTCAAAACCACGGCCCCGCGGGCCACAGCGTCTTTTAGAGTTGCTGCTCTTTTGACTAAATCTTCGGCGATCACAATTTGTTGTTTGTCTTGTCCACCACCAATGAAATAAAAATCGTAGTAATCCGGATCGGCATCCTGACCGATATCTATTGCGTCAACCTTGACTTCTATGCCGCGCCATTTCGCCCTCTGGCTGAGGGTAATGATGTTGCCGCGGTCTCCATATATGTTGAGAAAGTGAGCATAGAGATGGGCGATTCGGAATTCCATTTTTCCTCGAGATTGTGAAAGTGAACGATTTTTGCAGCGAATATATCGATCTTTTATACGTTCTGTCATTCTTGTCGGCGCACTATATATGGTGTGCAGTTTTTACTCTGTTTGCACAAGTATGGAGCACCATGAGTGGTTGCGTTCTTCTGTTGCTAAATTTGAAGAAGCCTTGAAAAGGCCCATTTTACAGCTTCTTCAAGCTCAACAGCGGTGGCAAAAAAGCTTGTTTGAAATGTCCGATAAACAGCGCCAGTTTCAGGGTCGCGGTATACTTGACTAGGGTTGCCATGAAGGCCGACTGTGTGAGCCTTTGCGGATTTGCGTCTGATATATTTTGGACGACAAATTTGTTAAATATTAGCGTTTTTTAAGAATCCCCCTTTACGCACCACCGGCGGCTTTTCGCAGGTTCTCCAAGATCACAAATTGTTTTATGGGTTTCACTACTACTAACCTCTGGAATATGTAGGTTATGATGGCGTACGTTAGAGTCAGGTCATTGCTGAAGGAGTGATTACTATTATGAAAAAGGGGTTTGCAACCATTCTTACTGCACTAGTTGCTGTAAGTGCGAGCACCTTGATCAATGCAAATGTCGCAAATGCTCAAGGTGCTACTAATGTCAGTGAATTGACAGACGTAGTTGGAAATGAGTGGGCGTATAATGCACTCAAGGAACTCGTTAATAGCGACTGTCATGTACTGGTAGGTTACCCAGACAGAACATATCGTGGACAAAAATCCACAACACGTTTTGAACTGGCTGCCGCTCTATATAAATATGAGCAGTGCATACAAGAGCGTCTAGCTAAAAAAGCTGACAAAGCCGATTTGGAAAAATTTGCTGCTTTGTTGGAAGAATTTCGTGGTGAGTTGAACCAACTGAAGGCCCGTGTCGACAGTCTGGAAGCTCGCATGAAAGCTGTTGAGGAAAAGAATGCTGAGCAAGATATGCGCTTGGCATACGCCGAAAGACAGAAAGGTTTCATTTGGGAGCGCTTAGTCAAGGGCACATTTATTGATGTCCGTGACATCGGTGTTGGAGTTGGTCGTGGGGCGAGAGCCATCTACGAGTACATGTTCTAACCAAAACCTCCCTGCGCGAGCTTGGACCTGACTGAACTACGCGGAACTCCCGTCGGCTTTATCGCCGCCGGGGGTTTTTCGTCTTAAAATATGGTGTCAAGGTCTTGACCTCCTGCTGTGAAATCGAAGGAGTCGCCTTTTGTCTCATCTCTATGCTGATGAGCTTTCCTTTGCGCTGACAATCAGCGAAGAGGTGGAAAAGCTGGCCATGAGTTACTTCAATAAAGGTATTGAAGTAATCGAAAAGTCTGACGGCAGCCCTGTAACCAGGGCTGATAAAGAAGTTGAGCGCCTGATTCGCGAAGCGATCGAGAAAAAATTTCCCGGTGACGCCATTCTTGGTGAAGAAGAAGGCGCCACTGATGGTGCCTCAAGTGAAAAAAACGGCCGGCGCTGGATTGTTGATCCCATAGACGGTACTTACAACTACGCTCGTGGTATTCCCATCTGGTCAACTTTGTTGGCCCTTGAAGTGGCGGGCGAAATTGTTATGGGCATGATTGTCGCTCCGGCTATGCATGAACTTTTCTATGCAGTGACTGGACAGGGCGCTTTTAAAAACTACATTCCTATTAAGGTCTCTGAAATTGCCAGCATGGATAAAGCCATGATCAATTTTGGCGGCCCTGATCGCATTATCGAAAAAGGCTTGTGGCCTGAGCTGACTGAAGCGATTAGAGCAACTGAAAAGCAACGTGGCTTTGGCGACTATCTAGGATTTTCGCTTGTATTCGAAGGCAAGTCAGAAGCGATGCTCGAAGTTGGTGTCAAGCCATGGGACATCGCTTGCATGAAAATTTTGGCTCTGGAAGCGGGCGGAGGCTTCTTTGATCTATCCGGCGGCGATTCGGTGCATACAGGTTCTTGCATGGTGACCAACAGTCGCTTGATGCCTGAATTTAAAAAGTTATTCGTAAAAACATAATGGACAAGGCTGAATGGTCTAAATCAATAAAGGCTCGCATGGCACTGGTTATGACCATGTCGGGTGTAGTGCCGATTGTGATTTGCCACGTAGTGGTCTTCAGTTCGAGCGGTGCTCCTGTTGAAGATTTTTTGCGCTATGTGCCTTTGTATGTGCCACTACTTCTGGTGCTGCTAGTAGTTAATTGGTTTCTAGCCGATTTGATTTTGCGGCCGATAACGCAGTTGTTAACTGCAACTACAAAGCTTGTTTCGGAAGATATTCGTCAGCGTCTCGAGGTTGATCCCCATGAGCCTCTTGAAACTTTAGAGCTACGTAAATCATTCAATAAATTGCTCAACCGCCTGGAAGAGTCACTCAATATCCAATGTCAATTCGTTGCCGATGCCAGTCATGAGTTGCGCACGCCTTTGACTTCGATTCAGGGCTATACAAAGTTGCTTCTCAGGCGCGGGCCGAATATTGACGGTAACCTTCTGGCTGAGGCCTTGCAGACCATCTCAGATGAGTCTGGCAGGCTAATTCGACTGGTTTCCGACTTGCTGCAATTGGCCCGGGCGGATGCCGGTCAAGCTATTATCAACCAACAAGAAGTGGTGGATTTGCGCGCGGTTTTAACCAGCGTCGAAGATACAGTGATGGTAATTGCGCCAGAGCAAATCGAAGTGCAATTTATTATTCCTCCTACCCAAATTTATGTTTTTGCTGATTCAGATCGGTTGAAGCAAGTGTTTCTCAATCTCACGAACAATGCCATCAAAGCAACGCAAGCTGGCGGGAAGGTGACGGTGACTCTGCGTTTCACCAATAATCAGGCCATTGTGCGCGTGATTGATACCGGCATTGGTATTGCTCCTGCCGATCAGCAACGCATTTTCGATCGTTTCTATCGTGTAGAAAGATCGCGCACCAGGAGTCGGCTATATGGCGGCGGCACCGGTTTAGGATTGGCTATCGCTCTTACGATCATTAAAGCTCACGGCGGCGCTATTGAACTTGAGAGCGAACTAAACAAGGGCTCGACCTTTACAGTGCGACTGCCTGTTACCGACAAAGATGATAAGTCTGGTCTGGCACCGGCGCCGCTGACGCAGATGACACCATCAGAACGCAGAAACAATGAACGCATTGCCGAAGCCGAGCGCAAAAACGAGATTGCTCCACCAGATGAAGCAGTTGTGAATGTTCCTGAAATGGCACCGACGCCGCTTAATACTCCATCATCTGGCCCGGTTTCATTGCCTCAGTCTAGTACAAACGCTGACGAGCCTGGTCGAGTTGAGCCAAAACCATCAGAGCGGCCGCAAAGAAATTTCGGGCCTCCGCCTGAAGACGATGATGACTAAAGCAACAATCAAATAGCAACAGCCAAAAACCACAGCCAAAAATCACCGAATCACCGAAAAAAGCGTAACCAGCTAAAGGCGAGAACAATGAAAATTCATTTGAAGACTGCAGCCCTGGCAGTGACTTTGCTGGCCACTATCAACTTACCTGTTTTTGCTGATGCCGCCCGTGATGCGCTTTTGACTCGGGGTATGGAAGCCGCCCAGAAGGGCAATTACAGCGAAGCTGAAACAATCTTCAAAGAAGGTCTGGTGCTGACTGAGCAGCCGCAATATTCAAAAGCTGACCGCGCTTTAAGTTTGCGTTTACTGGTCAAAATTTATCTTGATCAGAGGCGTTGGGCCGACGCTGAGCCGCTGGTGAAACGCTCTATAGTTCTCGATGAAGAAGGAAAGGTGACCGAAGATCTGATTAACGATCTGGACGCTCTGGCCATTATCTATCTTTCGCAAGGTCACGCTGCCGAAGCAATTCCTGTAATGAAACGCAAAATTGAATTAGACGAAAAATTGCCCGCCTCTGGTGCCGTTCTGGCCGATGATTATCTGAAAATTGGCTTGATCTATGATAGAGCAGGTCAGACTGCTGATTGCGAAGTCGTACTGCGCAAGTCGCTTTCAATTCGCGAAAAAATAGGCGACGTCAGTTCATCAGATTTAACAACCAATCTGGTTGGTCTGGGAACGGTCTGTAATCGTCAGGAAAAGTATGCTGATGCCGAGCAATTTTTTAGTCGGGCGTTGACTATAAAAGATAAAGCCCTAGGGCCGGACAGTCCTGAACTGAAAAATCTACTCAAACATCTGCAAGAAATTTATGACAAATTAGGCAATAAAAAGATGTCGGAAGAAATGCAAAAGCGGCAGTCACAATTAAAAGTTGATACCACTAAACAGCAGTAAAGGTTCGACTGCATCGGCAGAGGTGTGTGTTGAAGCAACTTTCTACTTTACACTGCCAGATAAAGACATAAATTGAGCATGACAAAATTTATGCCTTAGATTTTCTCAAAGAGAAATAGACCCTGGCCGCCCCAGAGTTTGAGTGGCCAAAACTGAAGCAAACGATAACTCTCAAGAAACTTTTGATTTTTAAGCAGACCATTATCGGCAAAGCTGTCAAAGAAAATTACTCTGTCTGGTTGCAAATCAATGACAGCCTGATCGGGCAGAGAGCCCCAGACAGAGCGCCGCGAGCGCTTGCCCACCGGCACCGGATAATATTGCAATGCTTCGTCACTGACCAGCCCGCCCAAGTCAATAATTTTGGTATCTGGTAGATAGTAACCGAGCACGCCGGGTTCCCACGTTGCTAGTGTTGCAAATGGTTTTTGCTTATTTAATTGCGATTGAGCCATAAATTCAGCGGCCCGCTGGTATAAAGCGAGTCGTTCCATGGCCGCATTAAGAACAAAGAATCGGTTGTTGATGCTGCTGACCACAAATTCGTTAACTGTTAGTTTTTCTGCATTTTTATGAGTCAAGCGGTTAAACAAATTTAGATCAATTATCTGCGGCAGAACAATTGCCGCAAGAGTAGCCACCCCTGCTGCACGAGTCAATATGTTTGGTGAGTTGACCGAGCGCCAGCCTGTTCGTACAACAAGTGGAATGAGAAACACGGCAATCAGGCTGAACCAGCTGTAGTACCACGAAAATAGCCAGGGATCGAAAGCGGCAAAGAAAAGCAATAGCAGAGCACAGTTGTTAGCGTACGGGCGTAGCCAGTCTTCTTTGCGGGCAAAGTACAATAGAAGAACCAGTGCCACAGCTCCTTGAACCAGCAACAGCAAATTAATCGAAGAAGCTTGCTCGGCGCCCAGCCAGGGTAAATAAATGAAGAAATCTTTGAAGGTGTCCATACCGATCATTGTCAAAATGAACGGGCAGGCATGGGCAGTCATTTGTGGCGCACTGTGGAACATGCTGGCGCGGCCTAATGCACCGTGTGGAATGACGGTGCCATAGTAATAAGTAACAAATCCATACCAGAAGCCGAGGAGCAGAATGCTTGTGCCCCAGGCCGACAGGCAGGCTTTGCCGCGCGCCACAACGTCGCTGATAAATTCTCGCGCAAACCAGAGAATGCCTTCGGGTCGGGTAAGACTGATTAAAAGCGAAAGCGGTGCGCACCATTTATGGTGCAGGCCAAAAGTATTCGTACAAACAGCTGCAAGCATGAGCAATTGTAAAAGTGCCGATTCTTTATTGTCGGTGGCAGTCAATGCTCCGCTGGCGCATAGACAATAGACAAGGGCCGCTAGCAAAGCTAAAAATCTTGAGTGCAGCGCTTTGGCGACAATTGTAAAAATCAAAAGCAAATTGAAAATTTGCAAGAAAGTATTGAATAGTATTGAGATGCCGGCGATATTATTGACTGGCAAAATTTTGTTTAATACAAAAAGCAAGGCGAGATGAAGAGCCGAAGAGTAGCCTTGAATTCGCTCCCCGATATTGTAATCAAAAGAGTAAAATGTAGACCAGTTGTGTACATAGCGAAAGTCGATAAAGGGATCGTCGAGAGCAAAAGGGAATTGCCAGCATCTGGTCAAGACAAGCATCTGTGCAATTAACCCTAAGCTCAGTGCTGTCGCTAATCTCTCAATGAGGGGGCGGTGAATTGTTTCGCTTTTCCATCTCAAAAGAAAATAAGTAGCGCAAAGAACAGCGCTGAATATGGCAAAGGCAGGGGCGCTGGCAATTTGTTTCGCTATGGCTGCGACCAGAAGCGGATCGGATACCGATGGAGTAATCAGTGGGCCGACCACATACCAATTGCTGTAAATCAAAGCCAGCGGAAGCAGCGCCAATAATTGAATCGCGAAGCTCTCGAGGCCGAGAATAGTGATTTTGTTCGACTGCGTTTGTTCGGCCATGTTATTCCACTTTGCTCTGGCTATGATAACGAATTTGCTATGATAAATGACGTAATTGCAGCGGGTGTCGGCTGGTGAGTCGTTTAATTCTCAATGTCGGTCAAGCACTGGCTGGGCTCTGTGTGCTTTTTGCCCTGGGGCGCGGAATTGCGGACGCCAGCCAACCGCAGACTTCTGACTGGGCATTCCGAAAAACAGCTATGGAAGCCGGTAAGCTTGAAGGCAAGTTGGCCGCTATGGCCAAGTCGCCTGACAAATTAGGGCGCCAGGAACTGGTGGCTAAAATCGCCAAGCTTTATACCGACGCTGGGTTGTACAGCAAAGCCGAACCATTTGCTCTTGTTGCCCTGGCAAGCGCGAAAGAGAAGGGCGGCAATAGTTATGCTGATGCACTGATGCAGTCGGCTGATTTTTATCAAGACTGGCGTGATTCGGCGAAATCGCAGTTTTTGCATCTGCAGGCGGTGAGCACGTTTGAAGAAGGAAAAGAAGCAAATGCCGTTTGCAAAGCTTATTTAGCTATGGCGCGGTCGGCCTGTAGTCAGGGCGAAGTGGCCGTCGAGCCGGCTGTGCGTGTGAGCAATTTTGTCAGGGCCGAGCAGTGGCTGGGCAAAGCCGTCGCTATTGCCCGCCACGAGAAGCTCAATGCCGGCACACTTAATTTAATGCGCAACACTATGCTTTTGCTTTCGGTGGCTGAGGGGCGCACCGATGAAGTGATGCAAAGTTTGAAGCAGAAATAAATTTATTTGGTGATGGCCTGAAACTTTTCTGTCGCCGGCGCGTATTGGATTGAAGTTAAAGAGGTGTTTATGAAAATTCTGCAGTTCTTCACTTGTGCCGCGCTTTGCTCAATGCTGTTTTGTTCTCACTTGTCTTGCTTTAACTGTAGTGCTCAGACAACTGGCACAGGCGAGCAGCCTCGCAATATCACACCCGAGCAAAGGCAACGTTTGCGTCAGTTTATTCAGCGGCGCAGGGCCGCTCGCGATGGTGGTGCTGTGAACGCAGGAGCAGGAGCAGATGCAAGTGCAAGCGCTGGTGCCGGGTTAGGTGCAGGGTCAGGGTTAGGTGCGAGAATGGGCGCAGGCCGGGGCGCCGCAGTGGTTATTGACCCGAAGATCGTTAAAGTTGAAAAAGATGTGGCTTATGGCACTGCGGCCAGGCAGAAGCTGGATATTTATTCACCTGTGAAATCAGATGGCAAACTGCCGGTAGTTTTGTTTGCCCACGGTGGTGGTTGGCAACGGGGCAGTAAAGACATGCATCGTGAGAAAGGCAAAACTTACGCTGAAAATGGTGTGATTTTTGTTGCCACCAATTATCGCCTGGCACCAGATGTGATGCACCCAAAACAAATTCAAGATATTGCTTCTGCTTTTGCCTGGGTCAAAAAGCATGCCACCGAGCTTGGTGCCGATGATAATCGCATTTTTATTATGGGCCACTCTGCTGGTGCTCAACTTGTCGACTTACTTGGCACCAATGAGCGTTTCCTGGCAGAGCAAGGTCTGAGTTTGAAAGACATCAAAGGCGTTATTAGCCTTGATACCGCCAGCCTCAATCTGGCTGAAAGAATGAACGAGAGTACAAACGAGGCGGCTATGGTAGGCGGAATGATTAGCAATGCCTTTGGCACAGGTGCCAAAGTATTGGCTGATGCATCACCTACTTTGTGTATTCATGCCGGTCAGGCTTATCCATTCTTCTTGATGTTTTGCGGTGAAAAAAGAAAGTCTTGCGTCGCTCAACATGAGCGTTTCTCTAACGCTCTGAAAAAGGCTGGGGGGCAAGTAACGGTTAAAGTGGTGCCTTTGTCTCATGGGGAAATTAGCAAGACTGCCGGTCAAGCAGAAGCTCCGATCTTCAAAGATGTGATTGGTCTGGTCAAGAACGGCAAATAATCATTAGTTAGTTGCTATCATTCTCGCTGAGATCCTGAAAACCGAATAGGAAAGTCCATCATGTTTTACAAGAAACTGATCGTGGCGACGTCTGCAATGGCTTTGTTATTCGCCAGCCCGGTCTTTGGGCATATGCAGGGTAAAAGCGACAGACCGAAAGTGGGTATCGCTCTGGGCGGAGGAGGCTCGCGGGGGGCGGCGCATGTGGGCGTCCTGAAGGTGCTTGTCGAAGAAGGCGTGCCCGTAGACATGATCGCCGGCACAAGTATCCGCTCGTGCTGCCATGCCCGAGATCAAAAGAAAACTGTTGATCGCCGGCATCGCTCTTAAACCAAAAGCTGCAGCGGTGGCAGAATAACGATATGCTTATCCGATCAAAAACCATCCATGTTGGGCTGTTGGGCTAATCCTTTATCTTGCCAAGATCGAACTGAACCTTTTCAATCTTGCCCGTGAATGCAAATGGTGACTTCGCTGCGTAAGACCGACTAACAGGCATCCCGTTATCTTTGCCGATATCAAATCCGCCATAGGCACTGAACTGAAGGGCGACCGTATGCTCGAGTCTACCCTCGGCCACTTGTTTGCCATTCATGAATAGTTTGCTGGTGCCACCAGTTCCTCTCTGCCCAGGATGATCGGCAGTGAACTCGTAACGCAGGTTAACCTTTCCCGATGGCAAATCATCTGATGAAGTCAGCGTATCGCTCTTTACGCCCATGAAACTATAAGTAAATCGTGGTTTTTTGTCATCCACAAATAGCGCATAGCCACCAAGGTAATCGGCCTCGGCGACTATCACTCCCTCGGCACCAGTCGTCGGCACTTCGAGATCGGCATTTATGGTGTAAGAGCGGTTGTAGACTGGCGGTGCCACATCTGGTGACAGGTTTTCCGTTCCAGTATTGTAGGTGAAATTTGTTTTGTCAGTTGCGGGCGGACTGTACTGGGGTCCGAAATAAACCGACATTCCGGCAAGCAAGGGAAGAACCTGATACTTTTTGGCTTCATCCCAGAACAGTGATTTCAGTTCTTTCACCTTTTCGGGATGCTTGTCAGCCAAATTGTTAGATTGACTGAAGTCTGAATTAAGGTCATATAGTTCTGCGGGATCTTTGTCCGGATCCCACTTGCCTGGAGCCAATTTCTCCATCGCTACCGGATCAGCTTTCCATGGGATTCGCTGCGTACGACAGGAGAGCCACCATCCGTCCTTGTACATGGCCCGATTGCCAAAGACTTCGAAATACTGCTGCGTGTGTCGCTCTTTGGCATGAGCATCGTCAAACGTGTACAGGAAACTGGTGCCATGAATTGGTATCTGCTTTTCACCGTCAACTTCTGTTGGAGCTGAAATCCCCGCTGCTTCCAGCAACGTTGGGGCAACGTCGATAAGATGAGTGAATTGAGAACGAATTCCACCCTTATCGGTAATTCCCTTTGGCCATGAGATCACCATGCCATCGCGCGTGCCGCCAAGATGAGAAGCAACTTGTTTTCCCCACTGGAATGGTGCATTACCAGCCCATGCCCAGGCAGCAGCGTAGTGCGGCTCCATAGTAGGTCCACCCCAGGAATCCAATCCTCCATATTCCTTAATCAGTGCAAGTTGCTGCTCTGGAGTTAGGGGGATGCCATTCTGCATCGTCAGTTCATTGAAAGAACCAGTTTCTGTACCTTCCATGCTCGCCCCATTGTCACCCCAGATATAAACGACAATGGTATTGTCTGCGATACCAAGCCGTTTAGTCTCATTGACTACACGTCCAATCTCATGATCGGCGCTTTCCTGAAAGCCAGCATAAACCTCCATTTGACGCGCGTACAACTTTCTCTGCTCGTCAGGGAGCGATTCCCATGCCGGAAATGCTTGATCTCGTGGAGTCAGCTTAGTATCGGCAGGAATGACGCCCAGCTTTTTCTGCCGTTCAAATACCTGCTCTCGATATTTGTCCCAGCCCATGTCGAACTTGCCTTTATATTTGTCACTCCATTCTTTCGGCACCTGATGGGGTGCGTGGCTCGCGCCAGTAGCAAAGTAAATGAAGAATGGTTGGTCGGGAGCAACAGAATGCTGAGCATCCATCCAATTAATGGTGCGATCAGCCATGGCAGTGGTGAGGAAAAAGTCTTTCTCTTTCGGCGTTCCGACGATTTTTGTGTTTTCAAACATGAGCGGAGCATATTGATCGGTGTCACCACCTAAGAAGCCCCAAAAGTAACCAAATCCAAGGCCAGTGGGCCAGCGATCGAAAGGACCTGACGGCCCCCATTCACTGGATGGTGTCAGATGCCACTTGCCGAAGGCCGCAGTGGAGTAGCCGTTACCCTGCAAAATGCGGGCGATAGATGCTGCGCTCTTAGGCCAACGAGCGTTGTAGCCAGGCCAGCCGCCGGCGAGTTCAGAAATAGAGCCAAATCCAACTGAGTGCTGATTGCGCCCAGACAAAAGTGCCGCTCTAGACGGCGAGCATAGGGCCGTGACGTGAAATCGGTTGAAACGCAAACCTTCAGAAGCTAGTTGATCGAGTGCAGGTGTCTGCATCGGCCCACCAAATGTCGATGGATTGCCAAAACCAGCATCATCAACTAATACGACAATTATATTCGGCGCCCCGGCAGGCGCGTGCGCCGTCTTGGGCCAATCAGGCTTTGAACCCTCAAGAGTGTGGTTAGAAACTCCGGTGAATACTTTCGGCGGAGGAGGTAACACCGGCTGCTGAGCGACAGAGGGCAGAAAACAGTTACTGAATACGGCTATTATCAACAAAGTGCTGACGTGACTGGCGCCATCTAAGAGCAATTTTTTCCGAACGTTAGTCTGCCTGATGATCATTTCTTGTCAGCTCCTTGATGCCCACAGAAACAGTGATGCTTAGTTGTTCACTATTGTTGAGCTAGGAAGTGTATCATGCTCCAGTTCCACCGGCGGAGTTGTCTGGGGTGAGACCTGTGCCACCAAACACAGGGTTTTTGCTTCTCTGCCGATGAAGGCGTTGCCCTAGGCATGGATCTGGCAACACCAGGTTCTGACGACTTATGAAGAACAATCAAATTCACCGGCAAGATCGAAAAAATCACGGCCGAGCCCTGTCCGACTAGTATGTTAATTCAAGTAATTTACAGCAGATGCATGCAAAATGAGCACACGACCTATTACAAGCAGGCTGCCCAGCATGAGAAAATGCCGGCACTCAGTGGGGCGGCATGTTTAGCATTTCCGTAATTACCTGGTGGTGTCTTGCTTCGACAGTGCTCGCACTTTTGGGATTCTTAGCGACTCGCAAATACTTAAACCTCGCAGAGATGGAGCAGCATCAGCCATTCCTTGATGCCACACTCACAATTGTCGGCACACTGGTGTCTATTCTGCTTGGCTTATTAGTGGCCAATTCTGTTGAGTATTACGAATCAATGCAAGCGACTGCAGACAATGAAGCAGCATCGGTGGCTGACGTTGTGCGTTTGGTGCGTGGCTTGCCTGCGTCGGCAAGGAACGCAGTCACTAACTTGTGCATCGATTATAACCAGGAGGTTCAGTATGCCGAGTGGAAGTCTATGGAGAGCGGACAGATGAGCACCAAGGCTGGTTTGCTATATCTCGGTATAAATGATGCGGTAGTAAATTTCATGCCGACCAACAGCAAGGAAAATAACATCCAAACTGCCCTTATCAGTGCCGTCCAACAGCTAGGTGACTACCGCCATACGCGGCTTAATGCGATGCACTCTACGTGGTGCAGGCGTATTCTACCCGTGATTGTGCTCTGCTCTGTTATCGTGCTCGCTTATACCTATCTCTACACGCGCAGAGATAAACGACGTCTTCATGCTGTGGTCATCTCTTTTGTTGCTATCGCTCTGGGTGCAAACATTGCCATGATTTTCTTGCTGCGCACACCATTCTCCACCGACTGGAAAATTGAACCAACGGGATTTCACTTTAACGAAGAGCTGATGCACAAGTATTCGGACAAGTAGTGCAAGTAAAACATCTCCAACATTAGCTTTGCTTCTCACGTATTTGAAGACAAAAGAACTGCTATGCGTTATTCTTCCAAGCTGTTAAGAGGAATGGTTAAAATACATGCGCAAGAATTTTGGTTTCGTTATTTCGTTAGCTTTACTTAGCAGTTGCCTTGCTAATCCGGGCACAGCCCAAGTTCCTCTAGAAACAGATCAATCAAACACGGTCAGTCCGGCGACAAGCATAGCAACCGCCGCATCTATGGCGCCGCGCCGCCCGCGTATTGGACTGGCTCTGGGAGGCGGTGGCTCGCGTGGTGCTGCACATGTCGGTGTCTTAAAAGTGCTTGAGGAAGAGCACATTCCAATTGATATGATTGCCGGGACTAGTATCGGCTCTGTTGTAGGTGGTTTCTATGCCGCTGGAATGCCGCTGGATGATATCGGCGCCGTATTCGAAAAGAACAAATTCACCAAAGAGTTTACGCCGATGCCAATCTTGCGATTGGCTACAGAACCAGCCGAGCTCACGCTAAGACTGTTTGGCTATCGTCCGTATGATGGTCTTTACCACGCTTGGAAGTTTAGAAATTATGCCAACAAAACTTTAGGCTCAAAGAAAATCGAGCAATTTGGCATACCTTATGCAGCGGTGGTTACTGATATGGTGACTGGCAAGAGTTGCCGGATCATGAAGGGAGAAGCTGGTTTAGCGATGACGGCTAGCACCGCTGTGCCTGAACTTCGGAAACCCGTGCAGATAGGCAACCAGCTTTTTTGCGACGGCGGACTGATCAACAACGTTCCAGTCAACCATGTTCGCGAGATGGGTGCTGACTTTGTTATTGCTGTAAATATCGACGAGCAACTAAAAGAAAGACCCTTAAAAGACTTTCGCGCGCTAGGCTCCATGGGAAAACAAGCTCTTCGAATTCAGCTGGCTACATTTGATACACCGAATTGCAAAAAGGCAGATGTCTCTATTCATCCAGATACAACCGGGATTGCCCTGGTTTCCTTTAAAAAAGGTGACGGGCAGCGTGGTATCGATGCCGGTATCGCAGCAGCTCGTGCAGCAATGCCAGAAATTAAGCGCAAGCTGGCTTCTCTAGGTGTAACAACAACGGCTCAAGACGACTCCGTGAAGTAGATCTTCTCACTTTTGCGAAGGCCATTGACTGGCGAGCATAGCAAATACAACATGCCAGAGAACAACGACGCTCCAGTAGGGAACAAGGGAGAGTCGATAGGCTGCAACAGTAGTTAGATTCGAGTCTTTCACTAGAATTACGGTGGGCCGAGCTGCTTGCTCAAATCGTTCAGAGGCTGCTGGCTGGTTCTCAGCAAGCCCTGGCCGGGACGATCAAGATCTAAGACCAGAAGCACACAACGCTGAAGGTGGTGACGAGCACAATTGATTCAGTCCAACTTCTATAGCCAGCTAAACCGCAATAGTAACCCACGCCTAACATAGACAGGATGGTCACAATAAATAAGCAAGTCCATACCGTTTGTGGTACTCGAGCGTGGAGTCCTAACGTCACTCTTTTTGCATGCATATCGATTACTTCATTCAGGGAGCTGACGAAGAGCCCCGTTATTGGAGTGGCATGTGCTCGGCCTGCCGCGGTCGCTTCAGACCAAAGTTCCTGTTGCAATGACTCGGATTTTGATATAGCCTGCGCCACTCTATCTGGAGAAGTACCGTTCACACGCACCATAAGGTATTCGCGGAGAAGTTTCTTCACGTGTTTCCTGGCTGGTTCATCAAGAAAGTCCGCGCGCAAATATGTAGTTCCAATTGCATTTGCTTCTGCCAATATGGATGTTCTTCTATCGTCGAATCTGCTCATGGCTATGTTAAAAGTGAAAGCAAGCATGAATGCGAGCAAACCAAGAGTGGCACCAACCAGTGGTGCGAGTGGCGCCTCAGGCTCGTGTTCACCAGACGGACGGCGACGCTCTCCGAGGCGAAATCCGCTTTCGATGGCAAGAATCATCACTCCGATTGCGCCTAAAAAGAATGCCCAGAGCGGCACGAAATCTGTTGACTGCATCTCACCTCACTGATTTATTTGTACTCGATGTTTCGGCGATCAGCAAGGCCGAGAATTTCATCGAGAACTTACCGCCGTCTTCCAGCACCGCGGGCGCCACCACGCGAGACTCTTGCTGTGCTGATCGAATGATGGCTAGAGCGGCCACTGAACGAGCGGTTGTGCTGGATTCTGCCAACATTCGCACCGCCGTGAGCTTGAATCTTGGCTGCGTAATTTCCGTTTCTTGCGAGCTGCTGACTGGCCGGATATTGACCGTGACGATTATGCTGAGCGTTCTGCCAGTTGGTTTGCTGATTGAACTGTTTAAGGTACTGATTGTTTGAGTTGTTGACATAGACCTTGTTTCCGCTAGCACCGTTGTAGTATGGACGCCCGCCGCTATGATAGATAGGTGTTCCGTACGGACAACCGTGATAGTTGTTGCGGTACATTGAATTGCTCAGCGTTGCGCCTGCCATAGCACCGCCGGCTGCGGCCAATCCCGTGACGAGTGGGGTGGTGCCGCCACCACCCGAAGAAGCTACCGGTTGCTGCACCACCACCACATTCGCCGTTGGCGGTTGCGGTGCCTGGTTCTGACTTTGTGCCTGGTTCTGTTGCTCCGCCATCATTTGGCGTGCCTGAGCCTGTTGATTGATTTGCGCCATGCCCCACTGGACTTGCTCGTCAGTCAATTTGACCGCGGAACCATTGCGGTCGATATACCAGATATTGTTTTGAGCGTCCTTGTAAGCTGCTATCTGCGTGGCATCAGGTGCTATGCCAACGCCAGGAAGCGAAACCATGTAGCCTGCTTTTGTGACGATGAACTGCGCCCCGTCGTATCCGCGCTTAACCGGAAAGAGTTCCATTGAAGTTTGGTTAGGGGCGTTGTCTTGATTGGATTTCTTTTGCTTGGCCAAAGCGTCTTGTGGAGCAGCTGTAGCGACTAGCCATGAGGCGACGAACGCCAATCCGAGCGTCCCGTACCTACCTGATTCTAGCTTGATCATCAATCATCCCTTATCATGCCATGTACCAGCGATTCACCATATACGAGTTAAAACTTTGACGCCTTTATTCTTGCTTCTAATTCGTCCAAGTTATCTAGACGCCTCTTTAAAATTTGAACTGGTAGGTTACCCTCTTTCTTCAGGCGGCGCTTGTACAAATAGTGACGAACCTCTGTAACTGGAGTTACGATCAGGGAGTAAGCCTGTCCGGTTGATTGCACTATGCGTCCTGCGAAGTTTAGGTCGTTCGAAACGTGAGTATTCTCAGTGCCCCAAATCAATATCACTGATAAATTTGGTTTCCGAGCCGAATCCAACCACCTACATGCCGATCATCAGTGTGGTGCGTCCAGTGCAAAACGCCTCCGCGCTCGGTCCAAATATATTCACCTTTGATCTCAACTATGTCCCCAGCTTTGACTGGCACCATCTGGCCCACAGTCACATCATTGGCCACTAAAACAGTTGTGCCGTTGCCGAGGCGAATCAAAAACCTTTGATGACGAAATCCCCTACTGTTCTCATCATTTGGAAGAAGACGCCAGACTTGCGCTGAAGTTGTAACTTCGACTTTTCGCAGTCGCTGAGCTTGTGCATCAATAATTCCTTGCTGACTGGCCAAAAGCTCCGGTGACACGGCAAGTTCGTTAGCTTGAGTGAAAGCATTGTCGTAAGCTGGCTCGTTCTCATAGCCAAGCACCCGTTCCAAAACAGCAGCAGAGCGCGTTTCGTCCGAAATCGAATGACAGGCTGTCATCAGGCAACATGAAAGTGTCAAACAAAAAAAAGCCACGGTCAGAGGATTCAGCTTTTTCACATTCTCACCGGCGCTCAGCTGCGGCTTTCTCCGCATCAGCTGTGGCTTTGGTCTCGTCGGCAATGGCCTGTTTTTGGGCTCGAGCAGCTCGACGAGCCTTAACTCTAGATCTGACAATTTTGCCTGAAGCTGCGTCTTTTGCCGAAGCTTGCCGATCTTGTGCAGCACGGGCTTCGGCTGCTTGAGCCGCGGCCTGCTCATTTGCTACATCGGCGGCCTGGTCAGCCATCACCGGTGCAGATGTGCCAGTGGTCGATATAACAAACGCAGTCATAATGCCTATGGCCAATGGGGATTTCATGATCGACTTCCTTTCTTATACGAAATGGATAATATTAGCACTAGTGCAATGGACAGATTAGCAGACCTGTGCGATATTCTCTGCCGAGCAGTGCGCGACAGACAGACGCAGAGTGAGCGATAGCATAGTAACTGTGGGGAAAAAAATGAGCCGTTCTACAAATTTCAAATCAGGCTCTCGGCTGCTGCCATACGCCGCAGCTGTTGTAATGGCCCTCATTGTTCAATCGCCCGGCACTGGTCAACAGCCAAACATGCCAGCTGGAGAAATTAACGGCGTTACAATGTCTATTTTTCCAGTGCAGCGCGGTGCAGACGGGGAGCAATATATAACTACTAGGGCAGGATTCAAAATAACCGTGCCTGGACTTGGTATCGCCCCTGATGCCAACGAAATTGCTGTTTATCGCAATAACCAGAATCAATACTGGTACGTCGATAAGGCTGGTGCCACGCAAGCGGTAAGTGAAGCGCAACTGCAGTGGACTATGGCGCAAATTAACCAGCAACAAGCCATGCGCACCATTCAAAACCAGGAAAATGCAGGGGCTCAGCAACAGCCGCAGCAGCAATATGCACAACAGCCGCAAACCGTAGTAGTGAACAATAACACTCAGCCTTCATCAGGAGGCTCTACCGCCGTTGTCGCCGGTCTGGCAGCTGCCACAGGGGCCATGGCAGGATCGGCAATCAGCAACTCTATGTATGACGGTGCTTATCACGGCATTCCTTATGGTGCTGCATGCTACAGCGCCGCAGGCCATTCTTACTATAATACCGCAGATGGTGCCCACGAAATACCGATGCACACCGACAATCCTTACGTCAATCAATGGAGCCGGCAGCAGAGCTACGATAATAATTCGCAGAATCGTCAAAATGCTTATAACAATTTGAACGGCAACCAGCAACAAATGTTGAAAAACGAAGGCAGAGAGAAAATAGATCAACGCCAGGAGCATCCGGCAGAGGATCGCTTTGGTGGCTTCAGAGGGGTTGGACGCTTCCGTAGATAAGTTCCAAGTGCCTCAAACGAAGAATGCGCAGCAGCCAGAACAATGGGTATGACAGAAACTGACATTCCAATAAGTGTTGAAATTCGTCAACGCTTATTCGGTTTACAAAGTTGCCGTTGTTATACAGTGAAAAACCTGGTTGTCATTGTGATTTAATTGATGAGCTTGATTGTATTTGAGCTGTCATTATTAATAACTGCGCGGTCAGGCTTTACTAATGCGACTCTTATCTGCATGAACGCTTTCATTTGCGCTGGAATGGTGCAAATTGGCGACGCCGCAGCGTGCAGTGAAATGAAGCACAGACGAAAATGGCAGTTAAAACAGAAACAGAATCAGTAACAGTAATAGGAATAGGTACCAAGTTTGAAAACTACACTTAGGCAGACTGTCACGGTCATCGTGCTCGCTTGCATGTTGCCGCTTTCAACTGCACCTTGGGCTGCGGCGCAGGTGCAAACCACGGGCACAGCAGGTTCGCCCAGCGCCACCACTACAATCGACGGGAAATATCTTCCTTCTCCTCCGTCAACCTTTGGCGGCGTAATTAACCTCGGCGCCGATCAGTCGAAACCATTTTGGCCACCAACTGTGGTGCCGCGCAAAGGCGCACCGAACGTACTGCTGATCATGACTGATGACCAGGGTTATGGTGTATCAAGCACATTCGGCGGAGTGATTCCTACTCCAGCATTAGACCGAATCGCCAAGGCAGGTCTTCGCTACACACAATTTCATTCCACAGCGCTTTGCTCGCCCACACGGGCGGCACTGATTACTGGTCGCAACCATCATTCGGTGGGTTCCGGGCAGATCGGAGAATTGTCCACGGGCTATCCGGGCTATAATTCGATCTTCGGCCCAGACAACGCCACTATCGGCACAATATTAAAAGAGAACGGCTACGCCACCTCGTGGTTTGGCAAAGAACATAACACTCCGAGCTTCCAATACAGCGCCGCGGGACCCTTCGATCAGTGGCCGGTTGGAATGGGCTTTGAATATTTTTACGGTTTTATGGGTGGCGAAACTGACCAGTGGACCCCATATCTGTTTCGTAATCAAACCCAAATTCAACCCTGGGTAGGCAAACCGAATTACAACCTGACTACGGATTTGGCCGACGAAGCGATCAAGTACATGGGAGAGCTAAACGCCGCCGCGCCCGATAAGCCATTCTTTGTTTATTACGTGCCTGGTGGCACTCATTCTCCCCATCAACCTACGCCAGAATGGATCAAGAAAATCAGCGACATGCATTTGTTTGATAAGGGTTGGAATCATCTGCGTGAGGATATTTTCGCCAACCAGAAACGACTAGGTGTTATTCCTCCTAACACTCAACTGACGCCGTGGCCGAAAGATATTCTTCCCGAATGGGACTCACTGCCGGCCGAGAACAAAAAGCTCTTTGCTCATCAAGCAGATGTTTATGGTGCCTATGCTGCTTACACTGACCATGAAATTGGTCGAGTAATTCAGTCTGTTGAAGACATGGGTAAACTAGACAACACTTTGATTATCTATATCAGCGGCGATAACGGCACCAGCGCTGAAGGCACATTAGTCGGTACACCGAATCAATATACAGCCTATAACGGTATTCTCAATTTGCCCATTGCCGAGCAGATGAAGGCATACGACGCTTGGGGCTCCGCCGCCACCTACCCTCATATGTCGGTTGCCTGGTCGTGGGCTTTTGATACACCGTTCAAATGGACTAAGCAGGTTGCTTCGCATTTCGGCGGCACACGCCAAGGAATGGCAATGTCGTGGCCGGGACATATCAAAGACGTTGGTGGTATTCGCACGCAGTTTCATCACATAATCGACATCGTCCCAACCATTCTCGAAGCTGCCGCCATCAAGGCACCACTGATGGTGAATGGAATTTCGCAGAAACCAATTGAAGGTGTCAGCATGGACTATACCTTCGACACGGCCAATGCTAACGCTCCATCGTACCGCCAGACGCAGTATTTCGAGATGTTCGGCAACCGTGCTATCTATCACGACGGCTGGGTTGCGGCTACTACGCCACCGGCGGCGCCATGGCTTATGGGAACAAGTAAGATGCCCGAAGTCGTCAATGGCTACCCATGGGAGCTCTATAACGTCGCTAATGACTATTCAGAGAACAACGACCTTGCCACGACAAATCCAGATAAGCTGCGTCAGTTAAAAGAATTGTTTATAGTTGAAGCGACGAAAAATCAAGTTTTCCCGCTGGATAATTCGGTCTTAACCAGAATTGTGGGAGCTCGCCCGAGCGCCACGGCAGGGAAAACATTATTCTCTTATTCAGGTGAGCTTCCTGGACTTCCAGTGGGCAACGCCCCCAGTCTCTTGAACAAGTCTTACACCATCACCGCTGATGTGGATATCCCCCAGGGTGCTGCGGAGGGAATGTTAGCAACAATGGGCGGTCGCTTTGCTGGCTACGGCCTTTATTTGCTCAAAGGCAAACCGGTCTTTACCTATAATCTTCTGGATCTGGGACGCAGCCGATGGGAAGGAGCGGACGTACTAGCACCGGGCAAACACACCATTGTCTTCGACTTTAAATATGATGGTCCGGGCCCTGGTAAAGGAGGCACTGGAGTGCTGAAAGTCGACAACAAGGAAGTTGCCAGTAAAAAAATCGAACACACCATTCCTTTCCTGATGTCCATTGATGAAACGTTCGATGTTGGCATGGACACACGAACTCCAGTTGACGACAAAGATTATCAAGTGCCATTCCGCTTCACTGGCAAGCTGAACAAATTGACGTTTAAGCTGGGGCCGGAGGAGTTAACTGAAGTCAACCATCAGGCTAAGTCGGATGCTGATGCTCGGGTGAATAATTAGCGGCGCCACGATTGCTTGATTCCTCTTAAAACAAGTGCTGGAATTCCTTCGAAGGAATTCCAGCACTTGTTGTTTGTTAGTCATTTAGTTTTGGCACCATTGATGGTGCCTTTTAGGTGTGTATTTAGCGACCGCGTCGGCCGCCGCCGCGTCCGGCGAATCTATTTTCACGAGCGCCGCTTTCTCCTCCGCGGGCTCCTTCAGCGGCTCCCATGCGGGCATCTTGCTGGCCTTCTTGAGCGCCGGAGTGAGCGGCACCAGCACCTTCAGCGGCTCCCATGCGGGCAGCTTGCTGACCTTCTTCTGAGCCATGGCGATCTGCGCCAGCACCTTCAGCGGCTCCCATGCGGGCAGCTTGTTGTCCTTCTTGCGCGCCATAGTGAGCGGCGCCGGCACCTTCAGCGGCTCCCATGCGGGCAGCTTGTTGTCCTTCTTGCGCGCCGTAGTGAGC
>CASBPX010000148.1 GCA_949127735.1 Candidatus Obscuribacterales bacterium | reverse complement strand
GTTCAATTTTCAATTGCAACTCGGCAGAACGACTTGCATCTTTTGAAATGGCTTTGAGATGAGCCGAATAGCAAACTTTCTCACCGGTCGAAAAGTCTACACATTGCCAGCTTCCGCCCCAAAAACCAATTGTTGGAACTTCAGCAACAATGGTATCGAATGCAGTGGCGCAAGGCAGACTGACCGTGAAGTGTGGCGGATATTTCCACATCGGTACCGCAGGCTTTGTCGTAATTTTTTTACCAAACTGTTTTTTGCTGGTCAAACTAGCTTTTATGACAGAAAAGACAGCGAGCAGTGGCAAGACGACGCAGATTACAGCCATCATGGTTGACAGATCTAAAGTGTGCATAATTACTGAGCGGGAGTTGCTTGGTCAGTCTGTCCTTGGGAAAGACTTTCTTTAAAGCTGCGATTACTTTCATGAACGAGCAGATCGGCATCTTCTGATTTGCCGCTCATAACCACGTAGCTCCACTCGAGCTCAGTGGTTTTAGCTTCGATTTTGTGAAAAAGCATATTGAGCAAAATATCGACCGGCTCGGCTCCCGTGGCTCCGGTTGGTGTTCCGTAAACTCTTGCTTGCAGGCGGCCTTCGCCGGCACGATCATAAGTAATTCGCCAGCGGCAGCCAACAATAGCTACCTGCGAAAGAATGTGTCGCACCCTGGCCATCGCTTCTTCTTGATCAAGATAAAAACTTTGAGCAGGGGGAATTCTTCCTGACGGAGCGCGGTTGCGCCCTTTAGTAATACTAGACAGAGTCAACAATGCCGCTACTGCGGCCAACCCGCCGGAAAGCACGCAAATGACAAGAATAGTAGAACTTGCATCACTCACTGATTTTTCCTCAAATTATTTCTTGCGTTTATACCATGGTCGATTGACCACAGTGGCAGCAACTTTTGTATCGCGAATACCAATGCTCAGCTCTGTTCCTACCTTCGTCAAGTCTTTGGGCACCATGGCAAAAGCCAGTGGATAGCCAACAAACACACCTGGCGCTCCGCTGGTGACTTTGCCCACTTCTTTCTCTCCATGAAAGACAGCGTAACCCTGTCTAGGAGCCGCTTTTCCGTCACCCCTAAGGCATACGATTTGTCGCGTCAGGCCGCCAGCTTTTTGCGCGGCTAAAACTTCGCGACCAATAAAATCGCCTTTCTCAGGTTTGACGCTCCAACCGAGTCCAGATTCTATAGGGCTAATATCGCGCTCTAGTTCATGACCATAAAGTGGGAGACCCGCTTCCAGGCGCAACGTGTCGCGAGCGCCAAGACCGCAAGCCTCGATACCTTTAGACTGGCCGCGTTCCAGAAGCAAATTCCAGAGCCATTCGGCTTTAGTGGCAGGCACAAAAATTTCAAATCCGTCTTCACCGGTATAACCAGTGCGACCGAAACTAAATGTGGTGCCATCAATAGTCGCTTCGCCATAACCGAATGACGGCAATTGCGATACCCAATCACCGACAATTTCACTAAGCAAAGGCACGGCCAGTGGGCCCTGCAGAGCGAGCAGACCCAACTGATCTGAAATATTTTCTAACTTAACGTCAAATTTGCTGGTGTGACTATTGATCCAATCCCAGTCTTTATCGATATTTGAGGCGTTTACAACCAGCAGAAAATCGTTTTTGCGACGATAGACAATCAGGTCGTCGACGGTTCCGCCGTCTTCATAGCAGAGCTGCGAATAAAGCGCGCGATCGACAGTGGCCAATCGGTTCAAATCATTAGCGATAACATATTGCACAAAATCATGTGCGCCGGGGCCGGTGACAAGAAATTCGCCCATATGCGAAACATCAAAAAGGCCAATTTTTTGCCGTGTTGCCATGTGCTCGGCAATAATGCTTTTGTATTGAACCGGCATATTCCAGCCGGCAAAATCAACCATTTTGGCTGAGAGCTTGCGGTGAGCCGAAGCTAACGGGGTTTCCCTTAGAGTGGATGTCACCATGACCGAACCTCTTGTAAATTGCCAGTAGAGTTTGAACTTAATTATATAGTGGTTAAAGATACCACCGGATGGCCTAGAGGCATATACTCCAAGCGCTTTTTCTTTCCAGGAAAGGAAAACCTAAAGGTCTAAGTCCCTGCGTCTGAAAAGAAATCGACAGGGCGGTCTGTTAGAACGATAATATCGACTACCAGAAGATGCGGGCATCCCCTTTATGTTTTACCTGTTTGTTTTCCTCGGCGGATTTACATCGCTTGTCTATCAGGTAACTTGGCAGAGGTTGGCCGCATTTTCGCTTGGTTCTGACGCGGGGGCTGCAGCTGTCGTGGCAGCAGCATTTATGACGGGTCTAGGCTCTGGCAGCCTGACCGGGGCACTGGTGGGCAAAAAATTTAACCGAAAAACCTGCATTATCGCCCTTTTCCTTCTAGAAGTTGGTATCGCAGTTTTAGGCCTGTTGAGTCTTCCGCTTCTCTATCAATACTTCTATCGTCAGCTAAGTGGCACAATTTCATTTCAAATATTGGGGCCCATTGTATTTGCTGTTCTAACTCTTCCTGCATTTTTCATGGGTGTCGGTTTCCCCATACTTACCAAAGTAGCAGTGACAAACTCAGAAGACGCAGCTGCAAAAATTTCCATTTTATACGCTGTGAACACCTTTGGTGCGGCTCTGGGTGCACTTCTAGGCGGGCTTGTAATTATGCGGCACTGGGGCTTGGATGTTGCCACCAGTATTACCGCAGTCTTAAATTTAGTGGCCGCACTAACAATTCTGCCGAGCCTGAAAACAAGCAAAAAAGCTGACGCTGATTCGCTTCAGCACAATGAATCCCAAAAGGAATCATTAGTTACACAAACGATTGCTTCAGCACCGATTGCTTCTGCCCAGAAAGCTTCTGCGAACCAGCAGACATTTCGAGCTTGGTGTTTGCTATATCTGCTTTCAGGCTTTGTCAATTTAGGTCTAGAGCTGATTTGGTTCAGATTATTGGGCATCATGGTTAAAGCCAACACTTTCTCTTTCAGCTGGCTTCTCTTTTTCTACTTGAGTGGCTTGGCAGCTGGCGCTCTTTTTGCAGCAACCCGATTAAGGAAAGCAACAGGGCAATCCTTTTTGATTTTGCAACTGACTTTAACGGCGTATACAGTTATTTTTCTTTGCGTGATATACCGCGAAGCTCAGCCAGGAGCCTCTCTCTCATGGCTTTACGAATACCTTGGAGCATATAATCCGCTTGATTTGAAAAGCTATGGCCTTGAAGCCTTATTCTCACCTGAGGGAGAACTCTTTCGTGCACTGTACCTGGGTCTAGGTCTGCTTTTGGTCGTGCCTCCCACTTTTATGATGGGTGTGTCTTTTTACTGTCTGCAGAACTCAGTTCAAAATGACATCAACATGGTTAGTCGCAAAGTCGGAATTTTGCAGATGTGCAATATTCTGGGCGGAACTGTAGCGCTGCTGTTTCTTGGACTCTGGGGCCTGAAACATCTTGGTACCTTCAATTCACTAATGCTACTGTGCGCAGTAAATCAAATCTTCTTGCCAGTTTTCTTTTTCATTGAGTACAAGAAAAATCAAACCAGTGAGATGAAAAAACGTTGCATCACAAGGTGTTTGCTATTTGCCACACTCTCTATTCTGCCTTGCATGGCGCTTCCAGGTGCTCAGGTTATGTGGAACGTATTGCATGGAAGCAAAAGCGGTTTTGCCTACGCAGAAGACCACACCGGCATTGCTGCAGTGCAAAGTGCCTATGACGATAAATATTTTGTATTCGTCAATGGTGAAGGACACTCCGAAATACCATTTGGTAGTTATCATTCACAAGTTGGCCTGGTGCCACTTTTCCTTCACGACAATCCCGAAAATATTGCCATCATCGGACTTGGTTCAGGTGATACATGTTATTCAGCGTCGTCTCACAGTAAAACCAAGTCAATTACTTGCATAGAAATCATAGAAGCGGAGCTCAAAGTGCTAAAGAAGCACACTGAGAAAACAAACTATGAGCCTTTAAAACTTCTGTTTAATGACCCCAGAATTAAATTCGTACCAGGTGATGGACGCCGTTACATTGAGAGCTGCGGCCAGAAGTTTGATATTATCCAGGCCGATGCATTAAGGCCGTTTACATCGAGAGCAGGTATGCTCTACTCGCAAGAGTATTTTCGAGCCATGAAAAAAAGCCTCAAGCCTGGTGGCTTTCTAGTCACATGGTTGCCAACAAAACGCACCTATGACACCTTTCGTAGCGTCTTTCCCGAGCACCTAAATTTTGGCAATACCGCTATCGGCAGTAATCAGCCAATCAATCTGAATATTGCCAAAGCTTTAGAACGGTATAAACAATATTGTTTGCATGAAAGAGTGCAGGCTACTGGCCACGATGGCGCAGAGCTTGTTAGTCAATTTCTCACAACTCTTATACCCAATGATAGAAGTGAAATGAAACCTGCAAACAATAATCAAGATCTCTTTCCACGCGATGAGTTTTTGCTGCCACAGCTTCAACTGCCATAGACGTGTTCATCGGGTGCACCGCTAATGGTGCGCTCTTTTCAATAAACACATGTAGATTCCCCTATAAAAAAGCGAGAGGCTTTTTGCACCTCCCGCTTTAAGCAGGCTATTTAGGCAGCTTGCTGGCCTTCTTCTCCGGCTTCTGCTGGAGGTTCTTCAACCGGTGCAGCAGCCGCTTCTTCTTCTTTAGCCTCATCTTCAGCTGCTTCGTCTTCGCTTGCTTCTTCATCGGCAGATGCCTCAGTTTCTGCTGCTTCTTCTGCAGCTGCAGGCTCTTCTTCTTTCGCTTCTTCGTCTTCTGCTGCAGGAGCTTCTTCTTCTTTCGCTTCTTCGCATTCAGCTGGCTGGCAAGCTGCCGACTCAGCATCTTCTGTTTTAGCTTCACACTCACTGTTCTCAGCAGCGGCTTCTGTAACCGCTTCTGGAGCTTCTTCAGTAATCGTCACGCTTGTAATTTCTTCTTCAGTCTCAACTACTGGCTCGGTTACTGGTTCAGCTGCTTTGCTTCCACTGTGCTTCTTCTTACTCATGGCCTCTCTCCTTACAAATCCTGGACTCCATCGGGATGCCAGATTCAATTTCTATTTCTTCTCACAGACCGAAGTAACTCGCGCACCAAAAGCGTGCTTAAAAACCAGTGTTCTAAGCATCTAGTCGATCGAGCCCAAAGCAAAGTACTCAGAGCTAAAGATCGCACCAAGTTGTCGTTATATTCGCAGCGAAGCGCAGCAAAGCATTCGCCCAGATTGGGCGTTAAGTTACATCGCCCCGGCAAACGAGTTACAAAGAAATTGAACCTTACTCTTATATTCTTACAGATCTCAGCGAGTTTCGCAGGGTTGTCAGCAACATTTTTGGTTAAAATTTTGGGGAAATTTTCGCACCGGAAATGGTGGCGTTAAAGCTGGCGTAAAAACTCAGGCAAATTAGTCGTGCTTTTTATCTGTTCCATAGAGATAAATGATTGAATCTGGCTCACCATGCGAGTCTTGCACAATATCTTCAAGTAATTTTTGAGCTTCGCCTTCCACCGCAGCAGACGGTGAAAGAGCGCTGGAATCTTTCCGCGAGTTTGTCTCTGCACTAGCGCCGTTCACGCGAGCTGATTGGTCGCTGACTTGTTCGCTAAACTCTTGGTGTAAGCCGTCGAAATTTTCTTTGGGAGTAATCTGCTTGATCGTGTAGTTGACCACATGAATCGTGCGCACCACGTATAACAATGACTCTTGTGCGGCATTCAGCTCTTTCATCTCAGCAAAAGTCTGAACGTCTGTCAGTTTCTCGCTGGCTGAAAGTAATTTCTTTAAAGTATCATCGTACCTTTTAGACCATGTAGCGTCAGTGTCTAAGCCGCTGTACTTGCTGATCTGATCAAGTTCGTTTATTTGCTTGAGTAGTTCGGCCACCACCGATTTCAATCTTTTCTGATAACTCAGTAAACGAATAGCTCGATTGCGTTTGCGATCAAGAAAATACCTGTAAGCCTTCCAAGCGATAACGCCAGAAAATAGAAAAGCGATGCCCATGCCAAAAAAGCAGATCAGGCCAAAAATGAACATCAAAAAATGCATTTAACCCGTCGCTTCCTTTATGGCCATATTAAGCAGTCTTAAAATAGATCATAACCGCTTATGGTCCTTATTGAAAAAACCCGTGAGCGGTGCAGGCGCGACATCGCACCCATAATGGCTGATAACAAGCAGCGCAACTGGCTACTAATTTAACGTCATTTGCCTCAGAGGTGCTTTTGCTTCTTTTCAAGCCTATGCTACACTCCTCCAAGATAATGGCAACCTTGAACAATATTGTCAGTTAAACACCTGAGCAATCCAATACCAGAGCTAAGCTGGAACCCGGGAACCGAACCCCTTTCAGAGAGAACACCATGCCTGCGCCAAATTGCTCAACAGTCAAAACCGCTCTCACAGAGCTAAAAGAGATTCTCAGTCGCAACCAGCAGAGCAACCACACCGTATCCGGTGGTGGTGACGTATTCGCGGCTATCGCCGGACTTGAAGAGACCATCAATTCGATTGAAGAAAAATCTTTTGCCCAGGGCGACTTTACCGCAGACATGGGCGTGCCAATCATTACTGGTCTAACTCAACCGCTGATTAGTTAGATTCTTGGAATAGTCAGTTAGAGAGTTAAGTGTTGCGGTACGTGGCCTTGAAATTGGTCACTTATTTCTTTCAACTGTTGCGCCAGAGCTTTAGCGGCATTGGGTTTTCCTAGTTCGTGCATACGCCTGCGCATTTCAGTTAGGCGGACGTCATCGCTAATTAGTGCGGCGATGTGATTATAGAGCGTCTCACCGGTGAGATCTTCTTGCGGCACTAAAACCGCTGCCTTTTGCGATTCCACATAGCGAGCGTTGTGCGTCTGGTGATCTTGTGCGGCATAAGGATAAGGCACAAAAATTGCAGGAGTGCCGGTTACGGCCAGTTCGGCCACAGTCATGGCTCCAGCTCTAGTTATGGCTAAATCAGACACTGCATATGCGATAGATAAGTCATCAAAATAAGCGCGCAGGTGATAGCGTGGGCTGGGCGCGAGATTAGGATTAAGCCTTTCTTTTACATCATTTAAATTTTTGTCGCCACACTGGTGCACAATTTGAATGTGCGGTTCAATTTCCAACAGTTGTGGCAAAGCCGCTGTCAGAGCCTCATTGAGTGCCTTAGCGCCTTGCGATCCGCCGGTGACAAGCACGGTTTTCAAATCAGAGCGCAAGCCCATCAGGGCACAGCCAGCGTCTCTGTGACGTTCAGCAAGAAAACTTTTGCGCACCGGGTTGCCGTTGAAGACAACTTTTCCACGTGGTGCACTGATGCGCGCAGCGGCACCCTGCATGCCGAGCGACACCAGTTGTGCGCGTCGCGATAACATACGATTGACCAGCCCGGGGTGAGCGTCGGGTTCGTGTACCGCTGTCGGAATATCGAGCATGTTTGCTGCGGCTAGAGGCGGCGCCGACGCGTATCCGCCAGTACCTAAGACAACAGTCGGTTTAAACTTGCGCAAAACTGCTTTAGCGCTCTCAATGGCGGCAAGCATTTGAAAGGGCCAAGTTACCAGTCGCGGTGTCAAACTGCGGGGCATTCCTGACACATTGAGGCCAATAAAATCGAGACCATTTTCACGAGCCAACTTTTCTTCCGAGTGACCGCTGGCCCCTATATAAAGGATGGCTTCCACTGATGGATCGTCTTTTAATTGCTCGGCCACCGAAAGAGCGGGATAGATGTGTCCACCTGTCCCGCCACCTGTCAGTACTATGCGATGACCAGCCATTGACCTGTCCTTCGAGTGGCTCAGAGCGTGCTTAACACATTTGGTGAGTTAGGGGGAACCGGAGTGGGTCTGGGCGGAAGCGTCGGTGCGTCTGCAGCTTCGGTTTCTTCGTCATCTTCAGGCACATAAGCGCGATCGCGCGAGACCGACAAAAGCATGCCCACCATTCCTAAAGTGACAACTAGCGACGTGCCACCATAGCTGATGAAAGGCAGAGTGATGCCGGTTACGGGAAGCAATCCGGTAGTCACCATCATATTGATCACAGCTTGAGTGCATATTTCGCTGGTGATACCAATGGCGAGAAAACGCCCGAACAAAGTCTTAGCGGAAAGTGCAGTTTTGAATCCGTAAGTGCCAAAAAGTGCAAACAGTCCAATCAGCAAAGTGCAACCGATCAGGCCAAACTCTTCAGCAATAACAGCAAAAATAAAGTCGGCAAATTGTACGGGAAGATAATAGAGTTTTTGCAATGAGCGGCCAAAACCCTGGCCCCAGAGCCCACCTGAGCCAATGGCATACTGAGCCTGAATAATATTCCAACCCTCTTTTTGCGGGTGCAAATATGGGTTGAGCCAGGTTTCAATGCGGGCCATTTGATAAGGAGTGGTCTGAATTTTCTGCCAGACAACTGCGCCTACACCCAAAATCGAAACAATCACAAGTACAAAATTAGTACCGCTGGCAAAAAGCATAGTCAATAAAGACGCAGCGATCATGCTGGCTGAGCCAAGATCAGGTTGTTTAACAATGATGGCGGCCATGCTAATGACCACCACGATGCGGCACAAAATCTGGCGGTGCCACCAGAAATATTTTGACAGACCAGAAGCGAGCAAAAGAATGGTGGCAACTTTTGCCACTTCAGAAGGCTGAAACTGAATTGGTCCGATATTCAACCAGCGGCTTGAGCCCATGGTTTGAATAGTCAGGCCGGGAATATTGACGAGAGTGATACCGAGAGCAAAGAGGGCAAAGAGCGCCAGCGGCCAGGCCCATTTTTTCCAGCGTCGGTAGTCGTAACGACTGACGGTGAACATGACAAAAAGACCAATAACAAAAGCCATGGTCTGCTTGCGCAAAAGCGTGGTGGAGTCATGAAAGCTTTGTTGTGCTTCAGGGGCCGAGGCCGAATAAACAGCCATCAAGCCAAATAAGCAGAGACTGAGAACGATACCCACAAGGGTGCGATCGATCCCCCCTCTGTATTCAGAAGAAGACTTCTTTTCGGCTGGGCCACCGCTATTGTCGCGGCGACGCCATCTCTCTCGCTCTTGCGCGGACAAGATCTTTGAAGACACGTCCTCTATCCTCGAAATCCCTGAACATGTCGAAACTAGCACAGGCAGGGGAAAGTAATACTGGTCCTTTTTTTAATTTACCGCCGATTTGAACGGCTTCCTCCATTGTATCTGCAGGATATATATCGTTGTATCCGGCCTCGCGCAATGCTCTTTCAAATCTATCTTTTGCTTCACCAATAAGGATAACGCTCAAAGCGTATTTTTTAACGCATTGAATTAAGTCAGCTAGAGAAGTTCCTTTGTCTTTTCCACCGGCAATCAGTACGACACTCTTTTCAGCAAAAGATTCAAGCGCTTTAATTGCCGAGTCTGTATTGGTGGCCTTGGAGTCGTTGAAATAGTCCACCCCGTCTACGGTTTCAACAAATTCGAGGCGGTGTTCGAGGGCCTTGAATGTTTTAAGATGCTGTTCAATTTCTTTTTCGGTTAGTCCGGCCAGACAGCAGGCGGCGATAGCGGCCAGAGCATTTTCCACATTGTGCTTGCCGATAATGCGCAATTCTTTTTCGGCGCAGACAACACGCGATCGGGCATTGTAAGAATATCCAAGAAAGCCGTCATCTAGATATGCACCCTGTATGCCGCTGCGCGCGTCAGGCGAAAGTGAGAAAGGAAACACTTCAGCCTTAGTGCGTGTGGCGGCAACCACAGGATCGTCTTGATTTAAAATGGCGAAATCTTCAAGGCTCTGGCGGCCAAACATAGAGCGTTTAGCATCAATATATTGATCAAGCCCACCATGCCAGTCGAGATGATCAGGCGTTAAGTTAAGCCAGATCGCTATATGTGGTGCGAATGTTGGTGAATATTCCAACTGATAAGAACTAACTTCGACAACGAGAAAATCTAGTGGACCCGAATCTAATCGGCTGAGAATCGGCACTCCGATGTTGCCGCAAGCAGGAGCAAGTCGACCAGATTTTTCCAAAATGTAGCTAATCAAGGCAGTGGTAGTAGATTTGCCGTTGGTGCCGGTGACGGCAATAAACGGCACGCTGCCCTTGCATTCACGATAAGCGAGCTCGACGTCAGATATCACCTCGCGATGGTGCGCACGAGCGCGTTGCATGATGTCGGCGCGCGGCGGAATGCCGGGACTGGTAATGACCAGTTCAGACCAGCTTAAACAGCGCTCACTATGGCCGCCAAATTCGCTTTCAACTTGCAGATTGTTTAACTCAGCGAGCAACTTGGAATTGCATTTTTCTTTAGGCTGCGACTCAGAGATAAGCACTTTTGCGCCGCGCTTAAACAGATAGGAAGCCGCGGCAACGCCGCTTCTACCTAAACCCAAAATCGTAACTTTCTTATTTTTCCAATCTGCCACAGGCTAATTGTAACAGGTGGTTTCCAAGCTTCAGCCTTTAGTTTGGCCATTTAGTTTGACCAGCCTGGCTTATTTGCGCTCTTTCTCTTTCTGCTCCAATTTGTAGGCCCTGGCCGACAGATTCTCAATACGCTTATTGAGCTTCTCGACTTCTTTAGCCGGCATACTTGGTGTCAGAGCCAGATAAGCTTTGTACTGCACCACAGCCTCTTTCAGATCTTTGGACATTTCAGGCTTGAGACGCTCTAATGTTTTGCCAAGACCCATGCGGCTATCGCCAATTTTGGGATTGTCATAAATGGAAGCGTGATATTTATCGATGGCGCTGGCAAGCTGACTACGGCGAGAAAGATCGTCACCAAGGGTCAATTCCTGACGAGCCACATCTTTTTGCTTGGCCACTGAATTGAGACCGCGTTTAGCGCGCTCTTCACCACCAGGCATGCCCGCTGCTTTTTTGTAAGCTGCTTCGGCACTGGGGAGATCTTTGATCATCAATGCCAGATCGCCAACAGCGAAAGTTTGCTTAGTGTCAGAAGCATTGGCAATTACAGTTGCCATTTCTTTGTCAGCGTCGGCAAATTTGTTTTGCGCCAGAAGTGCCTCAGCGTATGCAACACGTTCACCGTCATTTGTCGGTGTACCGATGCTGGCCAGATCAATCGGTACGCCGGCCATTGAACGAAGCTTAGCTTGAGCCAGCCTCAATTCCATGTCGTTAGGATTCATCTTCACCGCTTGATCAATCATGCGTTGAGCTGATTCATATTCGTTGGAAACGAAAAAGGCACCAGTAGCTTCTTTGTTGGCTTTCAAATAATAGGCGCGGGTCAAACCCTTTGCTGCAGCCGAATTTTGTGGATTGGCATCCATCACAGTGCGATATTCTTTCACCGCATCATCCAATTTTTCCAACTGCAAACTTTCATCAGCTATGCGGAGGTGCAAGTCGGCATTATTAGGCATCATCTCCAAACCAGATCTCAGTTCAGCAATGGACATTTCCAAATCGCCGCGGGCTTGTCTGATGTCGGCAATATGCAAGTAAGCGTCTGGATTCTCTGGTTTGATGGCAATTGATTTTTGCAATTCACTAACAGCAGCAACTG
>CASBPX010000147.1 GCA_949127735.1 Candidatus Obscuribacterales bacterium | reverse complement strand
TTTTGCGGCTTTGCCGTTTGAGCTTGCTTTGCTGGTTGCCGCCGTTCGTTTGCCGGCCGTTTCTGAAGCTTTGCTTTTCATTATCTCTGCCTCTAACTGCTCCCAATTACTGTTCTACCACTAATACGCTACTATTGTGCGCTGATGTTCAATTATCATGAGGCTTAATCAATGTCAGAGCAGTCAGGCGCGCCATCTTCGAATGTTGACGCGGGTCATTTGCTGATTGAGCATATTGATGGAAGAGTGGAGCTGGCTGATGACAGTTTGATTAAAAGCAGCCCGTTTTACAATCATGACCTGGCGCCGGTAAAGGTTGCCGCGCGCAACTGGTCGACCTACAACTATGTGGCCCTCTGGTTTGCCATGGCCGCTTGTATTCCAACATATATGATGTCGTCTGGCCTGATTGCTTCCGGTATGAATGCCGGTCAGGCTATCTTTACTATTTTGCTCGGCAACACCATTGTGCTGGTGCCAATATTGCTTAATTCGCACCCCGGCACCAAATACGGTATTCCCTTTCCGGTATTTGCCCGTGCCGCCTACGGCACCATGGGTTCTAATCTTCCGGCATTGATGCGCGCTCTGGTTGCCTGTGGATGGTTCGGCATTCAGGCCTGGATTGGTGGTCAAGCTTTTGACACCATGTTCAATGCTTTGTGCACTGCCATTAGTGGCGGTGCTGTGAACTGGCATACTTTGCTGGGTGGGCCTTATTTTGACTACACAGGTACCGAGTGGCTGTCATTCTTACTCTTCTGGTGCCTCAATATTTTGATTGTCTTTCGCGGCATGGATGTATTGAAGAAAGTAGAGAGTTTGGCCGCACCATTTGTACTGGTGATGACTTTCGCCTTGCTTTGCTGGTCGGTGAGCCGTGCTCACGGAATAGGCGATCTCTTGCATGAGAAAAGCAAGTTTGCCACCATGGCTGATTTTTGGAAAGTATTCATTCCTTCGCTCACAGCCATGATCGGATTTTGGGCCACGCTTTCGCTCAACATGCCTGACTTTACTCGCTTTGGTCGCTCGCAAAAAGAACAAACAACAGGCCAAATTATTGCCTTGCCAACTGCCATGGCAATTTTTTCTTCCATGGGTGTAGTAATTACATCTGCCGCTGTGGCAATTTTTCCAACAGTGGCAATGGATCAGCTCTGGGACCCGGTTAAACTTATCGGCCGCCTCGGCCAAGATCAACCCTTTGTAGTGGCTATCGCCATGTTCACTGTGGCCCTGGCAACACTTTCGGTAAACGTAGCGGCAAATGTGGTGTCACCAGCCAATGATTTTGCCAATGCTTTTCCGCGATTGATTACTTTCAAAATGGGCGGATTGATAACTGGCCTGGTGGGTCTGTTGATGCAGCCCTGGCGACTGATTGCCGACCCCAGTGGCTATATTTTTGTCTGGCTGCAAGGCTACTCTGGCGGACTTGGTTCTATTGCCGGAGTATTGATTGCCGATTACTGGATTATTCGTAAGACCAAACTTGATTTGGCCGATCTGTATTTGACTGAGGGATCATACACATATACATCTGGGTGGAATTTAAAAGCTGTGGTTGCCACTATTATTGGTTGCGCCTGCGCCTGGATTGGGGCAGTAGTTCCTGCTTTCAAGACTTTATATGATTACGGCTGGTTTGTCGGCTTCTTTACTTCGCTTGTGGTGTACGTTGCTTTGATGAGCATGGGCACCAAGGTGCGGCCAGTCGGCACTAACAGTCAATAAACTGTTTTCTGGCTTCTTTTGCGGCCCGGCATTGGCGATAACCTGATGATATGCAATCAGGAGGCTGTATGTCATCAAAACAAAATTCTCTGCGGCTTTTGCAAGCGGCAATGAAAGATCTCAAAGATCCAATATCATTTTTCATACTTTCAATATTGACCAAATTGGTGCTAGCGCTTCGTTTTAAACGTGTGGTGCTTATCGGTCGAGAAAATTTACCAGCCAGCGGTGCCTACATTTGTATTGCCAATCACACCTCCCGTTGGGACGGCCCCACACTTGGCACCGTTGTCAATCGTCCGGCAAATTTTATGGTTTCGCCCAACGAACTTAACGGACTGCAAGGTTTTTTGTTGAGAAAAGTTGGTGCCTTTCCTGCTCATCCGAAACTCGATTTTGTCAGTCATGTGCTTGGTCAATTTAAAAAAGGTGAACCGCTGGTAATTTTTCCTGAAGGCAATGTCTTTTATGACGGCCACACTCACCCTTTTAAAAAAGGAATTGCCCGCATTGCCTTTTCGGCTCATCAGCAAAACTTAGACGTGCCGATTATTCCTACCGCTATTCGATATCGAAATGGCCAGGCATTTTTTAAATTTGGCTCTGCCATTTCAGTCGGCGAGTATATTGGCGAATTGGCAGTCAATGCGGCAGCTGCCAGTAAACGGTTAACACAATCGCTGCACCGCGAGGTCTGTCTCTTGAGTTCTGAACTGGGCTGTCAGGCCGATGGCCGCCAGCTTGTTAAAGAAGAGTCAAATCCAGGCAATTGTCACTTTCTGCAAACCCATGACACTGAATGCGATGCAAACAAGCACGCGGTGAGCGTTTCGTAGGCCGTTTGTAAATTGCTGGTGGGGCTGTAATAATGCTAAAGCTTCTCCAGATTTGGAACTAAAATGGCTTTTGAATTATTGCCCAACGCCCACGGCAGCTCGCCCCGCGAGTTTGTGGCTTTCTTTCCTGATAATTTTGAAGCAATTGAAAATCCACCGCTCTTAGTGTTTCTACACGGTTCAGCAGAGCGCGGCACAAATCCCGGTTTAGTGCTCAAGGGTCTCGATACAGTTTTTCAAGATTTGCAACTTCCCGCCCTGGTGATTTTTCCGCAATGTGATTCGCATCATCGCGCGTTTTATGGCGCCATGGACATTCGGGTTATGCAGGCTATTAATCAAGTCATTTCTGAGTACGCGGTTGACCCCAGCCGAGTTTACCTGGTCGGCTATTCAATGGGCGGTTCAAGCAATTTATGGTTGGCCGCTAAACACCCAGGAGTTTTTGCCGCCAATGTTTGCATTGCACCAGGCATCACTTGGCTGGGCGCGGAGCTTCCACCTGGATTGCTTGATGAAGACAAAGAGCTATTCGACACTATGTTTCTTGCTCACGATCGGCCAGGCGCCATAGCCAGGCGAATTGCCAGTCTACCGAGTTGGTTTTTGCAAGGCACTGAAGATCTTGCGTGCCCAATTGACGAAACCCGTGCCGTAGTGAACGGTCTGCGTAAACTTGGCTGCACTCCCATTGAAACCGAATATGATGGCATGGGTCATGACACTCTGATTATGGCTTTGCAAGAAGAAGGGCTATTTGAGTGGTTATTAAGTCAGAAAAGCAATGCTGTCGCCAGCGATTTTGGTTCTGGTCATGTAACTGGTCATGGAACTGAAGAGGGTAGTCATGTCTGATTTTGAAAAGTTAGGCGTTTTCTATCTCGGTCAAAAATTTGACTTAAACAAAGACGATAGCCCACAAAATAATACTGAGCTGGTGCTCTATGACGCCAAAGATTTGGTAACGCATGCAGTTTGCATAGGCATGACCGGCAGTGGCAAGACCGGCCTCTGCCTTGGCTTGTTAGAAGAAGCTGCTATCGATGGCATTCCGGTTATTGCTATTGATCCCAAAGGTGACATCGGCAATTTGCTGCTTACTTTTCCACAGTTGCGTGGAGAAGATTTTTTGCCCTGGGTCGACGCCGATGCAGCTAAAAGAAATGCACAGAGCGTGGACGAATATGCCGCCGCTCAAGCAAAATTATGGCACGATGGTCTGGCGAAAAGTGGACAAGACGGCGAGCGCATAAGCCGTCTGAAAGCTAGTTGTGATTTCAATATTTATACTCCTGGTGCCAGCTCAGGTTTGCCTGTATCAATTCTCAATTCGTTGAAGAAACCCGATGAAACTATTGCCGAAGACCCTGATTTACTGCGCGAAAAAATTCTTGCTGCTACGACTTGCATACTTACTTTAGTAGGAATTGCTGGCGACCCCGTGCGCAGTCGCGAACATATTCTCATTGCCACCATTATTGCCGACTGCTGGAAACAGGGTAAAGATGTGGATTTGCTAGATATGGTTCACTTGATTCAGAAGCCACCAATGAAACGAGTAGGAGCTCTTGATTTAGAGTCGTTCTATTCGGCTAAAGAGCGTTTTGAGCTTTCAATTTCAATCAATAATATTTTTGCCGCACCTGGTTTTGATGCCTGGCTTACTGGCGAACCGCTAGATATCGGCAGCTTTCTCTGGAATAAAGATGGCAAGCCAAAAGTTTCTATATTTTCAATTGCCCATTTGGGCGACACCGAGAGAATGTTTTTTGTCACATTGCTTTTAAATCAAATTTTGGAATGGATGCGCAGTCAATCAGGCACCACTAGTCTGCGTGCGATTTTATATATGGACGAGATTTTTGGTTATTTCCCTCCTGTAGCTAACCCGCCAGCGAAAACTCCACTATTGACTCTGCTCAAGCAAGCGCGTGCTTTTGGATTGGGGCTGGTACTCGCTACGCAAAACCCTGTGGATCTTGATTACAAAGGTTTGTCTAACGCCGGTACCTGGTTTATCGGCAGATTGCAAACCGAGCGCGATAAGATGAGGGTGATTGAAGGTCTGCAAAGCGCCTCTCAAGAAGCGGGCGGTAAGCTTGACGGCAACTCACTTTCAGATGTGCTCGGACGGCTTGGAAATCGTGTCTTTCTCATGAATAATGTGCATGAAGACGGCCCTGTCACATTCAAGACCAGATATACAATGTCTTATTTGCGGGGGCCGCTCAATCGCAAGCAAATAAAAACATTGATGGATCCGGTTAAGGCTAAGAATAAAGGTTCGGCCGTTGCGGTCGAAAGCGGATCTGAGGCCACGCCCGCACCGGTAGCAAGTGCTGCTGCTAAATCTTCAAGGCCGCCCGTGGTGGCTTCAGAAATTCCGCAATTTTTCATTCCAGCTGACGTGGCTTCGTTTGGTAATCCGCCAGATAAAGTCTATATGCCTTTCTTGTTAGCCTCGGCATCTATTCGTTATGTCGACTCTGGCGCAGAACTTGCCCACAGTGTGGATAAAACATATTTGATACCGGTAACTGATAATTCAATACCTGCCGATTGGTCCAAAGCAAAGTCTATTAAAGTCGACATTGCTAAATTGCCTACATTGGGCGATTCAACATTTAGATTTGCAGAGCCGGCCTCAGCTCTTACTAAACCAGCTAACTTCAAAATCTGGAACAAAGAGTTCGCAACCTGGCTTGCCGCCAGTGTGCCCTGCGAAATATTATCTAGCCCGGCCACTGACGTGACCAGTAAACCGAACGAGTTGGAGCGTGACTTTCGCATTCGCTTGCAACAACGAGCTTTTGAAAAACGTGATGAAGCGGTGACCAAGTTGCGTGAAAAATATAACGTGCGCATCAATGCTCTACAAGAAAGGCTTCGCCTGGCTGAGCAAAAAGTGGCTGCCAAACATGCTGAAGCACGACAGCACGACCTTAACTCTGCCCTTGCCATTGGCAGCACCGTGCTTGGTGCTTTCATGGGGCGCAAAGCTGTAAGCACCTCGACTATTAATAAGGCGGCTAGTGCAGCACGTACGATGGGCAGGGCTGCCAAACAAAAAGAAGATGTGGGTCGAGCTGAAGATAATGTGGCTAGTTTAAATGAGCAACTGCAGAGCTTAAACAGCGAGTTTCAAATTGAGACGCAAGCAATTGCAGCGAAGTTTGATCCGCTCAATGAGAAGCTTGAGATTGTCTCTGTGCCTGCGAAGAAGACTAATATTGTTGTGAAATTATTGGGGCTGGCCTGGGTTGTTAGTTGACTGTGTCCGTGATGCCATCATGTACAAAACTAGAACGTATACGTTCTAGTTTTCAGATCACTCCACCGCACGTACCTATCGTCTGTTCATAAACAATGAACCCCACCTTCTTGATTAACCAGTGCGCGATAGAGCTTCTCATAACGCGGCACAATAAGCGCCGCCGAAAAATTCCTTTCAGCATGCAGTCGCCCAGATGTGCCCATTTTAGCTCGTAAGGCATTATCGCTAATGAGCTTTTCGAC
>CASBPX010000146.1 GCA_949127735.1 Candidatus Obscuribacterales bacterium | reverse complement strand
TCAAATTTATCGCTTTCTGCCTCAGCCGCCGCACTATTTCCTTTACTTTCACTTTTACCGGCCGCCAGACCGAGCATCGATATGGCCATCAGAACGGAAAGCGGCGCTATAAGCGGCATTGCGTAAGTATCAAGCTGGGTTTGCGAGAGGCTGAAAAATACGAATACTGCCACTGTCCACGATGCCAAATAAAAAACTGAACGACTTAAAAGTAGTTTCTCGTCTAAATATTCACCGCGATAAGTCTCATCGTCACCCACAGGCTCTTTCGCTTTCATGTCTTTGGCGTATGGCCTGTAAGTAGATTTAAAAGACAATCTTTTGCCTCCCAGCCAGATATTGGCTAGTGGTTGAAAGAAAGTCATTTTCAGCGTCTGCGGCAGCATCAAAAACCAGGGAGCGATGCCGTAAGCCAGCACACTGACAAAATAGAACAAATTGTGCTTGTGCATATTGGTCTTGCCTTGAAATCGCGCCAGGTTCTCGTAAACGAAAAAGATTTCGAGGAAAAGCCCTTGAGTGGCTTTCCAAACCAAGAAATACCAGGGCACTACCAGGGCAAAGAAACAGGGAATACCAATAAGCGGTTTTGTGCTTCTAAACCAGAATCCAAGCCGCTTCCAGCCTGGTTTTGCAAGAAGCAAATAAAGCGCTGTACCTACAGCAAATAATAGAAGTCCGGCAGGCCCTTTGGTCAACATAGCAAGACCGAGGGAGCCCCAGAGTACAGGCCACCAGAAGCGCTGACCGGCAAAGACGTTGAGAATAAAAGCGTAAACGCTTAAATTGAGAAACGTGGAAAAGGCAATATCGATGCATGACAGTTTCGTATGCGCCACCAAGAGTGGTGCACATGCACAGATCAAACCGGCCAAGAGCCCAGCATTTTTGCCGGCAATAATTCTTGCCACGTAGTAGGTGGCAAAGACTAACAATGCAGCCAATAAACCAAAAGGCAGGCGAGCCGCAAATTCGCTCACACCGAACAAATGATATGAAGCAGCGGTGATCCAGAAAGTCAAAATCGGTTTAGAGAAATAAACCTGATAATTTAAATGCGGCACTATATAGTCGCCGCTTTCAATCATTTCTCTAGCCGCTTCCGAATAATAAGTCTCGCCCGGGTCCATGAAAGCCCAGCTACCAAGGCTATTGCAATAAAGCCCAAAACAGACGCATGCCAGAATCAGCCAGGGGGTAAATCCTTGAGCGAATTTCACCAGCCTCTTGTCGTTATCGTTTGGACTGATGTCAGGCGATTGCGCCGTATTTGCTTCCACCGCGCCATGTTATCACCGGCTGATTTCAGTGCCAAGGGTTGTAACCACCGATTAAAGAACTGGCATGATTCGAAATATTGAAAAATCCTGCTTAAAGAAAAACCTCAAGAAAATCTTTAAACCGTGAGTACGCTCTAGCGGTACCATAAGAGAGACAAGAACATATAAGCCATGAAAACAAAAGGGCCGCAAAGATAATGCCGGTGGTGCCAAGTAAATAGGAAAACCAGGTTCCCTTTCCGGCAAGGCCAAACACAATGGGCACCAGAATACCAGGCGTGGCGCCCGGAGCAATGCCGGCAACCGACTGTGCCAGTGTTTCCATCGGTGAAAAAAGGCAACTAAAAGGCCGGCGCTTTTCTCTTTGAAAACTCGAACGTCTGGTAATGCGGAATCGGACAACGAGCGCTTGTACCTCTCAAAACTTGCGAAATTTTTCCTCATTTCGTGACAACTATATGAATGAATAGATGCGGAGCAAAAAAACTCGGGCCGAGTCAGGCCCTGTTTTTTTTGCGGATCCAATTTTACTTTTTCTTCTTTTGAGAATTTTCCTCAGACTTTGCTGAATTTGCTGTCTTTGCTGCCTTTGCTTCTTTGCGCAGGTTTGTAATTACTCTGTTGCTGTTCCTTCTTGCTCGCACCATCCCATTCCTGCGAAATTCTGCGTTTTCTAGCTCGTCATAGCTCAATCTCTCAAGCAGCTCAGAAGTTTGATAGATGGTCTGTTTTGCTTTGCGCTCTTGATCGGCTGCGTCATGCGCTTTACCAATCGCTGTTTCTAGGTCTTGCCTCAGGTCAGCAATGCGTTTATCCTGTTCCTCACGAATGCGAACAGACTGAACTTGAGACCACTTTGCAGCTTCCAGCTGACGCGCCACCGCGGGATTGATAGCGAATTGATGACCATTCTGCAGCAGATAATCGACTATCTTTTCCGGCAGAGGGGTGGTCCAACCGCAGCGAAATTCGTCGTCTTTGTACGAGTGGTTGCAGGCGGAGCATCTGGTCAAACACAGGCCGGCACCGCAATGTGCACAACAGCAATCATTTCTAAAATGACGATGTTCGTTTTCCAATTCCATGCCCACCGCTCTTAAGGTGGTGACGTGCATAATGCTGCGGTTGATCAGCTCGCTTGTAGGAGCGGAATGATCATTCAAAATTTCGTTCCAGTCACGATTAGTGGTGAAGTGTACCAACGTAGTCGTGGTCGGGCAAAGGTGTGCATCAAGCTTGGTCGGATCCTGTAGGAAAATTGAGACATAAGATTTGGCCTCATCGGCAACAAGTGTATCTCCCCAGTGGCAGCGGGCAAAACTGAGGGCGCGCTTTGCATAATTAGCACTTTTGACACCGACTTTTTGACCAAAAACGAAATTAATTCGAGCCGGAAAATGCGCGCCATTAGACTCACCGGCAGGGTCGATAACAACTACACCGACAACGCCATCGATTAGAAGTGGAGGCATTGCCAGATAGTAACTACGACCGGTGCGCCCCACTTTTGCCAGAATTGCCTTGACCTCCATCAATGTCAGGTGCGGACAGATTTGACTGACAAAGTCCGGGGTGGCACTAAGTTTAGATGCTGTTGATAGAAATGCCAGGATGTTTTGATAAGTGCTCTTGTTCATGGAACAAAATTGAGTTTTTGAAAAAAAAATTGTTTAAAACCCTTTGAAGAAAAAAAGAAAGTGGAAGGAATTTTCCTCCCACTTTCCATAATCAGAAATCAGCGGCCATCTGTTTTACTTCTATTTTTTGGCCGTCGAGGCTTTGTCCTCAGGCAAAACTAACTTCAATTCGCGCACTGATACTTGCACTTGGTGCGTATCCATGAAAGTACCACTGACATGATCACCGTCACGCAAAAGCGGTGTGCCCGGAAAAACCTGTGTGGTGGCATCATAGTAGTGCGGGTCGCCAACTAACTGAAAGCGCCACGAATTACCGCTGATGGCTATGCGCCATATTTCACCGTCAAACTCGACAATCTCATTATTCTGGGTGGCTTGCATACCACCTGAACCCTGGGCCAGCTTCACTGCATATTCGCGCAATGCTGTGGGCAAATCAGAGCCGTAAGCCACATCTGAGACCTCTTGCGACTTGGCGTCCATGAAACCAATAGCACCACCAGTAGAGCCAAGTGATTGACTTCTAGTGTAAATCGCAACCCAGGTAAGATGCCCGTAGATATTGTAAAGTTCGAGGTTTTCTACGTCGTATTTCTGAAAGCCATTTTCTTTAGCACCAAACATAGTCTCAGAAACACTTCCGCCGTGGTTAAAGCCACGCAGGCCGGGATAAAACACCGCCTTATTCTGGTCGGTTTCAAAGGCTAAAACGCCGATAACACCGTGGTCTGATGAACTGGCAGAAGTCATCGGTACTACAAAAATGCTGTGCTCGTCTTTGGTATAGGAGAGTAAGAGGCCTTCGTCTCCTTCAGCTGGTTGCATTCTGTCTTGTTTAGAAATCCCGAGGAAAACTTTAAACCAGGCACCAAATCCAGTTTGCGAATAGGACTGGCCATACTTTCCCCAATCTTCAGCATATTCTTCGATCAGGTCGGCAGAGACAACGCGATCAACCCACTTAATGGCGCTGTCGCCCTGATTGTAGGCGGTTAACTTAGGTTCTGCATTGGCCACATCAATGAGTAAAACTTTGGAGATTTTCTCCCCGACAATGTTGCCGAACGCTGGAGTGATATAAGTGATACTCCAGTACGGCCGAAAATTGTTGTCTACCTCAAATGTTGCATTCTCCAGTTGCCCCTTCTTATATCCCTGCTGATAAGCGTAGCGCTCCAGATTCATGCAAAAGTTACCCTCTTCAAAAAGAGTGATGTGAAAACCATCATGCAATTGGGCGGGCGCCTCTTTGTCCTCGGCATCGATAAGTACAAATCCAGGGCTCTCAGAACGAGTGCCAAATAAGGGTGCCCAATAGCTGTCATTGTTGTTGGACGGCACCAGTGGAGCCGCATAATATCGGTGCCGATTGATGGCCTGCAAAGTCAAATTACCCACCGAATAGCGAGTGCTGTAGTTGCCTTTACTTGACACCACCGTGCGCGCCTTAAGTTCGGCCATCTTTGGGGTGACTTGCACAATGTGTTGTTCGTCTGTAGGTGGAATGATGTCGGTTACCTTGGCCACTGTGATGTTGGGCAATGAAGCGAAGCGCTTGGCGTTATCTGGACCGAAAGTGTTCCATGTGGTCTGCAAAATCGGTATAGCGAACAAAATTGACACATACAAGACCGCCCGTAGATTGGCGCATCTGCGACCACTGGCATAGACAAGGCCAACAGGAACAGCCACCAGAACCGCAAAAAACAATGGCGTAAAATAGCCAGCAAAGCTGCCGGTCAATGCCGGTTGAAAGTAATAGAAGCAGATGCGCTCAATAACGAGGGCAATGATGAAGGCCAAAATTGCGGCGGGACGAGCCGCAGACTTTTGTTCTTCATCCCACGATTTTTTCGGTTTCTTAACCGCAGCAGGAGCAAGATAACCAATGTAACCAGCCAGCAAAGCGGAGATTGCGGCAAATAAAAGGGCCAGGGGCCAGCAATGCAAATCGAACAACATAGTTTTTCTGATTTAAAGTGTTTGTTTAAAAACGCTCGAAAGAGTATCGAACGCCAAAATCATCTTTCCCAATCCCCTTTTTAGAAGCGCTAATTCATTTCAACTCAATTCACTGACCGGCCTAAGAACAAACAACAAGGTTGCCTGCTTTAAATAGTGCGTTGTGCTGCTGGGTTAAATTGGTTGGGCTTACTGCGGGTGGTGGAGTAGATGAAGTAATACCCTTGACTACCACTAGCGAGACCACGAGGGCAAGGCTCAAGCAACCAGATTAGCCTTAAAATGGTCGGCTCACCACAAATGAGCGCTCACTCATCTCACGTCAGTCGAGTGTCTTTACAAAATGCACTGATCTCGTTGTTGAATGGGCACGGCACAGACTTACCGAGCAAGCACCTGAAATGCTCTGCTAATATCTTAGTCAATCAAAAACATAACTTTCCTGGAGCCAGGCATTTGGCACTTACGATCCCTCAAAAAGTGCTCATTTTATTAACTGTGCCAGTGCTTTTTGAAGTTGGATTGGTAACTTATGTCACCAGTTTGTTCGATCAGATCGAATCATCTCGGCTCAAAGCGGTTCGATCTCGAGAACTTACCACCCATGTAAATTCCATTGTCAATTTGCACGCGCAGCGTGTTTCCCTCCTCATAACTAGAAAAATGAAAGGGCAAAAGAGCGAAACCAGTGAAGAAACCACCCTAAAAAACCAGATTAAGAGCGAAATTGGAGCCCTGCGCTTAGTAAGCACTTCTTCTCCAACTGCACAGATCAAGTGGAAAAAAATAACAGACTTATTTGCCGAAATTGATAGAGCTTTTGATGAGGCCTCTGCAGCCTACACCAGCGGCGAAGACTTGAAAGCGTCAATGATCTGGGCCACAGCGCAAAACAAAGTAGCAAAGCTAATTACTCTCGCCAATCAACTTAGCGACGACCAGCGAATAGAGACGCAAAAAAGCGAAGCAGAGTACGAAATTTACGATCAACAGTTGCGATTGACCCTTAAAATGTCGCTCTATCTCAGCGCCTTACTGGTGTTTGCCCTGGCTATTTTTTTCAACAATAGCACTACCATAAGACTAAACAAGTTAATGCGAAACACCACACTGCTATCAGTAGGAAAAGCGCCTCAAGAAACTATTGGTGGTGGCGATGAGCTGGCAAAAATTGACAAAATCCATCATCAAATGCACGAAATACTAACGCAATTGCGGCAGAAAGAACGCGCCATATTAGACAACGCAGCTGAGGCTATATGCTCCCTCGATGCCGATTTAAAATTGACTGAGTTCAATCACGCCGCCTCTCGTTTGTGGAATCGCACAGAGAGTTTAATTGGCACTCGCCTGGTTGAACTGGTTAGCGACGAAGATCAAGAGATGGTAATTAGCAAACTGGAAGAAGCCGAAACAAGCACAACTGAAGTTCGATTTGAAGCCAGAATTCGCAGCGGCGAAGGTCTTTCAACAACCAATCTGGATACAGCCTGGGCTGCCACATGGTCACAAGCGAACTCAGCACTTTATTGCGTTTTAACTGACATTTCTGCTCGTAAAAAGCTTGACCAGCTCAAACGCGAATATGTGGCAATGCTCAGTCATGATCTGCGCACGCCACTGAGTTCGGTGCAGGCGTCGCTGGAAATCATATCCTCCGAACACTTTCAATTACCGGACAACGCTAGACAATACATCGAAAGAGCAGAGCGTGGCCTAAAGTTATCACTTGCATTGATCAATCAACTGCTTGAAATTGAAAAAATGGAATCTGGTGTTATCGCACTCGAGCTAGACGCAGTCAGCACACAAGAACTTTTTAATAAGGCCTACAGCTCAGTTGCCTCTTTGGCCGATAATAGACGGGTGACGATCAAATACACAGGTCCAACTATCGAGTTTGTGGCAGATCCTAACCGGCTTGTACAAGTGCTTATCAATCTCCTCGGTAATGCGCTCAAATTTAGCGAACAGGAGACAAAAATTACGGTACGGGGAGAATTGCGCGAAGAATCAATTCAGGCAAAATTTGCACGCATCAGTGTCACAGATCAAGGTCGCGGAATTCCGGCTGAAAAGCTTGAACAAATATTCGATCGTTTTCAGCAGGTTGATCCTAACAATGAAAAAGAAAAGGCTGGTAGCGGGCTGGGTTTGGCAATTTGCAAAGCAATAGTCGAAGCTCACGGCGGTAGAATCGGCATTACGTCAACAATCGGTATCGGCAGCACATTCTGGTTTGAAATTCCTGTAACCTAAATACGCCACGCCGGGCGCCCACTCGACTTCACCCCGCTATTCTTTGCTGAAGCGATATCCAATCTTGGTGACAGTCTCGATTAAAGATTCTTGATCCGGTCGGTCAATTACCTTGCGAATCCTTTTCACAGACGAACGGACAGCTTCCTGACTGGCGTCAAGTCTTTTTTCCGGTAGCGACAGTTTAAATTTGCCGCTTGAGATCTCTGCTCTCCCCTTTCTCTTGTACTTGTTTTGATCCGTCGAACCCGCACGCGAAGAGCGTGTGGGTGGCAGTGCCACTAAACAATCCGCGAGCAGTATCTGAGCGAGCGGAGCGAGTGAGGATATTGCTCGCGGATTGTTTGCTTTTTGTTGAGAAAAACCTCCCGCTCTGCTTGAGAGGGAGTCTGCTAAGCCCATTTAGCCGTGTTTGTCGCTGGGAGCACGGACGTGCGAACACTCTACTTTTCTTCAGCGACAGTTTAAATTTGCCTTGGAAATATTCGAAATTGCCACAGGGTATTCTGCTTGAATAGGCTGACCAAGGCCAGTCTACGTTTCGTTCTCTTCTGGCTCCTTCTCCTGCTCCTGCGCTTTTTTTCTGTTTTTGGCGTGCTTCTGCCGGTAACTCTCAGTCAACTCCAGTATGGTGGCATGATGCACAAGCCGGTCGATGGCTGCCCTGGTGGTCATTGCGTCCTTGAAAATGTTTCCCCAGTCCGAAAAGACCAGATTGCTGGTGATGACCACGCTCCGCGTCTCGTAGCGGGCTGCCAGTAAAACAAACAGAACATCTGTTTCATCCCGACTGTACGGCACGTAGCTGATGTCATCGATAACAAGTGCTTCGAAGCCATCAAGCTTTTTAATCATCTCGTTGAGTTTCAAATCTCGCTTGGCCACGAGCAAATCTTGTACCAACATGGCTGCTGTCGTGTAAAAAACTTTCCGCCCGCGCAGGCACCACTCCCGAGCTAGCGCAGCCGATAAATGTGTCTTCCCACCACCTGGGATGCCGAATATAAGGAGATTTTCGTATAGGTCCAAAAAGTCACCTTGAGCAAGTTCCTTTAAACGACCAGGTGAGAGCGACGGTTGTTTAGACAAATCAAATCCATCCAGCGTTTTGCCTCGTGGTAGTTTGGCTCCACTGATTAGTCTCTCGACCTTGCGACTTTGACGCTCTGTGCTTTCTGCTTTCACAAGCTCGTACAAAAAAGTAATGTGGCTCAGCTTTTGCTTGTGTGACTTTTCCGAAAAATCTTTGTAATTACGAATAAAAGATTTTAGGTTGAGTGAGCGCAGCAACGCCTCAAGTTGATCTGTGTCCTTCATTCGTGCACCTCCTTTGGTGCCGACGATAAGTAGGAGAAAAGCGCGTCGTACGAGCAGAGCTCTGGTGCGGCAATAAACACAGCTGGCACCTCGTTCGGATAGTCTGTCATGACCAGAGGCCGCACCGTAGCAAATAGTGGCACCTCCCCTACTTCTAGCATCGCGGCAATCGCTGCCTCTACATCTTGCTCACTACCCATGGCCGCAAGATTCAGGAGCGACAAATACTCTTTGTCTGCGCGCTCAGGAATCTGCTTGCTTAGAACATCATATGCTCGGCGAAAGACAAGGCTGGGAAACATCTCTTCGCGATATTGGTAGTTGGCAAATGCTCCTGGTTTGCGCAGTAAGTGCGCGACCACATGGCGATAATTGATCTTTCTTGAGCCGGGAGCCAAGCGCGGCATCTCCTGCACCATTTCATTACCGAAGAATACTCGCACCACCATTGGATAGGCCAGAGCCTTCAGGTCCCTTCCGATTAGTCGACTGGGCACTGAGTAGACCGCCTTGTCCACTGAAATGGTGCTAAATGCCGTCACCGTCGGCCACACTTCTTTGGGATCATTCCAATCTCTCGCCGGCAACGGTTTCATCACCGGCACTTCCTCGGCCAAGCGGTTCTTCCGCCCGGCATTGCGCTGGTCAAGTACTCGACGAATAAACTTTTCGTATTCGGCCACGGAGACAAAACTTCGGCTGCCCCTCAGCATTAATGCTTGATCTAGAGCGTTCTTTAACAGGTCGTGACTCTTCTCTACCGAACCATTTTCGTGGCTGACGCCCGCATTGTTCTTGCTTGGCGTAACTTTGTAATGCCCAAGAAATGCAGCCCAGCGCTCATTAAAGACGTGTGAATTGCCGTGGTTAATTACCGCTGCCGTCAAATTGTCTGTGCGATGTTCTTCCGGCGCGCCGCCCAGTTCAGCGACAGCTTTCATATATCCCATCGTCAGGCTGTCAAAACTTTCTGAATGTGAGATATAGGCCGCTTCCCAGCGCGAGTATGGCAGCATGAAGTGATACAGCATGTGAGGGAACGGCTGTCCATCAACTAAAACACCGAGCGTGGTGCAATGTGTCCAATCTGACTGGCTCTGCTTCCCTGGGATGTGCGTCTGCGGAAACATTACCTCTTGGTCCGGCCCCTTTAACGCTCTCCATTTCGAGATGCGCCTTTCAAGGGTTCTCCGGTGGCTCCAATTAAACTGTTCCGGATATTGATCAATCAACCACTGCATCAGTGTCTGTGCTTGTAAGCCTGGATTAATGGTCAGCATGCTTTCGATTTGAGGCAGCACATCAACAAACACATCGGTGTGCGTCTGTCGATATTTCCATTCTTTCTCACTACTCATTTGTCCACCTGCCTTGAGGTACGTTCTGGCCGTCCTGAGGGACATCCCAGCTTTGTCTGCCGCCGCTTGCTGCGAAAGTGTTTTTGAATACTTCATCAACGTCCTTACTTGCCTTTTGCTGCACGTCATTACCGACCTCAGTTACCACTGAGGCCAAATTGAGCCAAATTTTTAATTTAGGCAATCCAACCTAAGCGCACCTAATACGGTGCACATCGCCTGGTTTCTGATATCGCCGATGAGCCTAAAGCGCTCATTCCAGCTATCGTTTACATCTGATTTTGGGTCGCTGACTTAATACGTAAAGCTCGACACTATTTTGGGGTACTCTTGTTGATTGTCGCCAAGCGGCAATTCAAATTGTCGCGCGTCAGCGCATTGACTCATCAAAAATCTTACTTTTGCAGGGGGCCGTGCCTCATCTAGAATCTTACCGTAACAACCTCGTTGCAACAACACTAGAAAGAGAGAGCAATGGAGGCAGAAATGAGTG
>CASBPX010000145.1 GCA_949127735.1 Candidatus Obscuribacterales bacterium | reverse complement strand
GTGGTGGCAAAATTGGTGGTTGATCTTGCTGCTTGTATTCTTTCTCCAATTCAATAGTGCGAACCAGTAGGCTGGGAGAAGTTGCAGATACAGGAACCCAGCCAGACTCGGCGCCACATCTACCGTTAAAGGTGTCATCATCTTTTCCGGCACAAATAATTTTTTCTAGTGAACCTAGCGGTGTGCCGACAATGTTTACCCCGCGCGATAACTGATCGGGCCTGCCGTCAACGTATACCCGTGTAACTCGCAAAGGCAGCAGCGAATAAGATTGCGGCATGAAAGTCTGCGTGATCGTAAAGCCACCAGAAATTTCATCAATAATAAGACCGTAAGGTTTATGCTGCGCTTTTGCTTCTTGAATAAGCATGGCTCGCAGTTTGGCAAAAGCTACCCTATTATCACTGTCGACAATTAAATTTCCTTGTCTGGCCACCGGTGCGGATCCTTCTGCACTGCGGCCGTGACCATTCGACTTATCAAAGTTGCGAATTGGGCTGCGCCCCATTAAGAAACCGCGCAGCACGCCTTTTTCCACCAGCTGAACACGCTGTGCCGGAACTCCTTCAGTGTCAAATTTGTAATAGCCTACCAGTGGATGTTTATCAAATGTAGCGCGTGTAGGGTCATCTGACACAGACATGAATGGTGGCATTATTTGTTCGCCGACCTTTTGAGCAAAAGTACGGCCTTCGGTTTCGTCTTTCTGCCTGTGTCCTTCTACACGGTGCCCCAGCACTTCGTGAAAAAATACTCCCGCAGCTTTTGATTTTAAAATTGCCGGCCCCACAAACGGTTGCGCCGGTGGTGCATTGCGCAAGTCGACAACTTCTTTGGCTAGCTTGCGCACCATTGCTTCAATTTTTTCCTGGTCGGGCAATTCGTCAATTTTGGGTACTTCAATGCCGTCATAAAGTCGCACCACCATACCGTCTTTGGCTACCGCGTTAGCGCGCGTTGTGATGCGCAAACTCTTGCGATTATCTTCAATTTTGCTACCTTCAGAATTTACAAGATAACGCCTGACTTGCTCGACTTCAAAGTTCACTGAAGAATCGTCGATTTCAGGGAAGTCTTTATAAATTGCTGATGCCTTACGTAAACGCTCTATCCATGCCTTTTTGTCGAAAGCTATATCACTCACAGGCTCTATATAAACCTGCTTATCAGCGTCAGAAAAATCGCCGCTGGCATCTTCTTCGGCAATGCGAATGTCGCGATTTGTTTTAATTTGCATGTAGTCAGTTTGGGCTCTTTTAAAAGCCGCATCGGTTGCATTCCACAAGCGATTGCGAATAGCGTCTTTATCGTCTTCCAACGGGAAGGCACCGCCACCATAGCCTCCACGACCGAAGGCTAGCGGAGAGTGCGCCGGTAGCGCGCCTCTGAGCCTGTGCGAATTGTCCATGTTTTTGTCACCAACACGCAATTCGACGTACAGACTGCGATTGTGACTTTCTTCGTCTTCGGCCATGGCACCGTATGAAGCCACCAGTGATTGACTGGCCACATCATAAACACTGTAACTAATAAAATAAAGAGGCGCGCTAGCTGCATTTTTCAGCTTGGCCATCGAGCGAGTGAGCTCTTCTTCCATGGCTTCGAGCACGACTTTATCGTCAGTAGATTTAATTGGCGTAGCCGCTTCTTCTACCGGCGATTTAATCGCTGGCGCTTCAGCGGCGCTAGCGTAGCCTGCCAAATTGCATAATAGAGAAATGGAAATTGACAGGCCCACGGTACATCTTTTGAACAAAGCGCCTGGCGATGATTCCATTAATAATGATCCTTGTGGCCGGTCTGTTTTGTCATTCTATAGCAAAAGAAGGGAGGCCGCGATTTACCCGAATTTATGGCTAAAGCGATGCTTTATTTGGCATTCAAGCTACATTAAAATTGACCGAATAACCATTAAATCAAGCTGTCGAGCCAACTTCCAACGATCATACCGGTTATCAATATCGCAAGCTATCAGATCCCTAGAAAACGCACACACTTTAGACACGTTGGTACAAGCAATGAAAACCGAAACGAAAGCAACACACCTCTACAAAACTCGCATTGATCTTCCTGAAGCAGCACGGATGAAGAGCATAGATCTTCTCAACACAACGCTGGCAGCTTGCCTTGATATGTACACCCAGGCTAAACAAGCTCACTGGAATGTCAAAGGCAAAGATTTCTACCAAGTGCATTTGTTGTTCGACGATCTCGCCACAACACTGTTCGAACCTATCGACATCCTGGCCGAGCGCATCACGGCTCTCGGTGGTATTGCTCACGGCACAGCACGCACGGCCGCACAACTTTCAATTATTCCTGAATATCCAGATACATCAAAAATGAGTGAAACAGACCACCTCACAGCCATTGCCGACCGCCTGGCCGCTTTTGCCAAGCACATCCGTCAGGGCATCGAAAAAGCTGGCTCATGGGACGATCAAGTGACAAACGACATCTATGTGCAAATTGGTCGCGAAGTAGACAAGAAGCTCTGGTTCATTGAAGCCCACTTGCAAGATTAGACATCGAAGAAGAACTCTTCAACACCGCCATTGCCAATCCAGGCAGTGGCGGTGTTGTTCTAATCAACTCTATTAATAGATCAGAAGCAATCTCAAGACTGGCTGCAATTCCTGCTAAATTTTCTTTAGATCAAATAATCGATTTGGCATTGTGGAGGAATTTTTCATGGCAACTGTAGAAGTTAAGGCACGCGCAGACAAAAATTTTCGTCAAGAAATCACGTCTGCCACTCATTCCTTCGCCTCTGACGCCGGCAAAGAACATGGCGGCGAAGACTCTGCACCAAATCCACATGAACTGCTCCTCGGCTCACTGGGCGCATGCACAGCAATCACCGTGCAAATGTACGCCAAGCGCAAGGGCTACGACTTGAAAGCAGTCAACGTCAAATGCGAAGAAACACAAGTTGAGAATGCTGAAGGTCAAAAATCCAGCTTGATCACACGCAACATTGAAATTGAAGGCGACCTGACTCAAGAGCAAGTCGACGGCTTGAAAATGATTGCCGACAAGTGCCCCATTCACAAATTGCTTCAGGGCCCAAAAGAAATCAAAACTGAAGTCTCACACAAATAGAAATAGATGAACAGCGGCTCTGAGATTCTTTCTCTAGACGTAATTGAAACTTCGCTGACAACAAAAATAATCGGTAAAGCTCCGGGCGCGAAAAACGAACTGTGGCCCGAAATCGGTTCTACCAACACGCGTGCTGCGGCACTGGCTGCCGAAGGATGCCCTGAAGGTGTTATCGTTCTAGCCAGGCAGCAGACAGCTGGCCGTGGTCGTCTTGGTCGTGCCTGGATTTCTCCGCCTGACGCAGGCATCGCATTTTCAGTTATTCTGCGCCCGCAGCTTGAGCTATCACGGTTGCCACTGATCACTCTCGCCACAGGAGTGGCAGTAGCTCAGGCCATCGAAGCCAGTATCGGTGTGCGTCCCGGTCTTAAGTGGGTCAACGACTTAACTCTATCGGGTAAAAAACTTGGTGGCATACTCGCGGAAATGCCAGGGCAAGCGCTAATAATTGGCATTGGTATCAATGTCAGATTAGAAGAAGCCGATTTGCCACCAGAACTTAAAGACAAAGTAGAATGGTTAGAACGGGCAGTGGGCAGGCCAGTTGATCCAAATTTGATCGTTTTAGAATTAGCGCACAAATTAGAAGCGGCTTACGAACTTTTAAAAGAAGGTCAAACAAAGAAAATAGTTTCTTTGTGGAAAGATTATTCAATTACCCTGGGGCAATTAATCGAAGCTAGCAGCAACAATCAGTCTATTAAAGGTCGGGCGGTTGATATCGCCGATAGTGGCGCACTTATTGTTGAAGATGAGAGTGGAAAACGCACAGAGATTGTCGCTGGTGAGATTTCAATTCGCCTTCAGAATGGGGACTATTGCTAGGAAAAAAATACCTTTAAAGGTATTTTTTTCAGCAAGAGCACTCCCAGCCAATAAAAACGCGCCAATCAATCTAGCTAGAAATGAATCACTGAATAAACATTCAGGTCTTCGTTCTCCACCAGCTTTTTACGACCGTCAAGAAAATCTAGTTCAACCACAAAACCAGCACCAACGATATTGGCACCAAGCTTGCGCAGAAGATGTTTAGCAGCCAGAGCTGTTCCACCTGTGGCCAGCAAGTCATCGATGATTACAACGCGATCTTCAGACGTGACAGCGTCTTTGTGAATCTCAATTGTGTCTTCACCATACTCGAGAGCGTAAGACATTTTTTCTGTTTGCCATGGCAATTTACCGGGCTTACGAATCGGCACAAAACCAACATCTAAATGGTGAGCGATGGCCGGAGCCAAAATAAATCCACGAGCTTCGATACCGACGATTACAGTCGGCTTAAGGGCCCGACACGAATAAGTAAGGGCGTTGAGCACCAGCTTAAAAGCGATGGGGTCTTTCATCAAAGTGGTTAAATCTTTGAAGACAATGCCTTTTTTAGGAAAATCAGGCACATCGCGAATGATGCTTTTGATCCAATCCTGTTGTGCTTCAGGCAAGGGCAGACTGAGCACTTCATGCGATTTAACACTGGCGGCCATATAACTCTAATGTCCTCAAGCTGGCGATGTCACGAGTACGGTTGCTCTGAGGCCACCGTTACTGCCCGAATGGCAGGCGACACAACTTCAGCTGAAGCGGCGGGCTCTCCGGGCAGACCCAACTGATTGGGAATGAGAGCTAATTGTAGCTCTTTAATAGTGCATTCTTTGCACCATTGTCTGAATTTTCTTACCTGGTCAAGAGTTTGACCCAGCTGCTTATACTCGGGGGTGTCTTCCACACGGGATGCGGGATCACCCAGCAAGTCAAGATATATTGTGCCGTTCTCTGAGAACCAATCGATCAAATGCACTTTCTTGAAAGCAGTCAGAGCGAGAGCCACTGACATCTTACTGGCGCCCATTACCGACACCAATTTATCGCCTTCAACCTGGCCATCTTTCTGGTTGATCACATACCGCACTAGACCAAGAAGTCTTTTGAGGAAATTGGCAGGTTCTTCCAATTCATCATCTTCGCAGCCGACCAAATAAATGTTCGAGGCTCCACTATCGCGCACTAATTCCTGGAAATTTTTCAGTGATGGTGGGAATTGCCAGATCAATAAATGATCGCGACCGGCTAGTTCGGCTCGATCATTAAAAGTGATGCCAGGCACTTTGGCACAAGATTCACCAAAAATAGAAAGATCTTTGCCTAATTTCGCCTGAGCTTTTTTGACCACTTCAGGGTTGCTATTAAAAGATCGCAAATCTTTAAATGTTAGCTTAACTGTAGTTGGTGCCTGAGTTCCGGGTTGACTGGCACCCGCAACCGCCGCAGGTTTACCGGCATCATATTCGGTGCCCACAGTGCGAGTAGATTGTGGGCTCGATTGCGGCTTTGCTTTGGCTTTTTCATTCTGCTTGTTTAGCTGTGCTTCTTCGTCAGCCTCTTGCGCGCGGGCTGCTTCACCGTGGCGGCGCCAGTCGCAGAGAATCAGCTGCAGCCGATCGCGACCATTGTATGAATTGAGTTCAGCATTAAAAGCTACATCAATTTCGTCGCCGTCGGCAGGGATGCGCCCGCGAGTATTCCACATTACCGACTCGAACTCTTTGCCAGAGCCATAGTCTTTCATCATAATGCGACTATGCTTGTTTTCTTTGCCCAATGGGCGAGTCGATGTGACCACTACTTTAGTCATGCACAAAACCGGTTTGCGATTAGACATACCGAATGGCGCCATGGCATTGAGTTCGCGCACAAGATCAAGCGAAAGAACCGTTGGCTCGACAACAGTGTCAATTTCTAATCGTACTCGCATGTTTTTTTCAGCCAGAGCCTTATTGCACGCTGCAACGATGCCTTTTACAGCAGCTTCAGCTTTGTCGGCTTCAATGGAGAAACCAGCAGCCATTTTGTGACCACCCCATTTGATCAACAAATGTTCGTTGGCTTTTAAAACTTGATAAAGATCAATTTGTTCTACGCCGCGGGCAGACCCTTTGACTACATTATCTTCCACATCTAACTGCCCAATAAATACTGGGCGTTGAAAACGCTCTACCAGACGAGAAGCAACAATACCGACCACACCGTGGTGCCACCCTTCGTTGTAAATAGCGATGCCGCGATCAACGTTTAGATCGCAGCTGGTCAAAACTTTAGCTTCAGCTTCCTGAAAAATGCGCTCGCATAATTCTTGCCTGCGGGCATTGTCTCTTTGTAGTTGCTGGGCGAGTTCTTCAGCTCGCGCTTCGTCGGTTGTGGTCAGCAATTCTACTGCAACATTGGCATCAGACAACCGGCCCACAGCGTTGATGCGCGGCGCCAGACCAAAACCAACGAGATCAGTATCTTCTTTTCCGCCCACCTGATTAAGCAGTGCGCGAATGCCTGGTCTGGTGGATTGCACGAGCTTTGGCAAACCAATTTTGACCAGGTAACGATTTTCATCAACTAAAGGCACCAGATCAGCGATCATTCCCAGGGTGACAAAATCTTGCAAGGCTTCAATTTCTGAAACCCGATCAAATTTAGTCAGCAGTGCTTCGCAAACTTTGTAGGCAACTCCTACACCAGGCAGGTGAAAAAGAGGATGCCCTTCTTGAAGCAACTTTGGATGCACAACCGCAACAGCTGGTGGCATCATCTCCGGCATGGTGTGGTGGTCCAAAACTAATGTATCGACGCCCAGCGATTTAGCTAAATTGATTTCTGAAAAATTGGACACACCACAATCACAAGTGATTAGAAGCTTGGTGCGATGTTTACTTGCTAAAACACTAACAGCTTTAAGATTGAGACCATAACCTTCAGATGAACGGTTAGGAATATAAAAGTCTACATTGGCCGACAAACTTTTGAGCACACTGAGCAGCACAGAAGTGCCGGTGATGCCGTCCACATCATAGTCACCATATACGGTGATTTTTTCACCCTTTTCTATGGCAGCGGCAATGCGCTCAACCGCTTTTTCCGCACCCGGCAACTCAAATGGATGCGTGGGCACGTATTCGCTTTCATTTAAGAACTGACGCACAATTGCTTTGCTGGCCAAACCACGGCGAACTAGCACGCGAGCAAGAGTAGCCGAACCGCCACAGGCCTCAAGCAGCCCTTGATCAATGTCAACGCTGTCAGGGAAAACCCACAACTTAGCCGGGATGACAGTTGTTGAACCTGCACCTGTCTGAATGTCGCCACTGGGTTCGAGCATGACCCATGTCCCCGCTGTAAGTTGAGAGTAGAAAAGATAGAAATTCGATATCTACAAGGCGTATATGTCTACGGTTTTTTCGAATATCACGGTTTGCAGTTTGGCACCACGCATGATGCTGCACCGATCTCTATCTTTGTGATTGACTATTTTTCAATCGTAACACGAAACCAGCCCCAAACCCAGTGGTGAAGGGGATTGATGCAGACCAAAAGCTATCCATTTACTTATACGTTGGCGGGACCAAAATAGTTCAATTAGATATGCCGACGGAAAAACTATTTACTTATTAAGCTCAGGATCCATAACATTGATTACACTTTTGGGTTTCGGCATATTTGGCCAGCCCCGCAAATCATATTCAATAATGGTGGTGATGATGGGGAATTTTGGCCAGGGTAGGGCCCAACCAACAATCCACATTATCGGCAGCAGCACCACGTGCAAACTGAGCGCCACTAAAAACGCCTGAATCAGACTGGTCTGATCCTGAACAGAGCCGGCAATATCTCTACCGAGAGATTTTAAAGTGTCGCGAAATAGACTCAATTTCACTTCTTAAAACGATGGTGTTACTATTGCCATATTACTTAGCATACACGCTAGACATACGCCACTTGAGCCCCAAACCATCTATGACGACTTTACGCAGCATTCTCATTCTATCTATAGCAATCGGTCAGTTGTCATTGCTAGGCCCGAGCATATCGCCTTTGGCTGCTGTGGCTTTCGGCAAGCAAAAGGAATCAACTAAAGAGGCGGCAGAAAAATCTAACAAAGAAGACAAAGAAGCAGTCAAAGAAAAGAAAGAGAAAAAAGAGAAGAAAGAAAAGAAAATCGAGCTGACCGAAGAAGAAATTGAAGAAGAAAAAGCTTATATGGAGCACCAGGCGAAGCTTTCAGCCCTTCTCAAAGAAATAAAAACGCCTTTTGGTTCGCCGGGAGTGGCACAGCCAGACGAGAAACCATCGCTGGTTGCACCAATGACACTACCGACCACGTCCCTACGGCGCTCCGGCGCTGGTCGCAGCCTTAGTGACCGCTTACTAGCTTCCAGGCTTTATCTACCCGGCCGACTGGTAATGGGCCACCCTGCCGAATTTACAATTAAAGGGCGCCCCGGACACTGGGCGGCACTGGCCATGGCCGACCGCGACAGTGGCGCCAAACCGATTGGCGGTCATGCCCTGCGCCTGGGGCCCGATCGAAAAGTAGTAGCCCTTGGCAAGATTCCAGCTACCGGAGTACTTACATTAAAGATGTACTCGCCGGTGGCCGGCGATCTGGTCGGTTCAAGTCTTTATTTTGAGGCTGTCACCTGGCCAGAAAATGACATCAATACTGTTGAATTTGCACAGACCGTGACTTCAGAGGGAGGCACCAATACCAGCAGTTCGGCCACCAATGCGGTTTTAGTGGCCGAAGAGGCTGAGAGAAAACGCGGTGTGCGTATTGTGCCTGAAGCGGCCATGCCGATTTATCAACGCGGAAACGCAGGAGGGGTCGGTCTTGGCTCTGGCAAACCGTAAATAATGGAAACCCGCATGAAAGTTCTTTTGATTCCCCTGGACGACCGGCCAGTCACTTATGGCTATCCTCAACTTTTAGCTCGAGCTGCTGGTTGGGAAGCAATTGTGCCACCCCGCAGCGTCATGGGTTCGCTTGCACGCGGCGCACAAATTGAAGAACTCTTTGCTTTCGCTGAAGGGGCCATCGGGCGGCACGAGCCTGATGCAGCAGTGCTTTGTTTGGACAGTTTGATTTATGGTGGCTTGATCACATCGCGCCGAAGCGCTGAGCCGGGTAAAACATTCGCTGCGCGTTTTGAGCGTTTGAAAAAATGGAAAGATTTGATGGGAAAGAAAATTTCTATCTACGCACAATCAAGCATCATGCGCATTTCAGATAATTACGATAATACGGAAGAGAAAGAATACTGGTCGCGTTTCGGCCGCGAACTATTCGAATGGTCTGGTTGTCTTCATCGTCTCGCCAGCGGTGAGAAACTGACCCCAGGTTTGCTTGAGTCTTTAGAGCGCCGCATTCCATCAGATATTCGCCAAGATTATCTCGATACTCGCTTTAGAAATTTCACCATCAACATGAGCATTCTAAAGTCTATGGATGATGGATTTTTTGACCACCTGGTTTTTTCACAAGACGATTCTGGCGCCTGGGGTCTCAACGTGGGAGAAAAAGACAGACTGAAGAGCGTCAGCGAGCAAATGGGGCTGACAAACAAAGTCAATGTGTATGCCGGTGCAGACGAAGTGATGTGCACGTTAATGGCGCGCCTTATTCTCAACACCGATGGCGATACCAGACCGGCGTTGAATCTACAATACAGCCCCGAAGCCTCTAGTACGGTAGCAAGCCGCTATGAGGGCCAAGAAATCGGCGCCACAATCGACGCTCAAATTAAGGCCAGCGGCGTTAGCACTACTGTTATTAGCACTACTGATTTTGACACCACCAGCGATGGCACTGCCAACAAAAATGTCATTACCATGATTGCCCATGGCCCGCATGAACGGCAGGGAGATCACATTACCTTGCCCGGCCTGCCCGATTTAAGCCATATCGACACCAGCCGCACAGTGTCTGGAACAATTAAGCTCATAGAAGAAGCGCCCGGGCTGGTAATTTTGTGCGACATAGTTTATGCCAACGGTAGCGATCCAATGCTAATTGAAGAGTTGATCAAGCGGCCAGACCTTTTGAAAAAAGTTTGCTCTTATGCCGGCTGGAACACCACAGGTAATACCGTCGGCAGCGCTATTGCCACAGCTTTATGTACCTGGCACGGCAACAATGCCAGCGCTCGCGGTGTCGGCAACGGTGCCGCCATGCAAAAAATTGTTACCGACAGTCAAAAGCGCTGCCTTTTCACCAGGTTGGTTGACGACTGGGCTTATCAAACTAAAGTGCGCAAGGATCTTCAAGGCGAACCATCAATGCAGGTTTTAGCCGAGTTGATTTCGCCATATATAAAAAGAGTAAGTGCGGCTCTATCATTTGAACCCAGTGTTAGATTATCCTTTCCCTGGCGCAGAACATTCGAAATCGAAATTGGCTTTGAGGGAGGCTAAAGGCTTGTCGAACAACACCAATTTAGCCCGACCTCACGCCGTTCTTGCCTTCGCCAGAACAGCACTTTCACTGTTTTCAATTTTGTCATTGAGCTCATGCAGTCTAATATCACCACCACAAGCCAACGCTTTAGAGAGCTGGGAAAAATTAGACAAGCGCATGAAAGGTCAGGTGGTGCAAATTAGCGTCGGCCTGAAAATGAAAATAAAAGATAGCCTCTGGGCCTCACTGGCTGATGTTTCACCGAAAAGCAAATATCCAGTTTTCAGCGCTTCGGCCCGCGACCCTGGTTACCGTGTAGTTTCTTTTGGTTCATCTTTTCCCATTAAAACCAATGTTCACGACAAAGCCTATTTCCTCACCAATGAACATGTGGTCTCTGGTGCCGATCAGATCATCAAAGAAAGTCAGCGCTTTTACGCCGGCATGCGCCTCTACTGTGAGCAAACAGCCGCAGGACACGACACCGACGGCCGCTTTCGCGAAATTTTGCAAATCATCAACTTAAGTACGAAAGCCAATCGCTCCACAGCGGAGCTCAGTACCTATCAGGCCACAGCTGATGCAATTTGGGACACTTATGAGACTTACCTTTCGAAAAAAGCAGATCCGAGCCGGGCATTATTCAATCGTTATTTAAGTCAAGTCAATGTGACAAGTGAAGTCGGATATTTTTTGCACGCTGCCGGCCCGGTATCGCAACCACCAATGGTGGCAAAATTGTTTAAGGTGGCAAAAACCGACAAAGATCCCGATATTGCCATTTTGACCGTAGACAAGTCAAATCTGGTGCCGATGGAATTTGATCCGCTGCCTGCCAGTGAAGGGCAAGAGATTCAAGTAATCGGTTATCCGGAAGCGTCGGATCAAATCGACACCGACGCCGCCAACCATTACGCTCCTACTTTCACCACCGGCCGAGTTAGTCGCATCGCACCGCGCATGGTGCAGGTCGATGCACCGATCACTAACGGCAACAGCGGCGGGCCCGTGGTCAGCTTGCGAGGCAAAGTGCTTGGAGTGGTGGCGCGGCGCGCCCGCGGCGAAGGCGGCCAGGAACTAAAAACTTTTGGCGGGGCCATGACTGTGCAGTCAGTAAAAAGTTTCGCGCCAGATCTTTTCGGGGCGCCGGCGCCCTGACTACTTTTTCTTGAGAAAATCCATGTCTGGTGCTTCAGAACTGTCATCATCGCCCATCAGCAACTGCATTTCAGACTTGACAGTTTTGTAACCAGTGGGTGGATCAAAGAACGAAGCCGGCTTTTTCGCAGATGTAATTTTCGTAGTTTCGTAGGCGGTTTCGAATAATTTAAATTGGTTCGGCTTGAGCAAATTGAACTTAAGCACCAGGCCATCTTTTACATCAACTTTAACGAGGTTTTTCATCACCTCGCTGAGCTCACTGGGAGCCGGGAATTTTTCAGCGATCCAAACTACCCCAGACTTGTAAGGTGTGCGTGGTTCACCAGGTCTATAGGGAGGCGCAGGTGTCCAAATTAAGTCGGCTTTGCGGCATTTAAAACCAGCGACCTTTTCGCGTACACCAGTTTCTTTGAGCTTCAGGTCTGGTTCTTTCCTCGCTGCTTTATGGCCACGCATATCAAAGAAACCACTCTTCCAGGTAGCGTGGTCGCGTACTAAAATCGTCTTTCCTTCAGGGTTATAGCAATGGCTCTGCCACTTAGGCCCTGTAGCCAACCAGACAATTCCTAGTTTATCCAGGCTAAATTTGACCGCCTGTTTACCAATAGTCATATTCATTGGGCCGGTCTGAAGTGCGTTTTGTTCCAGCACCATTACTTCAACTGGAGGTCTGGTATCAGTTTTTTGATTATCTACCTTTTGAGCGTCGTGTTTCTCAGCAATGGCCGGTAGAACAGACGCAATTATAAAAGCAGAAGAGTATATGGCCATAGATAGCGATGCCACCACAAGTAATGCTCGATTGCGTTCTATCATTTTGGTAATTCCATAGGTGGTGGCTCAAATGACCAGAGAGTAAAAATATGCTTGTTTGGCAAATCAGAAGCGGTCTGAATAACTTTAACCAGCTCAGGCAGAGATTTTACAGGATTATCGCTAATGACTTCCACTTTGTCCTGCTCGCGTTTGATCTCAGAAATCGCCTTGCTAGTAGTCACCTTTGCATCATAAATAATGGTAGCAGGTGGATCTTTTGCATCTTGCAGCTGCGCAAAAATCACACCAGGCAGCGCTCGCAACTGAAACTCAATTACCGAAATGCGGCAGCCGCATTTGATATTGCTCATCACCAGTTTAAGCAAATGAAGAGAGCTGGGTTCCTGACTGTCTAAAAGCTGACCAGCGTAAGTTAGTGATTGGGCATAAACATCTTTGTGTCCGTGTTTGGCCTTGGCAGATTTACTATTAGATTTGCTGTTACCACTATATTGATTAACAAGCTGCCGCGCTTCTTCAACATCACCGGCAGAAGCGCGGTTACCCACCAGCGCAAGAACTTGGGCACTGTCGGCGCCAGAATAACTGATAGCCTGCAAATATGCTTTTTCTGCCAGGTCAAGGTGGCCGCCGCTTTCAAAATTGCGGCCAAGTTGATAGAAAAACTTGTCGGCGCCCATAAAGTTGCGTTCAGCAATCGCTTCTAATTGGGCCAACTGTGCCTCTGTAAGTTTCGCAGCCGGCATCGCCAGTGCTAGAGCCACTGACTTGTCGTCGAGCATATCGTTCAGGCCGGCCGGCAAAAGATCAGCAATTACTTTGACATTGTTGGCTGCCAGAGCAGCTTTGAGCCTGCCACGTTTGACCAGATAACTAGAATCAATCTGCAAAGCACGACTGTAGCAAAGCTCTGCATCGGCAGCCATTTCCATCACTAGATAGGCTGAACCCAGAGCCGTCCACTTCTGACTTTCGTCAGCACCACCCTTAGTCTGAGCTGCAAGTTTGAGCTCCCGCTCGGCAATCACTCTGCCGTCAGCACCGTCTATAGAGAGGCACTGGGCAATACCAAGATGAGGTCGCCAGTCGGTGCCATCAAGTGCGATGGCGGCACGATATTTTTCTACAGCGGCGCTGCGCTCGCCATTACGCTGCAAAAGAATACCTAAATTGCAATTGGCTACAGCACTTCTGGCATTCAGTTTGACTGCTGCTCTAGCTTCGGCAAGAGGATAAATTAGAGGCTTGGTTTTAAACAGCAGAACAGTAAGATAGCTGTGTATGCGAAAGCTATTGCCCTGCGACTGTTTGATGCCGGTAATAAGTGAAACCGCCTGCTCGAATTTGCCATCTTTGTAGAGAGTTGCAGCCTCAGAAAAAACTGGCGCACTGTCTTCGGCAGCTGCCGACTTCGCCGGCGCGGGCTTAAACGAGCCACTCTTTACGGTTGTGGCCGCCAATTTTACGGGCAAGCTCTGGTGACCCGCAGCGAAAGCCGCATTACTGAACAACAATAGAGCGCCAAGAATAGCTAAGCGAGACACGAGGATTCCCTTCACCTGCACTGCAAAACTATAACATGAGCAGAAAATGGCCGCTTGCGCGGCCTAGACACTAAATGCGGTATTAACTGCAGACTAAAAACTAATAGTTTTGCTCAGACAAATAGGCAGACTGAAGAGCTTTGTAGGCGATGAAGCCATAAACGAGAAAGAGTACGAAAAAGCCGACAAAGTAAAATTTGAAGCCAAATTTCAAAATTGGTCTGACCAGCATATCGATAAAAAGAAAACCGGTGGCAGCGCCCATTAATTTGGCCTCGTCTACTTTCCCTGGAGCCCCTTCAACATTAAATGCTGAGAGCAGGGCATATCGTATCCCCAATTAGGTGAGGGTGTAGCGATAAAATAGATTAAATGTAACCCTTGGCAAGCAGGCTTAATCCAAGCGCCTGACAAGCGAAAGTTATCAAGCAAATTTATGAAATTGCAGTGAAATAAACATTGGCAGCAAGGACAGACTAAAATCATATGCCTACACTGTCTATTAAATGGAGAGTTCGATGTCAGGAAGTAATGACGGCAAAAATACGGGCAAACAACTTCTAGCGAAATTCTCCGCCCTGTCGCTCTCTCTAGTGATGGCCGGATGCACAACTACGACAACCACCACCACGACGACCACGACCTCGACGACTACTAGATCAACTGATGCACCGAGTACAATTCCCAGCCCCACAGGCGCACCCGGCTCAGAGTCGCCCATTCAGAAAGCTGAAAGTGTTACTCCTGGACCGTATCAGACTGTCACCATCGATGGTGCCGATTTGAGAAAAGGCAGGTTCGCCGCAGGAAAATCGGGCGGCAATCTGGTGCGCTCAATTGTCTCCAGTAACCCTGCCACATTCAACTACTGGGTAGCCGCTGATACCACTTCCAGAGACATGGGCGCGCTTATGTTTGCCGGTTTGCTCGACATCGACCCCTATACCGGCGATGTGGTGCCGGCAATGGCAGAGAGTTTTACAGTGGATCCAGACGGTGTTACCTACACCACCAAATTGCGCAAAGGTTTGAAATGGTCTGATGGTCATCCGATTACTTCAGCAGACGTAGCATTTACATGGAACACGCTTGTGAACGGTGGCTACGGTAATTCATCCATGCGTGATGTCACTACCATTGAAGGTAAATCACCAATAGTTACTGTAGTTGACGAATTAACAAACAAATTTGTCACGCCTAAACCCTTTGCACCATTCGTGCGTCAACTGGGCCTGGTGATCGCACCCAAACACATTGTTGAACCAATCACTAAAAAGAAAGACGGACGCAAATTATTCAATAATCTGTGGAGCACCGAGGCCAAACCAGAAACCTTCGTTACCAGCGGTATGTTCACTCTCGAGCAATATGTGCCGAGCCAACGCGTAGTTTTCAAACGGGCCAAAAACTATTTCACCGTCAGCCCAGAGAGCAAGCCACTGCCCTATTTAGACCGCACCACTTTTACAATTGTGCCTGACGTAAATACCAACTTGCTCAAGTTTAAAGGAAAAGAAATCGACATCACACCGGTGCGTTGTCGCGATGCTGGCGATCTGGTGCCTTTGGCAAAAGATGGCAATTTCAAACTTTACGACTTTGGCCCCAGCCAGAGCAGCACCTTTATCATGTTCAACATGAATCAACGCAAAGATCCAAAAACCGGCAAACCATACGTAGATCCTATTAAATCAGTCTGGTTCAACGATGTAAATTTCAGACAGGCCATCAGTCACGGTGTCGACCGACAGTCTATTATCGCCAACTATTTCAAAGGCCTCGGAGATCCGTCATTCTCGGCTCAGGTTGCTACCAGCCCATTCTTCAATTCCCAGTTGCAGCCCTATTCGCGTGATGTAACCGTGGCCAAAGAGCTTCTGAAAAAATCAGGCTTCACCTGGGATAAGAACGGCAACTTGCTCGATAAGACCGGTCATAAAGTCGAATTTGATTTACTAGCTGCGGCTGGTGGAACCTTTGCCGATTTTGTCTGCACCGAGTTTCAAAAGAATATGAAAGAGCTCGGTATCAAAGTCAACTTTGCCCAGGTCAATTTCAATTTGCTGGCAGGAAAAATCAACAGCTCACTAGATTGGCAAGCTGCCTTCTTCTCACTGAGCGGCGGCGATCCACTTGAGCCAAATGATAGTGCTAACGTTTATAAGAGCGACAGCCGTCTGCACTTATTTGATCAACGATTGCCCGATGCTAATGGAAAAACTGCAGTGACTGATGCCAGACCTTGGGAAAAAGAAATCGATCAACTGATGGATAAAGGCGCCAGTACTCTCGATAAAGTCGAGCGCAAAAAAGTATACGATCAGGTGCAACAGATTTTGTACGATCAAATGCCCTTCATCTATCTTGTCTCGCCGCGCACCATCGTCGGTGTACGCAACACAATTCACAACTTCCAACCTACACCAATTTCGCAACCAGCTTCTGGCCTCCATAACCTGGAAGAAATCTGGGTGCAGTAGTTGATGAAGAAACAACTGCTCGCAGCTTTAACGTGTTTGATGGCAAGCAGCCTGCTCACAGGCTGCATTGCCCCACGCAAGAGCGCAACCAATCGCGTGGGCATTCCCACAAGCTCGCTAGCCACAGATCCGACAGATCCTGATGCACAGAAAACTGCAGAATCAAATACACAGCAACCGTCGGGTAAACTGACTTTCCTATTTCCCAATCCGGGACCACCAAAATTGGTCACCAAAGACGGTGCGGAATACTGGCAATCGCGTGGCGAAGTGGGACAGTTTGGCGGTTCTCTAAAGCTCGGTAGTTTCGGCGGCGGCCCCAAAACTTTTAACCCATGGGAAGCTTCCGACGTGGAAAGTCACGGCATCGGCATGCTGCAATTTGACTCTCTAGTCGACTTCGATCCATGGAGCGGCAAAGCCATTCCTAAGCTGGCCAAATCGTTTAAGGTCAGCGAAGACGGGCGCACCATCGACTTTGTCATGCGCAAAGGTTTGAAGTGGTCAGACGGTCATCCACTCACGGCTGACGATGCCGTGTTCACTTACGGCAATCTAATTAAAAACGGATTCGGCGAAACCAGTTCACGTGACACCATTTCTACACCAGGAGATTATCCTGATGTTGTAAAAGTGGGCGAAGACACTGTTAGCTTTCGCTTCAAAAAACCTTTTTCGCCTTTTCTGGCTAATTTAAATGCCGTGATGGTAGCGCCCAAACACATTTTTGAGCCAATGACAAAAGGCTCTAAAGCGGATTTTCATAACTTTTGGAATATCAATAGCGATCCAAAGACATTTGTGGCATCAGGGGCCATGATTGTAGAAAGATATATCCCGGGCCAGAGGCTCGAGTTCAAGCGCAACCCTCATTATTCTTTCATCGATGAAGAAGGCCGCCAGTTGCCTTATTTAGACAAGATGGTAATTGGCATCGTGCCCGATCAAAACACAATGATCATCAAATTTCTTGGTGAAGAAATTGATTTGCTCGACACTCGATCGGTGCGTGGCATTGATGCAGCTTTAATGAAACAGCGCGAAAGCAGCGGCAATTTCACCATGTATAACCTGGGTCCAGACGACGGCACTATGTTCCTGATGTTCAACCTCTGCCAGCGAAAAGATCCAAAAACCGGAAAGTTCTACGTTGACCCGATCAAACAAAGCTGGTTCAACGATGAGAAATTCAGATGGGCAATCAGCCACGCCGTTGATCGCAAGCGCATTATCAACAATGTGCAAAAGGGCGTAGGTTACCCGCTTTCTACCAACGAAACCGAAGCGTCGCTCTATTTCAATAAGACCTTAAAACAGATCGAATATGACCCTGCCCTGTCGGCAAAACTACTGACCGAGGCTGGATTCGTCAAAAAAGGCAACGATCTTTTTGACGCCAAGGGCAACCGGGTAGAATTCGATTTGCTCACCAATTCAGGTAACACCGGCCGTGATGCCTGTTGCATTGCCATCAAAGAAGAACTAAAAAAGCTGGGCATCAAAGTCAATTATCAAGCCATCGAATTTAACACCATGACCAATCGCGTGCATACCAGCCTTGACTGGCAAGCCATTGTCATGGGCCTCAGTGGCAGCCGCTTTGAGCCCTATGGCGGCGCTAATGTCTGGAAATCAAATGGTCGCATGCACTTGTTTGATACACGCTTGCCCGACGAAGACGGCACGGTCAAAGCACCTGACGCTCGCCCCTGGGAAATCGAAATCGATAATTTGCTTGATACCGCCGCCGGCACTATGGACGAGCAGAAACGCATTGAGGCCTACAACCGTTTTCAGAAAATCGCCTACGACAAGCAGCCCTTCATCTACATTTACGACATCATGCTGCTTACCGCCGCGCGCAACAATCTGGGCAATTACAAACCTACCCCGTACGGCATTTATTACACTCCAAAAGGCACATTGCACAACATCGAAGAAATTTATAAAAAGGGAGCCAAGCACTAATGTCGACACCTGTCTACATTTTGAAGCGCATACTGCAAGCATTGCCCATGCTCTTCTTCATTTCATTGATGGCATTTACCATGCTCAAACTTTCGCCAATTGATCCCCTGGCGGCAATGCGTGCTAATCCTTCTGTTTCGCAAGCGGCCATCAATGCCGAAGAAGAAAGACTCGGGCTAAACAAACCAGCACCCATACAATATGCAATCTGGTTATCGAGCACACTGCAGGGCAATCTTGGTGTTTCCACAACCGGTGGATCAGTTGCCGCCAGGCTGATGCAACACGCCGGTAATACACTGCTGCTTAATGTGGTGACACTGTTCTTCACCTGGTTGATTGCCCTGCCCGCAGGCGTCTATGCCGCAGTGCACCGCGGGCGGTTAATCGATAAGTTATTTGGTTTTCTCACTGCCGTAGGCATGTCGATGCCCACATTTCTACTGAGCTTTCTCTTTCTTATGTTTGCTCTTGCCACACACTGGCTACCAATCGGCGGCATGACCAGCTCAGACTTTGCCGAGCGTGACACTCTCAGTCAAATTGCCGATATCGCCTACCACTTAATCATTCCAGTATGCGTTCTGACATTTGTTTCACTTGCCGGCATTCAGCGCCAGGTGCGCAGTAATCTCTTAGATGTGTTGAGAGCAGATTATGTGCGCAGCGCGCGCGCCAAGGGCTTATCGGAAGAAACGGTAATTTACAAACATGCACTGCGCAACGCCATAAACCCCCTAATTACTTTACTTGGATTTGAATTTGCCGGTCTACTGAGCGGTGCCGCGTTGACCGAAATGGTTCTGGCTTACCCTGGTCTAGGACGCCTGACCCTGGAAGGCGTGCTCACAAAAGACATGAATCTCGTTATGGCTTCAATCATGCTTGGAGCGGTAATGCTAATTGCAGGCAATTTATTTGCCGACCTCTTGCTCAAATTTACCGACCCCAGAATCACCGTTGAATAACTTTTAACTTTAACCTTTTAAAGGAATCGCTCATTGTCGGCTAACTCGTTATCACCTGCAGAAGCACCAATCAACCCTACACCGGCTCCTCAAAAAGTCAGGGCAGACTTGAAGCACACAATTTTGAGTCGTTTGTGGAAAGACAAAGTCTGTCGTGCAGCACTTGTTGGCCTATCACTGCTTTACTTCTGCGCGCTTTTTGCTGACATTCTTACGCCATACGCTATGGAATTTAACGATGCCAACGTAGGTAATGCTCCAGCTACTTTGATTCATATTCATGACGATAAAGGCGAGCTTTGCTGGCCCTATGTTTATCAGGTGCGTCAAGAAAATGATCTGGCCACCTATCGCCAGACTTTTAAGGAAATTGAAACCACCAAATTTCCAATCAAGCTTTTTGTCAAAGGCGACAGCTATTACTTACTTGGATTTATACCAATGGACCTGCACCTGTTTGGTGTAGAAACACCAGCTCGCATCTACTTGCTAGGCGCCGACATGAACGGCCGCGACAATTTTTCAAGATTGTTCTTTGGCGCTCAGAAAAGTTTGACCATCGGATTTCTTGGCTTATTCATCGCTTTTCCAATTGGTATTTTATATGGTGCCATAGCCGGTTATGTTGGTGGCGTGGTCGACAACATGATGATGCGTTTTGCTGAAGCAGTTATGTCTATACCGAGCTTCTATTTATTGATTGGACTGGCCGCGGTGTTGCCACTGGGAATGAGCAGTTCGCAACGTTTTGCTTTGATCACTGTCATTCTTTCATTCATTGGCTGGCCGGGCCTGGCTAGAGTAATTCGCGGTATGGTGCTCTCGATTCGCGAAGAAGAATTTGTACAAGCAGCTAAGGCTGTTGGAATGTCTGAAATTGCCAACATCGTTCGGCACGTCATTCCTCAAACAGCCAGTTATGTAGTTATTGCGGCCACGCTGCAAGTGCCTAATTTTATTCTGGCTGAAAGTGGACTGAGCTTAATCGGCCTTGGTATTCAACAACCTGATGCCAGCTGGGGCAACATGCTCAAAGCTGCTATGGATCAGCCCAATGAGCTGCTCACGCAACCATGGTTGATTGCGCCGGGTTTCCTTATTTTCTTCACCATTTTGTGTTTTAACTCTATTGGTGACGTATTGCGCGATGTGCTCGACCCCAAACTATCTGGCGGTCGCGGCTGATGCTGCACTGGATTTTAGTAGTGGTTGTACTGCTTGCCACTGTGGCTCTGAGCGTGATTGCGTTTAAGCACCGCAAAGGTCAGGGCGCATATCTCTGCGAAGACTGTCGCTTTAATGACCCGGTGAAATGTCTTAAAGAAGTACGGCCTTATGCTTCTGAGTGTACGAGCTACCGGCAAGGTGTTGTGCAGTTAAGTGGTGACGAAAGCAAGTCGGTTTAAAATTTCCTGGCATGATGGAGCACTCGCTGTTGAAAAAAATACCTTCGAAGGTATTTTTTTCAAATGAAGCACACCAAGTATAGGCGCGCTCACATCATTTTCTTTCCTCACAAATTTGCATTGCCATGCTGCGCCATCGATTTAAGCC
>CASBPX010000144.1 GCA_949127735.1 Candidatus Obscuribacterales bacterium | reverse complement strand
GCCGTTCCTCTTTTCCGATTTTTTGCACTTTTTTAGATCTATCCAACTTTTTTTTGGCCTTTTTTGCACTTTTTGCCGCTTTAAGCACTTTAAGACGTTTCTCTTTGGTCGATTACCAGCTTCATCAGCTTTTCATCAACCTTTTGGAACGTTTGGTTTGCCGCTTGGACCAGTGCATCGACAGCTAGATTGTTGATTTCCCTGAGAATTCCACCTGATGCTTGGAATATTTGCGTGTAGGCACCATCCGTGAATAGCTCCTTCGAACAGCCTGCCGACTGTAATTGCTTCTGTATGTACTCGGCAGTTTGTTTTCTCGTAAGGCCTTCTAGGCCATATCTAAATCTCAACCGTTGGTACAGAGCCTCGTTCCCGCTACTTTTCAGTTTGCTGCGCAACCACAGTTGACCCATGAGAATTAGAGTTACTGTAGTCTTTCTGTCCATCTCGCTGTTTGTCAAAAGCCTGATGTCTTCTAGCGTTCGCCAATCTAAGAGGTGTGCCTCGTCAACAACCAGAATGAGCTGCTTGTTTGCTCCTGCCACATGGCGCTTGATGTATTGAGTGAGCTGTAGCATTCTGCCACCAGATGTCCCAAGCTTCATTCCAAATTCCACTGCCAGTCTCGCAAACAGCGACTTGCCGGTCTGGTCGTAACCGAGATAAATTACGCGATATTTGTTCGTTTCCAAACGGTCAAGAAAAACACGCGCGCCAGTTGTCTTGCCAGTTCCAGCCTGGCCCGTGATTAACATCCCGGTCTGACTGTCGACTGCCAACTCCAACTTTTGATGCATTTCTTCAACTTGCGAATAACGGTAAAGGCTGTGGTCATCAATGTTCTTGTCAAAAGGCATTCGCTTCAGGCCAAACCATTCAGTAAATTTTCTCATTGTTACTTTCTCCGAATGGTCTGTTCAAGCTGTTCTAAATAGTAGCGAAGATGCAAATCTCCGCCCTTGACCAGGACGGATCGCTCGAGTGTACTGATCACGACTTCTCTGCGGATCGGCGCCACACGCAGGAAGAACTCACCCAGCGCATTTAGTTCCTCTTGAATAAGTTCACGATCAATATATTTGCGAAAGACTTTGACAAACTCACTGCATGCCAGCAAATCGTTGACCTGATGCGCACCCAGCGATAAGTCCGGCTCACTGGCTTGAAATCCCATCATCAATTGTTTAGAACTTTCTACTGGTGTGCCGGGTGCTTCATTTGGCTCGACTAGCCGTTCTCGTCGATCAACATAAGATTTGATTTTGAACTGGGGCGCAATTTCGATGAATTCTCCCACCATCCAAAGCTCCACAGAATCCATGTTGTGGACGCTCCATCGCACTTCAACATCTTGTCCGGCCAGATCTTGAGATGCCTGGTAATCCCTACCATCGATTGAGACTGTTGCAGTATTGATGTTGATTCTGCGCCGAACTCGCTGCATCAACGCACGTCTGACTTCGTCCTGCGTAACTGTGGAAAGGCGTTTTAAATCTTCGCTCCATCGCTCGTGCGGCGTCTGGTCTTGCAACTGCGAATGTTTTCTCTTGTGATATTCTTTCAACCAACCTGCGAACATAGCGTTCAACGCCTCTAAAGATTCGACTGCCGCTCGGTCTGCTTCGACCATAAAAGAATCCTGGACCGTCTTGATGAACCTCTCAACTTTTCCTTTGCCTTGTGGAGAACGAGGCCTGCAAAAGGAAATTTCACATCCCAGTTCTGCGCATGTTGTCGCCATAGTTGTTGACCGGTAAATCGACCCGTTGTCGAAAAGCAGCCTGCAAGGCCGCCCGTGAGTCAGCAGCGCCTTGCCAAAGCAATCTAACAGCCGTGGAATTTGTTCGTCGAAATAAAACTCTCCATGCGTGCAAACCCGCGTAGCATCATCGATAAACACAATAAATTTCGTCTTCTTTGCTTTGCCCGGATTCTCTGGATCCCTCAGCCAGACTCCATGCGAAGTATCTCCGTGCCACAAATCATTTGCGTGTTCTTGCTCCCAGCGTTGATACGAGCCTGCCCCTTTTTTAAGCAGCTTTTTCGTCGCGCCGATTGCCGTCAGCCTTCTCGCCATAGTCCGCTCACTGAGACCGTTTGTGTCCTTGCCGCTTTTCTTGAGCAAGTTGATAATTGTGCTTACACTCCTTGCAGGTTCTTCTTTTCGCAACTCTTCTGCGCTTTTCAGAATCTCTACTGAAATGGCTTTGTTAGCGCCTTTGTCACTTCTAAATTCATCGAATAAGCCCTGAAATCCAAACTTCTTGTACTTTGCCAGCCAGTGTCTCACCGTTCTTTCTGGCACCAGCCGCAGGCTTCCATCAGGATATTCAAAAAATTGCTCGGCAATTTCGTTGCGTTGCCTTTTTTGTGCATCAGGCTCCAGCCGCCTGCACACCAAGGGCGCGATAACCCCGTGCCGGAACAGAGCAACTTTTAGTCTTTGATCTTGTTGGTACATTCTTGTTCTCCTCGGCCAGCACACACGGTTGGCTGCCAAGAATGTACAAACCTTCAGAAGGGCGTGTGTTGCATCCAGTGTGGAGTTGGCAACCGGAAACCAAGACAGAGAGAGCGATATGCGGAGCATATCGCTCTCTCGTCCGACCCGAAATATCGATTCAACGAATTGAACAAGTAGCGCAAAAGCTCCAGCTTGCGGACCTTTAACTGATTCGAAGTCCGCTCAGTTGACGCTGGGCTTTGGAAAGAAACAGTTTTGGAAGCAAAAGCTAAGCCGGTCTCGACCGTCTGTTCGTGCAAGGCCAACACATGCTCACCGATCCTTTCTAGCCCGTTTTCTACAGCCCTAAACGCCCTGGAAACGCTGGCTGAGGCATCTTCTCTGTCATCATCTTCCCAAGCCAACTCCCTGTAAGTAATTTCGTTTTTGTAAAACTCAACTAAATATTTCTCTCTCACCGCGCGTGTAAAGCGTTTGCCTGCCTCCAGAAAGTCTGGAAGTTTGGACAAAGTTTTGCGGCAAGAAGCACAAATAAACCTTGGAATTTCTAACCTGAAACACATTTGAAGTGTTTCACAAACTCGTACCCGCTTGCCGTGCTTCCAGAGCTTGTGATTGCACTCTGGACAGGAGTTTGGCTGATTTGAAGCAATGTCACTTTCGAAATATTCGGTTAGCGCTTCTGGGGCAGTTAGAGATATGATCGTCATGTCCGTGTTTTTGTTTGGAGTTTCGCACCTTAAAACTAAAACCGGACGCCCTTTTTGGCAAGATAACCTGGCAGATATACGACCACACTTCGGCAATTAGTGTGGCGAGTAACACTATTTTTAAAATTTTTGAGCTTGGTTACTACGCCGCTTAGTATGCGCGGCAAGGCAGTGTCTAACTGGCACACAGGCTCTACGGTAGCGCTTCTTGTTGCCAAGCTTTACTAGTTAGCAACAGTGTTTACACACTGAAAACCCTGTCAAGGCGAATGCGTGTAGCAGTTGCTATTGAACAGGCCGGAGCTGCTGCACTAGTTTGAGGGCCAATATCAACTGACTTTCTTAATTCATAGCTTCACCTAAACACCAAACTCACTAATCTATCCAGCCCACTCGTTCCACTGAGTCCACACTCTTTGTCACTGGCTCGAGGCACCATATCTGGTGGCTGTAGTCACAGCGTGTTCAAAAGGATGCAAACATATGTACAACCATGAAAGAAACCAGACGCCGCCTTTTGCATGGGCCGTAGGTTTTGAAAACACATTTATTCCGCAGTCTCGTCCTGGTTTGCGCCCACTGGAAGAGTACGAATTGATGCAGCACTACGCCCAATGGCGTGAAGATTTACGGCGAGCCGCTCAGCTCGGTGTGAGAAAAATGCGCTGGGGCGTACCCTGGTATGTGGTCGAAGCTCGGCAGGGTGAATATGACTGGCACTGGGTAGACGAAGTTTTGAACTTCATGGTGGGCGAGTTGAAAATCGATCCAATTATCGATCTGATTCATTACGGCACGCCGCTGTGGATGGAAAACAGTTTCATCGATGAGCGTTACGTTGCCAGTGTTACTGCCTTCGAAGCAGCATTCGCTGCTCGTTACCGTCATCTTGTCACCTACTACACGCCACTGAACGAGCCCACCGTTAACGCCGAATTTTGTGGTCGTAACGGACAGTGGCCGCCTTATTTGACCGGTGAGAATGGTTATGTGCAAGTTCTGCTTCAGCTGGCACGCGGCATGCAAGCCAGTATGCATGCCATTCGCCAAATTGATAGTAAGGCTGTTTTTGTCGCCGTGGAAGCGCTGCACCACTATCGTGCTCTGTCAGAAGTGGCGGAAGTGAGCGCTCACAAAGCCTTTCTCGCCGATGTGCTTTGCTTCGATCTGGTGCAGGGTAAAGTCGACAAGAATCACTTGCTCTATGACTACCTGTTCGAAAACGGCGCAACGGTAGAAGGGCTTGAACAGCTCAGGCAAAATCCTGCGTCGTTTCAAATTTTCGGTCTCAACTTCTACCCATGGGCGGCGTTTCACGTTACTCAAGATGGGGATCAGAGTCGCATCGAGCCTGCCTTTGCCGACGGTCGTATGCTGGCTGACATCATCAGCGACTGTTACAAACATTCGGGCCTGCCGATTTTCATCAGCGAAACAAGTGCTGCTAACTATCGTCGCCGGACCTGGATGATTGAAACTACCGATGCCGTAAAATCGTCTATAGCAGCTGGTATTCCGG
>CASBPX010000143.1 GCA_949127735.1 Candidatus Obscuribacterales bacterium | reverse complement strand
GTCTGGTTGAGCGGGTTCGTTTGCGACGACAGCAGAAGTAATGGCGTTAGCTGCTGCCACAGCATTTTCTTTTGCAATTTGATACGGGTCTGGCGCATAGGCGTCAGGAGGCACAGTCTGCTTTGCCAGAGTTCCCCTCAGCCGAGCGCGCCTCGCTGCCAAAGATGTAGAATCCTGGTCGCCAGACTTTCCCGAAGGCGCGTCCTGAGTAGAACTGGTGGCGCTTGCCTTGTCTTCGCGAGCCATCTAACAATCCCTTCCTAATGTCACCTGAGGCACCTATTTAAATATGTACCCGCCCTGCGAGGTAAAAATTCAAAGCGAAATGCCTGAAACACCAAAATAACTAAAGACTTGGGTTCAGCACCCCAATAAATACACCAAACAGTGAGCGCCAACTTCTCTAGTATATACTGCAAACGCCGCTAAGAAGCGCCCTAATCAGCACTTGACAAGGAGAGGTTTCGCTTGTAATATTCTGCTTAAAATGAGTTTGCAAGCCACTTGCTGATAATTTTTTCCACAACGCCTTCCAGCGGTTAGTATTCAACTTAGTAAGATCACATTAAACACAAGCCTATCAGAGCGTTTCAGCATTGCTGCCGACCAGCTTTAGGTAAATATTAAAAAGAAAGGCTATATTTAGTAAGATGCATCGTCGCGTTAGACGGGAGTAATCGTGGAAATTGCCATCTGCCCCAATTGCGGAGCAGTGATAAAACAAAAAGCTAAGGGGTGTGCCGGTTGTGGTGCAGCCCAATCACGATTCGCCGCCACAATGGTGCCAACTCTAGCCTCAGCCGCAGCACCTATGGTGGTATCAGTAGCTCCAGACAGGTTGATTCTGGAACGCATTGTTTCAGCCAGGTCAATCGCTACGCTACTTCCCGAACATGGCAACGGCGGTGGAAACGGCTATGCACCGGGATCTGACGGTAACTTCCTCGATCCATTCAACCCTGATGCGTCTTTCCAAGATTTTATTCCCAACCTGTTTGGCGATGGCGCTGTTGCTGGTGGCGATAACATCCTGAGGGAAGATGAAAACTATGTTCCTGACCATGGCGGGAATGGCAATGGGAATGGGAATGGCAATGGCAATGGCAACGGCAATGGACACGAAGTTGAAGAAGAAACAACTGGTAGCGAGTCTGGTACAAATAATCAAGCTCTAAGCTCGGCACCCCCGGCTGACTTTTTCTCATCTTCGTCGGCTAACACCAGTAGCGAAGAAGCCCCGTGGGACAGAGAAGTCAGGGAGGAAGAAAAAACAGAAAGTGGGGCGAGCGGCAATCAATCAGTTGCAGTAGGCAGCTTTACGTTTAATCAAAATAGTACCGCTGAAGAAATCTCCACTCCGTTTAGCAGTGCAGTCGATGACGGTAACGATATTACAGCTTCGTCTGTCAAAGACGAAGCTGAAGACCCGCATGCCGCTTACAAAAGAGAAGCGGTGGCAGCACCGGAAGGAAATCAAAGCGAAAGTTCTCCCGCCAAACCTGATTTCTCTGCCGAACCAGAGTCTGAGAAACAGGCCGAAGTCGCGAATAAAGCGGCTGCCAATGCTCCTTTTGACTTGCACCAAGAACAGCCTGTACTGACCAGACCGCACGTAGCTGCACCAGATTTCTTTGGCTCTGATAAAGCAAAAGAGAATAAAGGCAGCACCGCTACTGGCAGCTCAGAAAATGTCAGCAAGGTAGCTAAAGCCGCAACATCAGCCGCTTTTGACTTTTTTGCCGACAACAATTCAGTCACTTCGAAAAAATCCTCAAGCGACGGATTTTTCTCTGACACAAATAAATCAGACAAAAACGATCCGCACAATGCTTTCGAGAGCATGCTTACTAAGAAGAGCAAACCAGCTCAGGATCTCGATGATGACGATTCGCCAAAATCGAAAAAAAGTAACAAATCAGCGGACGAACCTAAAAGAGCAAAAAAAGGCATCGTTGATGATGATGATGATGATGATGACGAAGAAGAAGACGATCGCAAATCTTCGCAAGCTAAAAAATCAGCCGCCCTTACCACCAAATCAAAACCATCTAAGGTCATTCAAGATGACGACGACGACGATGAAGATGATGATGAAGATGATGTCGATAGCGATGGTGAAGATGAAGATATTCCGCAAAGAAGGTCATTTTCTGGCTCACCAGCTAGCTTGAAGACGACTTCGTCTAAGAGTTTGCAAAAAACTGATCGATCAAGAGGCGTAAGTAAGCGCTCTAAAAGTGACGATGAAGATGAGGACAGTAACGGCAAGCTGCGTAGCAAGTTCGCCTCAGGTGGCGGCCTTTTCACTCTTGCTGGTTTCCCTGTTGGAATCAAACTAATTGCCGTCACCCTAGCGATTGCCGGTATGATGGTGTTTGCAGTAGTTCATGCACTCGGCAACCTGGGGCCCGTGCTTACCACAGCCCAGAATGCGGCTGACAAGGCAAACGGCCTTCAGCCCATGCGACAAGAAACAATTCGCCTGGCCGGTCAGTGGCGTATGCGAATTTGGCATAATGGCAAAACTTTTGACGGCGCAATGGTAGTCAACCAGAGTGGCACAAAAATAAACGCCACAGGTAGAGATGCAGTTGGTCCATTCAAGCTGGACGGATTTATCGATCCAGGCAAAAAGACCATGAATTTCACCAAGCGCTTTGTCGACGCTAACAACCGTGAATCAGGACCTCCAATATTTTTTGTAGGCAACATCTTGCTTGACGATATTCCGATGCATGTCAAAGGTCAGTGGGAATTTACAAAAAAATCTGGATCCAACTTCGGCTATTTGAACAAAGCTCATACCTCCAAGGTGCAGGGCAAGTGGCTCGGCCAGTTGGATAAATCTATGCCCATGGAAGAGGGCTCGATTGCCGACTTGATACCAGGAAGCGCTAGCACCGCAGCATCGAATGCAGCCAAGTCATTCAACATTTTCGATTTTCTCAAGGGCAATGGCATCTTTGTCTTTATCGGTGTGGGCGCCGCTTTCGTGATGAGTACGTTTACATTGTTCGGACCAAGCGGTTTGATCAATATTTGGAATAAGCAGCAATATATCCCCAGCCAAGTGAAAGCACAGCATGACAAAATGCGGGCGCAATTGGCGAAGAGCTTGAAGAAGGGCAGTCTGCCTCTCGGTCAACGAGTGGAATGGAAGTGGTGGTTCCCAATGCCATGGGTAATCAAAGATCTGGCATTGCCACCTGAAATGCGCAAAATTAATCCACACGTCCTGATACTTGGACAAGGTGGTAAAGGCAAAACCAGACTGGTTGCGCATATGGTGGCACACGACATCATGAGCGATGATCGCGCTGTAGTGTTGATTGACTCTGATGGCACCCTCATAGACTTGATGACCAGATGGATTTCCGCTCATCCCAAAGCACGTGATCTAGCAAAGCGTGTCATTCTCATTGACCCTACGCACAAAGGCAATACCAGCGCCTTCAATCCACTAGGGCTGGCAGACATGGGCGATGTTCAAACTGCAGCCGCTTCTATTGTTTATGGTTTTAAGGCCATATACACAGAACCGCCGGGTTCACAATCACAATGGAATGCTCAAACCGCAGACATTCTACGTAACGCCGTCTTGCTCTTAATGGCCAACAATAAGACACTAACCGACTTGCCTAATCTGCTTAACGACAACGATTTCCGTGACGTATTATTGGAGAACGTTGAGCGCAAAAAAGACGAGCGCATTGAATTTTCAACACTGTTAGATCAGTGGGGAAGATACAAGAAACTGGCTAGGACAGACCAGTGGATAACATGGGTTGAGCCGATTCTCAACAGAATCAACCCCATGCTCAGCAATCCGCGAATCAGGGCGATACTGACTAAGCCCGATGGTGACTTACAAATCCTTGATGTCATCAATGAAAAGAAAATCTTGCTGGTAAAAATTCCGCAGGGTGAGTTTGGTCAAGACGCTAACCTGCTCGGCTCACTGATTGTCAGCGGTGTGAAGCAGGCAGCACTTACACTGTCTTCGAGCGGTGGCAGCAAACAAAACCCTGTTGCCATGTACCTCGACAACTTCGACAGTTTCATTGAAAAAGAAACCGTGGAAAACATTACCTCTGAAACCAAGAAATTCAAAATCGGTTTCATTGGCGTCACCAAGAGTCTTCAACATCTGCCTGAAGATTTCCGCAATGAGCTGATCATCAATATCGGTACTCTCGTAACCTTTGCTCTTTCCAAGAAGGATGGAGATTTACTTGGTCCTCAGATGTTCCCCATTGACGGCAGAAAGGTCAAACACCAGACTATGACCAATATTTTCAACCGGGTGAACTCAACACCACAATTCGAGCTTGTATCAGACGAAGAAAAACTCAATATCGACAAAGTTGTTCGTCAGGAAGAGCAAACATTCTTCGCCTATAGAATGGGGGCTGAAGCAGGTCTCTTTAACTTGAGAAGCCATCCGTTCCCAGACGTTCCAGAATCGAAAGTCAATGAAAAGTTGATCGAAAGAATGCACTTGGCTTCGGGCAAGAAGTCAATCAAGGCAGAATCTTCAAGCGGATCTAAAGCTAAATCTTGATAAGATACGCTTAGCATCGACAAGTTTCCGCTTGAACGGTCTCAGGTAAATTCACCGCATTTAGTTGCAGACAAACCTATTAATGACACAGGCACCCAACAACAGCCGCAATATCTGGGAAGAGAAAATAGCCGACCTTCGGCGATACGATCTTGACAATTTAGACAATGATCCTGTGGCTCCAGACGATATCATCAGCTGGGCTGTACCTGGTTTAACCTTTGTCAGGGTAGACGGCATTCTGCGCTCGTGGGACATCGAGCGAGAAAAACAGCAGCACGCTCAGCAAACACAATCAGATCCAGACCCGTCAAAGCCACCCAAGCGTATGTATCTGATGGAAGATGCCATCACTGGTTTGTATGGCGAGAAAGCTAATCTGGCATTTCTTGTAATCGGCAGCAAAACTGGCGTCAATTACTATATGGGCATTTCACAACCGCACATCACCGAGGGTGATGGCGGAGATGCGCCTGATATTGTCGCTCACAAAAGCTTGAAGTCGATTTTACACAGCGTTTATGGTGGAGTTGACGTCTTCAAAAAACCGTTCAGCTCAGATGACATCCATGAGTTATTAGCACCACTGACAAAATACACGGGAATTATTTCCGGCATTCCCGCTCTTAAATCGACCAGCGGCGAAACCATTGAATCTGAGCAGATTGAAAGACTGGCAGCAGGACTCGCCGGACACGACTTTGCTTTTCTCACTCTTGCGGTGCCTATTCCACCCATGAATGTGACTAAAGAAGAATTTGCAGTTGTGGATCAGATTCAACGCGCTCAAGAAAACGAAGATCCCGAAAAGAAACGCAAAATCAAATATTATCTGGAATTACAAGATGCATATTTAAAGCATATTCAGCTAGGAACGGCTGTGGGAATGTGGCTGACAGTGCCGTATTTCTTTGCTAAAGAAAAAAACGTTTTTGTGCGATTGCAATCACTCTTGCGCGCCACCTACGTAGACGAGTCAAGTCGTCCCACCCCCATGCGCACTCATGAAGTGCCTGGTTTAGCCAAACACATTCAACAATTTGGTCTGCTACGCAATAAGCGTTCTGAAGAAGTATTCCAGGGCATGATGGAATATAAATTTTTAAGCCCACTCAACTCGCGCATGCTCTCTGCTTTTATTCACTTGCCCAAGCGCGAAATGCCCGGCTTTCGTATCAGGCGATCGGCCGAATTTAGTTTGGCCGAAATCGCACCCAGAGATCCGAACCGAGTTATTGCCATCGGCAACATTCTCGATAGAGGCGAAGACACCGGCAACCTTTACTATATCGACGTAGACGCCCTGCAAAAACACACTATTGTCTGTGGTGTTACCGGCGGTGGTAAAACCAACACGTGTTTCTATCTTTTGGGCCAGCTCTGGAACTTTGGCATTCCGTTCATGGTTTGCGAACCAGCTAAATCAGAATACCGGCACATGATGCTTATGTCTGAATCGTTCAAAGGCATCGGACAAGCCTTCTCACTGGGTGACGAAACGGTGTCACCATTCCGGTTGAATCCGTTTGAAATCATTCGCGGTGTGAAAGTACAGACTCACCTTGATGCTTTGAAATCAGTTTTCAACGCCAGTTTTGAAATGTACTCACCGATGCCGCAAGTGCTGGAAAAGGCGCTCAATCAAATTTATTCAGTTAGAGGCTGGGACCTCGTTAATAACGTCAATCGTCGTTTGCCACCTGGGATGAGGCCTGGTGATGAGGATTGCCCATCTGAAATTTTCCCGACGATGAAAGATCTTTACGAAATCATCGATCCGGTTGTGGAAAGTTTCGGTTATTCAGACAAAATTGGACCAGACGTTCAAGCAGCTCTCAAAGCCAGAATCGGCTCGCTTTTGATTGGTGGTAAAGGGCAAATGCTCAATACCCGCCGCTCCATTCCTATGGAACAACTCTTTGGCAGACCGACTGTGGTGGAGCTGAAGATGGTATCGGAAGACAATGAAAAGTCATTCCTGATGGGCATGCTCTTCGTATTCCTCTACGAGTTTCGAGAAGTGGGCGGACCATGTGAGCACCTGAAGCACGTAATGCTCATCGAAGAGGCTCACCGTCTCTTAAAGAACGTTCCCACCGGCGGCGGTGCCGATACCGCTAACCCTGCAGGCAAAGCTGTGGAATTCTTCACCAATATGCTGGCAGAAATTCGTGCTTACGGTCAGGGTTTCATCATTGCTGACCAAATTCCCAATAAATTAGCTCCAGAAGCGCTGAAAAACACCAACTTAAAAATCATGCACAGAATTGTAGCGGTAGATGACCGCGACTCCATGGGTGGTGCCATGAACCTCGATGATGTGCAAAAAAGGCACGTCACCGCCCTTGGTCAGGGCCGCGCCCTGGTTTATGCAGAAAAGATGGAGTCGCCGTATCACCTGCAAATCATGTTCGACAAAGAGAAAATGGTGCCACCACCAGACACTCCAGCCGAATCAGATCAGATCGTGCGCGACGCCATGAAACACTTAAACATTGTCGGCAGTTACGACCGCCACTTAGGTTGCAAATTCTGTCTGCACCGCTGTGATTCACAGATTCTAGACACCGCCGTACCGGTAGCAGACGACCAAATTTTCCGACAAGTGTACAACCGTTATATTTTGTCGACATTGAAAGATTTAACGCAGCTGGTGCACTTCAGGGCCCAGATCATTCACGAAATTCAACGGGTAATTGGTGGCCGTGCTAGAACCGGTAACATTACCGGCATCACTTGGTGTGCATTGACCCAAGCCACCGAAAGATATTTCGAACGGAAGGGTGAAGAAAATTACTGGTTCTATGACCAGGTGCGCGAACAGCATTTGCGCTGGCTTAATTTGTTGCGTCCGGCCTTCCAACCAACTGAAGTAAACAGACGACTGGATATTTCTGTATTACGACAATGGCGTGATGACTTCCTTGAACTGCACAAACGTGATCAAGGACCGCTGCCAACTTGTGCACCATGCACTTCTAAGTGTTTGTATCGCTTCGAAGTATCAGAAGTGGTGCGCGATCCCAAAATCAAGTTTGACTTTAACTCTTCGATCAACCGCAAAGACACACCAGCATCAGATTCTGCCGCCTGGTTCTGCAGACTGCTGACTGAGCGCTTAATCGGCATGCCTGATGTAGATTTGGCTTACTGTCTAGCGGCTCACTTGATCAAGGACCAGCAGCTATCTACTGACGCCCAATTGGTATTGCTGCACAAAGTAAGAAACGCCCTGGACAACTTCCAAAACGAAGGCGAGGCCGAAGCAGGCGATGAAGAATGAAGACGAATTAAATCAGCCGCCAGAATCAAGTCAGTCGCCTGCTGATCAGCAATTGGATCAGCAATCCGGTCAGCAATCGAAAGATCAAGACAGTCATCAAGCTAACCAGCATTCAGTCAGCAACGAGCCGGAAAGCCTGGTAGATGAACTTGGCATTTATGATATTTATGAACCCATGGCTGATCTTAACGGCAAGATTTTTTGTACAGCCGGTCGTGATACTCCGGTGGCAGAATTTTCTGACGAATATTTGATCATGCATCCACCTCAGCTGCCATTCTATGAGACAGGTCCTGAAGAAGAAATTGTATTACTGGTAGACGATCGTGGCATAGTGCTCAACGAACTAGGCGAGGCAAAAAAAATTCCGACGGCCAAATATAGAGGTTATCCGATCTATTATTTTGGCGAGCAAAAAGAAGGCACTTTGAAACACTATGCTGCAGTAATGACCGAAAACGAAAATCTCTTTTTCATTTTCGACGACACAGGCGAAAGGCTGACAACTGATGCTATATACAAACTGCGCAATAAATCTGTTAACGGCGAAATTTCAAAATTTCCGGGTTTGCACTGCGATCTCGACGACACTAGCGTTGAAGACGATCGAATCGATGCCAGCACTATGGTCGAGACTGATTTTAGCCCGAACTAAATGAGCACTGTTCATGTTTGATCAGGCTGAAAGCTTTCGACCAGCCAAATAGCGTTGACAGTAATCAAGCCAGTTGGCCGTAAGTTCGTTGGTGACCATTTCACCAACAGCACCGCTCGGCAAATCGATTTTGATGGTTTTCTTACGACCGTCACGGCTGTATTCATGGCGAACCGACGATTCGTGGCCGACTTCATAACTGAGCACCGGTGTCCAATCTTCGTCGACAAGAACCTGCAACTGTTGACAGAAGAAGCGCTCCCCATCAAGCTCTCTTTCAGTCTTCACCAGTCTGCATGACGGATTAAGGCTGTCGATTTCGCGACTAATTTCAATAGCATTCGAGCGCTCATCTAGAGAACGGTGACTTAAATTAGATGAAGGTCTGCCATCACCAGTAATGCCGGAGGTCTTGGCCGGTACATTAGTATTGCCAGTGCTGCCAGACTTACCGTTAGCGCCAGTGCTGTTACTGCTGCTGTTACCGTTGTTTTTAGGCAATGGCATGGTCGCTTTATCAATATCGACAACAGTTGTTTGCTCACCATAATTATCTACAATAGTCGTATGTTCAGGCAATGAAAGAGTAGTGTCGCCATCAGGCATACTAAAAGTAGTAGCCTGCGATTCGATCGAAGCATCACCCTTCACTTCAAATACAAAACCGCACGCGGGGCAAAGATTGGCACTGTCACTTATTAGTCGGCGGCAGCCGCCGCAAGCTTTAGTAGCTACGTCAAACAATGAACCATAACTACCAGTAAATTGCTGAGGCTCACGCGCTACAGGCTTAAACGAAGCTGTGCCGTTTCTGAATGTCTCAATTTCTTCACGAGTTGGTATCAGCAAGTTCGTGCCGCGAATAACCACAGCGAGAGGAGCGCCCTTACTGTCAGTTTCTGTGGTCAGACCATTCTTGTCGGCAAGCAGTGTCCACAATGTCACATCATGAAGATCAGGATGTTTCATAGCTATAGAACGGAGTGTATCACCCAAACGGACAGCGTAAGTTTTCTCATCTCCACCATCGGCCGCCTCCCTAATTTTTCCGAGCACTTTCTCAATGTTGGCTCTGCGCTCATCAGCTTTGACCGATGATTTTGGATCAAGACCTTGATGGCTGGTGCGGTTTGAAACATTGTTCAGTCGGGCTGTCCATTCGCGAACCTGTTTCGGACTAGGCAGTGTGAGAATAGTACCAACTTCTACTGAATAGGATCTTCGACCGTCGGCCCAGCGAACTTCAACGCGGTTTTTATTCATTTCAAAAATCAGATCGGCCAGGCGAGGATCGCGCAATTTTATGCGAGCAATTGAAACCAGAGTGTCACCGTTGCGGACAACATATTTCTCTTGTTGATTGTCTTTGCGAATGGCTTCTTGAGCCTGCTGCCGCTCCTCGCTCATTCTTTGCGACTTAGCTTTGGCTTCCGCTTCAGATTGCTGACGCAATGCCAGAATAGTGAGAATTTCGTCGGACCGGCGCTTGTCTTCATGTTTGCGATCTTTCTCGCGACGATCTTCTTCGTCGTCTTTACGACGCTTCTCAGCTTCTTCTTGCTGTAATTTGAGATTGTTATCGCGCGTGATACGGTCTTGATCTAAGAGCGCTAATCTCTCTTCTTCTCTCTGACGCAACGCCCTCGTTTGCTCTTCAATCTGTTGATTAGCAAGATCCTGGTCAGCCTTATTTGCCTGATCGGCTGCCGCCACAATTCCGTAATCAGCCCCAGAAGTGCCGTTATTCAACCTGTCGCTATCAATGGTGCTGTAATCTAAACGAGGAGCGCTTGAATCACCGGCCACCACTGAATTTGAATAATTATCAGTATCTACTCTGTTAGAAGTGTAAGCGATGTTGTCTGTGGGTGTTGTAGCTGCAACCTCGCCGGTAGTTGCAGGTTTGACTTCATGATGCTGCTTAGCTTCGACTCGGTGATGCGATTCACTGTGATCATGCGCAGCCTTATGATCGGGCTGAGAAGTACTCAAACCGGGCGACTGCAAGCCGAGATTACTGGTTGCTTGTTGCAACCAATCAGGCATCTGGTTGTCGATGGTTGGGTCGGTCTTCTGTGAGTGCGTGTGCACCGACTGAATGTCTTCAACATTTGCTGTAGGTGGTAATACCGGATTATTTACTGAATCAACCGGTGCTTGAGCATTAATATTTACGGCAGGTATTTGAATAGCTGGTTGGTCTAAATTTGTTTGAACGGTATCTGGGATAACAGGGGCTACAGGCCCTGGCACCACGTCAGGATTTACCTGCGCATTATTTTGAATCACAGGAATTGCAGGCGGAGACTCGATATTGGCAGGCACAGGATTTTGAACAACAGGCTGTGGCAAACTAATATCGCTGGCGGTCTGGGTATCTTCTACCGGAAGCGCTTGAGTATTATTTGGTACTTGCGTCGGCATTACTGTGCCAAAATCTGTCTGCAACGGTGTCGGCACTTGCGAGCCGTAGCCATACTTACTGGCCGCATCGCTGAGCCAATCAGTTGAGTTGTCTGTATTTTCAACATGAGGCCTGGATGGAAGACCAGCATCAACAGAAGCAATTTCAATATGCGGTTCGGAATAAACAGTCTCAGTTGATGGAGACTCTGCCAGACTTTGCACGACATTCGGGCTATAGCTGGCAGTGTCGATGCTGTCATACGCAGGCAAATTAGTAGTTGCTGGCTGTATAGCTTGAGCTTCAGATTCAACACGCACAATTTCTGACTGAATAATGCGCTGCGATTCTTGATCACGGCGAACCTGATCTTGACGAAGAGTTTCTTGCAGATACCTCGCGGCTTCGTCTTGACGGGCGATTTCCGCTACCCGCCTTGCCTCTTCTTCTTGACGCCTGGTTGCTTCTAGTCGTCTGGCTTCTTCTTGT
>CASBPX010000142.1 GCA_949127735.1 Candidatus Obscuribacterales bacterium | reverse complement strand
GCTCGATGGTGGTTATGTTGCTGTCGCTGCCGCACCTTCGTGGAAAATATTTCTATTCAGCGATCGAAAAAAACTGTTTTTCCCCTGTGATGCCCGCCAAGAAGCCAAGGCGACAAACGGCCGCAAAGGCATTCTGCGCATGGCTGTCTTAGGTAATTTGGTGGAGTCCATGTGGGTTCCGGCTGACAAGACGACCTATCTTGGCCACCCCATTAGCGTCTGGAAAACAGTGCCAAAAAACAAAGGCAAAGCAAAAGACAAATTCCGCACCATCGAATTCTGGGCCGCCGACGACATTCCTGTGGCACATGAAATGGCACTTTACTCCGCCACGGCCAATGGCTATCCGCAAAACGTGGACAAACTTTCGATCAGATGTTTTGCCTTGAAGTCTTGCGGCCGAAAAGACATGTATATGGACTCCACTAGCATGAAAAGAGCCTCGCTTTCGCCGGCGCTTTTTCAAGTGCCAGCCGGATATAAAAAAGCTTCGAACGAGCTCGAGGTGGTAGTCAATACAGACAGTTTAGGCAGCATGTTGGATACGATAACTGGTAAGAAGTAGCGCCTGTGGCAAAAGTTCTTCCGATATCGGAAGAAAAATGGGCTTTATTCAGGTCGCCTATGGGGGTTGACGAGTTCTTACTTTAGACTTATTCTAAATACATGACCGCACACAACCACACTGAACAAATTCCTTCTGCAGAGCAACTGCTGTTATCGCGAGGCGTTAAACCCACGCCACAGCGCGTTGTGATTGCCGAATACTTGTTGCAGACTGAATCTCACCCAACTGCCGACGAAGTGCTCTCAGCGGTGGCACAGGCCCTTCCTGTGGCGCTGTCGCGAGCTACGGTGTACAACACGCTCAATACTTTGAAAGAAGCAGGTGTGATTAAGGAGGTTCTTACTGAGCCTGGTCGTGTTCGGTACGATGCCAACATCACCCATCATCACCATTTTGTTGATGTAAAAACCGGAAAAATAGTCGATATTCCATCTGACAAAGTAGAGGCAATTGGAAAGCTGCTGGGCGACCAATATAAGGTGCACGGCTTCCAGGTGTTGTTCTACGGCGAGGTCGAGAGCGGCTAGTTTTTTTGCCCATCAAGTAGATTACTTCTAAGTCTAGAGAAAATCTAGGAGGAATTGTCATGTCTAATAATCAATCACCAACTGCTCTGTCCGAATCTCAAGCCACAATCGCCGATATCACCAGTGCCGACGCTGTTCAAAAAGGCACGACTCCGCCAGCGGACAGCCAAACGGCTGCCAATCTTATGGCTGCCTTCGGCGGTGAGTCTATGGCTAATCGCAAATATCTGTATTTCGCCAAAATTGCCCGCCGACTTGGTAATGAAGAAGTGGCCAAGCTTTTTGAAGAAACGGCCAATCATGAAACTGCTCACGCCTTTGCCCACCTGGAGCTAATTTATCCATCATCTGAACAGACTGTGGAATCGGTTTTAGCGCTGGCGGCTGCTGGTGAAATGTATGAAAGCGTGACTATGTATCCTGATTTTGAGCGGATTGCCCAGGAAGAAGGTAACCAGGCTGCTGTTGCTGAATTTCAAGAACAGGCCAAAGAGTCGCTCGAGCACGCTGGTATTTTTGAAAAAGCAGCGAAGCGATTTGGTGCTCTTAAAAAAGTGGAAGCCTATCACGCAGCTCGCTATCAAGCCGCTCTCGATAAGTTGAAGACTGCAAAAATCTAGTTTATTTGCGTTCCATCATCACTGCCATCCGCTCATGCGTGTGTGAACGGATGGCAGGAGAGCTGTGAGCGGCTCCTCGTCAGCCATTCCACCCATAAATGGTTGACACTGAATAATGTGGCGATCGAGCAAGCCAGGCCAGGAAGAGTGATTTTCTAAACCGCGTTGGTGGCCTAGCCAGCGCAGCTTGTACGCGATGGCTAGTGAGTGCGGTTCCATGTCATCTACAAGCACAAAGCCTTCGGTGGCGGGCACTTTGTCGCAATTGTCGGGGCCGTAAATTTCACCTACCAGGTCAACTAGACCTAGTTCTTTGAGTACTCGATATTGAAATTTGGAATGGCCAAGTGTCAGCATGGCCACTTCATACTGGCGTCCAAGTTCTTCTAAAAAAGTCTTGGCACTAGGTCTTGCTTCGGTGAGAACGGTATTCCACTGAAAAAAGAATTTTTTGCGCGGGTCAAAAAGTGTGCGCGACAAGATTGGATAAATTTCGGTATTGACCAGAGTACGGTCACAGTCTACAAATACGCGGTGTGTCAATTTTCCTGCAAAGCCTACATCAGGCGCTTGTGAATGATATGGTCGATGTAATATTGCATCATCACCGGTGGTGGCCAGGTGGTGTGATTGCCTTTGCGCTGAAAAAGCTTGACTTGGTTTTTATTGGCTATAAGAGCCCTGTATAACTGGGTTTGTAGCTTAGGTGGAACGGTTAAATCTTCATTGTTTGAGAGAATTACCACTTTGACATTTGGTGGAAATTCTTTGATATTGGCAATAAAACTACGTGCTTTGTATTCGTCTTTATTCTCTACTGGTGTGCCGTGCAGCGCTTTAGCAATCGATCTTTTGACGTCTTCATCGCGACTGATTTTATAAAGCTGGGCGAGATCACCGCAACTGACAAGAGTCAAAATACATTCAGATTTATCTTTGATTTCGGGCGGTGCTTGTTCAATATAACGCAGAAGATTGCACCCGCCCATAGATGCGCCCATATAAATAATACGTTCAAAATGATACTTGTCTTGCACTCGGGTAATGGCGTCGGTGAAGTCTTGCAAAACTTTAGGGTTGGCCCAGCTTTCAGGAATGCCTACCGATAGAAAGCCATAATGAGGATAAATTGAAGTCAACACCGGTCCAGTGGGCGCGCCGGGCGGAACCACAAAAGGTTCTTCGATGTTGGACAACATACCGTGTGAATAGACAACCAGTGTGCTTTTGCCGTGTTCCGTAGGCTTTACCGGCGCAATGAAAAAGGCATTAACGGGAGTGCCGTCGACGTGGCTTTTGGTGACAATGGTTTCACGGGCCAATGCAGCAAATGGCATCATTATTGCCGAGGCCAATAACGATACGCATACCAGTGCTGTCGCGCTTAATGCTGAAAAAGTTTGTGGATGAATAGATTTCATTGAAAGTATTTTACACCGCCCCAGTGACGCCGGCCGCCATTCTCTTGATTAGCTAGAGTTCAACATGCTTGAGTGTTTCAACCTTTTCGACTAACATCTTGGCTATAGTAGTAATGATCATGGCAAAATTGCCAATCGCATCAGCATAGGAAATCATGGTCAAAATCGAACCAGAACGTAACATCTTCACACTGATCAATACTTTTGAAGTTGAGCCGACCAATCAGCAAATTGTCGCTAATCTTCTGGAGGATGCTACGGAGAAGTTGATAAAACACCTACCTGGTTTCGTTTCAGCTAGCATTCATCAGAGTTTTGACGGCAAATACGTCACTAATTATGCTCAGTGGGAAAGTGAGATTCACTTTCGGTCGATGACTAAAAATCTTGAAATGCAAGCGCATACGAAAGAAATTCAGGCGCTTGCTCTTTCAACCTTGCCTGTTTTTTATCACGTAACCTACGTGGGCGAAGCTGAAAGTTAGTTTGATAAATTCTCTTCGTCGACACCTGGAGCATAGGCATGGACACCGCAGGAACCATTGTTGCAAGCCTTGGTCTGCTGGTTAATTTCGCGGCCACAATGTGGTTGGCCGTTTGCGCTTTTCGCAGAAGCTTAGTCTGGGGTTTGTTATTTTTCGTTCCATTTGCTGGCTTCATTTATATAATTATGGACTGGCGCATTGTCTCGAAGCCCTTTCTCATTGCTTTTGGCGGACTGATTATGGTCTGTGTGGGCCTTCTTTTAAGCCCTACGATGCAAAAAATATTCACAAGCTCAGGCAGTTTTAACTGATTAGAAAGAAGATCAGTACTATTAATGCTCCGTTCCACAGTGCATGCACTGCTGCGGTGTAAATCAGACTGTTGGTACGCAGATAGACTGCAGCCAGCACCAGGCCCAGGGCAAAATATTCAGCGAAATATGACTGGTGGAAATGCCATGCCATAAACGCCAGGGCACTGAGTATGGTGGCAACAGCACGTCCAAAGCGATCACGGCTGTAGCCGCCAACCAAACCCTGAAAGAAAATAGCATCGATAACAGGTACCAGCGTTATTAAACCGAGCATCCAGCGAATTGACTCTAGTGAGACTAATTGGTCACCGTTGTCGAGAATGGCATGCTGAGCCGAATTGGTAAGACTGGCTAAGTTACCTGTGCAGATAGCGGCACAGAAATGACCGATAGTGGTCAGGGTGCAAATGGCGCAAAATGCAGCCAGCAGAAAAACCACTAGCTTTTTAAGGCTCAGTTTTTCAGCGCCTGCGGCGAGCGTTCGCCATAAATTTAACCCCGCCGGTCTACAGATGAGGAAATAGAAACCAGCCATGGCACAGCTGACTGCCAGCAGATAATTTTGATTGGCTGGGGTTATTATTGATTGATGATTGAAGTCGATAGCCATTTTTGCCAGAGCATCATTGACAACCTTAGAAGTGCTGGTAACTAGCGGCAGAATCAATAGGCAACCGTAGCTTTTCTGAAAATCTGTCGTTAGTGGCTCAAAATCTTTGCGTGGGCCAGTCAGATATTTGTAAATCACATAAACGCCGGCAAGCGACGCCAGTGCCTTAAGTATTTCGAAAGCAAAAAATTTGATTTGCCAAAATAGAATTTCTTCTTGTTGTGCCTTCTGAAACAGTGCCGGGGCACCTGTGGCTTTATGGGCATCCAATAGAGCTGTGTCGCGGTACCATCCTGGCGAAAGGTTTGCTTTTATATTTTTGATATTTTCGCTTAGTTCGCCGCCGCCTGGTACCGAATAAATCGTGTACATGGTAAGCATTAACTGATCAGGGGTGCCACCACCATTGGTGAAAGCATCAATAGACTTTAATGCGTCGCTACCTTGCCAATGTTGCAATATAATTGCTCTGGTTGCCAGTTGCGCGTCAAGTGGATATTTTTTCGCTAGCGCTTCCACCTGTGCATTTGCTCTGATAATTTCTTTGGCCGGATCCTTGCCCCACTCCCATAACAGAAAGGGCTTGATACTGCTTTCGATACCACTTAAATACTGTGTTCCACTCAAGCCGGACGTTGCCAGTTCAGCTTGTAACAGCTCTTCTGTTTGTGGAGTCTGGTCTTCATCGGCCACGACAGGTGTTTTAGTAAGACCGCCGTGGCTTTGAAAAGCGGGTGCACTACTGGCTACGCCCCAGCCGATTATCACAGTGACGATGCACAATATGGCGTTAATGCTGACGTGACGCACTCTATCCCGGCTACACAAGGCAATTGCTGCGCCAATCAGTGCCAGAGCCCATAGTCCGAGATAAATAAGCGTCCAGATGATTTCGACCATCAGCGTTTATCCAAGCAGTTTTTTCCACCAAGGGCGGTTCAGTTTTTCTTTTAACTGCTCAATTTCCTTTTGCAGAGCGGTTGCTGTTTCAGCATTGCTCTGCTGCAGATTCAGTACTTCTTCTTGCAGCAGGTACGCTCTCTGGCTGTCGGCTTGCAGGTCGGGCAGAAGGCGCAACTGTAATTTTTGCTCTTCGATTGTCTTTTCCTGCGTTGCCATCACATCGGCCTGATTGGCGCATTTATCTAGTAGTGGCTTAATCATCTGCTCGACAATGGCGTCGATGCGCCGGCGGTCTTCTTGATACCACTGGCCGCGTGAGAATGTCGAAGGATCACGTCTGTGCTCTTCGGCTTCTTCAACATTTTCGACATCTTCGACAGCAGTGGCTGTAATGATGTGAGGTGCAGTGTTGGCTGGAATTTGAGTACGACGCTCTTCGAGTAAGGTTTCGACGGCGGCACTGTGAACAAACCATTTCTCGCGCGAGCCAATTGTTTTCTTCACGCCTGATAGCTGGCCGTTTAAAAGTCTCTCGCGCACAGATTTTTTGTCGAGTCGGAGCAAATCTGCTGCCACTTTCACTGATACCATCGGCTCGTTTTGCATTTAATGCACCATCCTGGATATGCGGCCTATATGGCTTCTACAAACTTTCTTGTGAATTATAGCGCAACCGCCAGAGCCACCACGCGATTAAAAGGCAAATTGCCAATTCAATTATGCTTGCCTCTGGACCGAAGACGCCACCGGTAAAAATTTCAGGTCCTTGCAACGAGCCGATAAAAAGCGGGGCACCAAACTGATTAGCTGATACCGGTGTGCCGAATACTGGCCCTTCAAAGACGTTCCAGAAGGCATGTAAACCCAGCGGCAACCACAGTCTGCGAGTGACCAGGAAAGCAGCGCAAAATAAAATGCCGGCGTCTAAACTGAGAGCCATGCAAGAAGCAACTTGTGTGTAAATCGGCACATTGTCATTGAAATTGCCCATGTGCGCCAGGCCAAACAAAACTGAACTCAACAACACTGCCGTGATTGTATTGCTGGCTTTTTCGATAGTCTGCAAAACATAACCGCGAAAGAGAATTTCTTCGTAAAGCGCTGCTAAGAGAAATGTAGGAATGAGCATAGCCAAATCGTTTTCATAATTGATGGCCAGTATGCTGTAACAACCCATGGCGAAAAGCACCAGCGTGACCAGTGCCACCATGGTGCTGCCAATCAGTGCGCCATCGTAGAGCTCTATTAGAGCCTGCAAAGGCTTGGCCAGTGACAAACCGTAATCTTGCCAGGGCCGGTGTTCGATGAAGCGCGCAAACAGCCAGAGCATCAAAAAGCCAACGGATAGGTGAAAAAATGCGCTAATGGGCAGGGAAAATGTGAGCTGATTGCTGGCCAAGAGCCTCGCCAAAGCGGGCAGCATCATGGTGGGTCCAAGTATGCTCAGGCAAAGAAAAATTATAGATTTTAACAGTGCCAGCGGCAGATTTTTAGACGCTGGTTTTGGTTCGGTTATGCTCACTTAGGCCTTTATTAGCGCTGTTTGATGGTTTGGATGATTTTACGCTTGGGCAATTGTTTGACCACGGCATCTATAAGTTTGCCAGAATCGCTCACTGTTGCGAAACCTTTGGGCTCGACAAAGTCGGTGGGTTCAAGGTGCACATGCTTAATTTCGGAGGTTAGCAAAATAGTGTTGAGATCGCCGTGAGTATTGATAAATTTGAATTGCAAAGGCACAGCGGTTTTTACCGGTACGCCGTAAAACTTGCACATTACAGTGCAAGCTGATTCAGGCGCAGACATCTTTTCAGCGATGAGCATATGCGCTGATTGAACAAAACGAGGATCTGCCGATTCGTGTTCTTTGTCTTTGATTAGTTTAGAAATATATGTTTTTGGTGTTTGTAGCTCTAAAGCAGGAACACCACGAAAAGTCGCCTTCGCGGTTTGCTTGAGTGGAAGAGCGCCGAGAGACACGCCACCAGTGATAGTGCGAATCTGATTGCCAATTCCGGGGTACGTTTTGACTGTATAACTGCAAATGCGCTTTGTTGCAGTGTTATAGGCATAGACTTTCCAGGCGGGAGCAGCTGCCATGACCACATTGCCGTTACGCCGGTCGACTATTTTGACTCCCGCTGAAGATACATATGCGTCCTGGTCACCGAGTAAAGAGCTTGTCTGGTAAGCGCTCCAACCGTTTGCTGGTAGGGCGGTAGCTGGCTTGGCAGGTGCGGTCTTAACGGCGGCATCTCTAGTATTTGGAGCTGGGCTCTCTTTTGCCGAAGCAATTAATGGTGCTCCGGCCAGCAGCAGCGTGGAGCAAAATGCCAATTGGCAAAAGTGCATGGACACATATTTGGACAAGTATTTGGATAGATATTTGGATAACTGCATGGGCGTGAGCAACCTTTTTTAAGCAGTTTATCAAGGCCCCTGACTGTTTGCAAAATAAGACTTGACACTTTGTAGACGACCGGTCTAATATGAAGAAGTTGAGACGAGGAGAGACGGTCATGGCAAACGTAGCTTTATTTGATGTGGTCATACCAGCTGTAATCGGTTGGGTGCTTATAGACGACCTGACGCGTTCAATGCGCGAACCTGCTCGAATTAAGTCTGTGGTAAACAACGTAGTGGCGTTGCAGAAAAGTTCTTGGAAAAATCGTGAGCGCAGCGGAGCTGTTGGCGATCTTTCGATTACGCAGCGCTTGCCTGCAGTTGAAGTGAGGAAAGAGTCTTGTACGGCCTGTTAGACGCCTTACTAGTCGCCTTATGCCTTGACTAAACCAGTTTGCTTAACAACAAGTCAACCTGCCTGGCAGTCTCAATTTCAGTGAAAGAATTATCGATTACTTGATCGGCCCGTTTGCATTTTTCAGACTGTGGCAACTGTGCAGCAAGTCGCTGGCTGATTTCGGCGGCATCTAGTTTGTCTCGCGCTTCTAAACGCTTTTGCAAAACTTCTTCGGAAGTGAAAACAGTCCAGATTACATCATATTCTTCGGCTACGCCGGCTTCGAAGAGTAAGGGCACGAGCACCGCTACAACTTTTTCGCCTTTGAATTCTTCGATGCGCCTGCGGCAGTTCAAGACCACATTTGGATGTACGATTTGTTCTAATTTGCGGCGCGAAGTTTCGTCTCCGAAAACAATTTTCCCCAGTTTTTTTCTGTCAATTTTGTCATTGGTTAAGACCTCGATGCCGAATTGTTCAACGATTGCTTTCTTTGTCGAAATATCGTTTTCTAAAACGTCATGTGTGAGTTGATCGGTGTCGATAACAGGAATTCCACGATCGGCAAGCAGTCTGCCTACCATTGATTTGCCCGATGCAATAGTGCCGGTGATGCCGAGTACGATTGGTTTGTCTGATTGGTTTGCGGCTGGCATTTTTTATTTTATATAGCTTTAAAGCGAGTCGGCTTCAGTTTTCATGGCGCCGAATTTGTTTTGTAAGCGCGACAAAATATCTTTCATGCGGGCGGGAGTAAGGCTGCGGTTGCGACTTTCGCACAGCACACGCAATTCGGTGGTGGAATCACTGGCACCGGTGCGCATAGCAAGAATTGTTTTTTCTGTGCGGTTGCTGCTCGAATCGTTCAAGGTAATGAGAATATGACCAGATGAGGGGCTGAATCCGGACACAGTCAGGCCCTGGACTTCAACCATGCGACGCAGCTCTTCTATAGCCACCGGGTAGGCGGCGTTTAAATCAAGGGCGAAAGTGGTGGCGTCTAGCTTTTGCTTAAATAGTTGATGCGCTTTGACTCGCCATGCTTGAGAAGGCCTGGCTATGCCGTTTCCCATGGGTGTGAGCGGGGGCACGTTTGGTGGCGAGGGAATGGGCGGACGGTCTGGCGTGGGCACTATATTTAGTGCGGGTGTACCGTCAGGGCTGACGATGAAAGGTTGGGGGTTGTCGCTTGTCGGTGAGGTGTCAGGCGGTAAAGTGTGAGGCGTTAAAGTATTAGGCGTTAAAGTATTAGGCGTTAAAGTGCTAGACGGTAAAGTCTTGGTCGGAAAGGCAGCGGAAGGATCTAGTGGTGTATTGAGATCAGCACTGTCGGCCGAAGACGTGTCTTGCACCTCGGCGTTTGGGTTGAGGTCGGCGCGCTTCAGTCTGGTCGGCGAAGATGTCGGTGAAGCTGTCGATGAAGCTGGTGTTGTCTGATTGATTTGATTGGCACGAGCTGGGGCAAACTTTGGCGCCGGTTGGTATGGTGCAAATCTGCGATTGCCGCTAGCCTCAGGCGCTGGCGATTGTGCCTGTGTGCTTCCCGCATAAATAATATTGATCAGCGCCACAGCCGCTGTCGCTGCCGGCAGAGAGGCTAACTTGAGGAAGCGCGCAGATTTGCGATTATTTTTTGAGGGCATTGTCGAACTCATCAAACTAATTGAACACAGCGCGTGGTAAGCAGTCACTCTACAGCATGCTGATTATATTAATTGACGGGCGTGCAAATTTGCCATGTTGAAAAAAGACGAATTAACCCGTTCGGCGCAAATTGCCGATTGACAGAGGCTACCCGCTTGATATGATTTCTTTAGTCTCGGTTTAGGACAGCTCATAAGTTTTGTCCTACAAGTTTGAACATACGGGGATCCCGCTCGAGGCTTCGACGTATACCTTTGAACCAGCTTATGCTTTCACGAGCCCCTGAGTTGGAAAAGGAAACGGCAAGAAGTTAGGAGGTTCCCCCCCTGGAGATTATCCCGGGTACAAAACAAACGCCTGCACTAGGCCGAGACCTTTTTTTATTCAACACATTGATATGTCGCCAATTCTGTTAGCTGATTTGTCCGCCACTAATCGTTTTGGTCAGGCGATTGCTGAGTCTATTGATGGCGCCGTGATTGCATTGCAGGGCACACTCGGCGCGGGCAAGACGACCCTCGTCAAGGCAGTAGGCCTGGGCCTGGGCGTTACTGAAGTGATTACTTCGCCTACTTTTACGATGCTCAATGAGTATCATTCGGGGCGGCTCTCGCTCTTTCACCTTGATTTATATCGCGCCGGCGAGACGGGCGAAATAATGGATTTGACAATGCTGGCAATGGAGCTGGATGAAGTTTGCGATCAGTCTGCTGTTGTGATGATTGAATGGCCCCAATATTTTCTCGTTGAGGGGCAATCATATTTGCAAGAAAAGGATTATTTGGAAATTTCGCTCAGCCTTGTCAAGGATGGTGACCTCCTACCTCGTGTCGGACACCCCGCTGTCGAGCTTGAAGCGAAAGTGTTACGAGAAACATATGAGCGGCGAAACCTTATAAAGGAAGGGGATGCCGAGGCCAGAATCGCCAATCTGGTCGGACATGGGCCCCAATCTTCTGCACTTATCGGACAGCTTCAGAGGGCACTTGCTGATATGGTTATATATTTGTAAGCCGGGGTCGATATTTGTCATCGTGTTATACTCCTTCGACATCGGCGTATCTTGACAGGCCGCGAATGGCTCCACCACAGCGTTAGAGAGAAAAATGGTCAAATCGTTAGTTATAGTTGAATCTCCGGCCAAAGCCAAAACGATCTCAAAGATCCTTGGCAAAGACTTCACGGTCAAGGCCAGTTACGGTCACGTGAGGGATCTTCCCAAGAATAAATTGGGGGTCAATGTTCGCAAGAACTTCGAACCTCTTTATGAAATTCTGAAAGACAAAGAGCCCACGGTGGCTGATTTAAAGGAAGCGGCGGCGGGCGTAGATCGCGTCTACCTGGCCCCCGACCCTGATAGAGAAGGCGAAGCAATCGCCTGGCACTTATCTGAAATTTTGGAATTGCCCAAAAAGAAACTGCATCGCATCGAATTTAACGAAATTACGAAAGAAGCGGTTATGGCGGCAATCAAGGCTCCGCGGCAAATCGACCAGAGCTTAGTCGATGCCCAACAAGCAAGGCGTGTGCTTGACCGTCTGGTGGGTTATAAAATTAGCCCACTGCTCTGGCGCAAAGTTAACGGACGCTCTGCCGGCCGTGTGCAGTCAGTTGCTGTTCGCATTATTTGCGAGCGCGAAGAAGAAGTTGATGGATTCACTCCATCTGAATACTGGACGATTAAAGCTGAGCTGTCGCGCAATCGTTCGAAGCAATTCTTTATTGCTCCGCTAGCAAAATGGCAGGGCAAGCGAGTGATCGCTGCTTCTGAAAAATCTACGGCGCAATCGACCATCATCACCACTAAGAAGATGGCTGACGATATTGTCAAAAAAGTAGAAAAAGAAGAGTTCAGCGTTGCTTCTGTTGTAGAAAAATCGAGCCAGCGTCAACCGCAGGCACCGTTCATCACTTCTACGCTACAGCGGGAAGCAGCCACATTCTTGGGCTTTGCTGTTAAGAAGACAATGAAAGTTGCTCAAGAACTTTATGAAGGTATCGAACTCGGTTCGCAAGGACCAAGTGGTTTGATTACCTACATGAGAACTGACAGTACCCGTGTTTCGCAATCAGCTGTTGATGAAGCGAAGAAGTTCATCATTGCTCGTTATGGCAAACAGTATTATCCCGATAAGCCACGCGTTTATGTACGCAAAGCGAAGAGCATGCAGGACGCCCACGAAGCGATTCGTCCGTCTAATCCTGAGCGCTCGCCTGAATCAATTAAGCAATATTTGAGCACCGATCAGCTCAAAGTTTATAAACTGATTTGGGAACGCTTCATGGCCAGCCAAATGGCTTCAGCTGAGATTTTGACCCGTACTGTTGAAGTCACCGCCGGTGATGCTATGTTCCGCGCTTCGGCATCAGAGAAGAAATTCCCTGGTTTCACAATTGTTTATGACCGCCTGACTAAAGACATGGCCACAAGCGATTCTGACGCTGCTCCTGACGATGAAAACGAAGAAGAAGTAGCTCCGAATTTGCCTGAAGTAGACAAAGGTGAAAAGCTCAAGCTCAAAGAGATGAAGCCTGCGCAGCACTTCACGCAGCCACCACCCCGCTTTACAGAAGCTTCTTTGATTAAGACGCTGGAAGAATTGGGTATTGGTCGACCATCAACATACGCAGCGACAGTCAATACAATTGTCGATCGTAAATATGTGGAACGCGTGCAGAAGGCACTGGTGCCGACTGTTTTGGGTAAAGCTGTGAATGCGCTTTTAGTTGAGCACTTCGGCAACATTGTTGAAGTCGGCTTTACTGCAGGAATGGAAACGCAGCTCGACAAAGTTGAAGAAGATAAAGCCGATTGGCGCGCCATGCTCAAAGGATTCTACGAGCCTTTCAACAAAACATTGAAAGAAGCCGAAGAGAATATGAACAAGGTGCTGATTCTTTCTGATCAGTTCTGCGAACTTTGTGGACAACCGATGGCAATTCGCTCATCGCGTTATGGTCAATTCTTAGGCTGCGTCGGTTATCCCGAATGCAAAACCAAGATTTCTCTGACTAAAGAAGGCAAACCAGTTCCTGAAGACAGACCGTCTGAAGAGAAATGTAAGACCTGCGGCGAACCCATGCTCATTCGCTACGGCCGCTACGGAGACTACCTTGCCTGCACAGCTGAAGAATGTACCGAACAGCGCCCGATTCTTAAATACACCGGTGTAGCCTGCCCAAGGGCCGAATGCGACGGTGCAATTGTTGAGAAGAAATCGCGTCACGGCAAAGTCTTCTTTGGTTGTTCGAATTATTCGCAGAATCAGTGCAGCTCTGCTTACTGGTATCCGCCAGTAGTTTCTGGTGGACCGAAGGGCGACAATCTGTGTCCGAAGTGCAGCAGCGTCTTGATTTACAAGACTCTGAAGCGCGGAGACCAGGTTGCATGTTCTTCGAAAGAGTGTGATTTTGCTGAACTGATTACCGGTTTGGAAGTTCACGCTTAGTTCTAGATTGATTTGAAATGAGCCGCAGTCAGATTTGGTCTGGTTGCGGCTCTTTTTTGATGCGGGTGGGCTTTGGTGGGTTGGGGCTTAAATTGCAGAAAAACGGCCATCAAACATTGTAATTACGATGTTATTACGGTGTTAGATGGTGGTTGTTTGCCAGTTTTGGGTGTGGGTCTTTTGGCATAAATGTTCGACGTACAGCAAGCTTTGATAGTTCTGGTTGTGGCATTTGGTGCGACCCTTTTGAGCGCCATGAGCGGCGGTGGGTCGAGTCTGGTTTCAACACCGACG
>CASBPX010000141.1 GCA_949127735.1 Candidatus Obscuribacterales bacterium | reverse complement strand
ATCTACACCCGAAGTGGGCTCGTCTAGAAACAATACCTGCGGCTGTATTGCACCAGCCGCAGGTATTGTTTCTAGACGAGCCCACTTCGGGTGTAGATCCACTTGCCAGGCGGGAGATGTGGAAACTAATTCGTGATTTTTCGCGCCACGGTACTGCGGTTTTAGTCACCACTCACTTCTTAGAAGAAGCGGAGTATTGCAACAATTTAGGTTTCATGGTGGCGGGCTCACTCGTTGCTGAGGGTTCTCCCAGCGAGATTAAGAGCAGTCAGCCAGGCAAATTGGTTGAGATGCGTTTTGCCGAGGCGCAAGCTGCTTACGCATTTCTTAAGAGCAAATATGTTTCGTGGCGAGTGTCGATGTTTGCCGACAGTCTACACGTAGTTTTTGACAATCCTGATCAAGAATTGCCTTTGCTCGAGAACGAGCTAAAAGGGCAAGGTCTGACACTTTTAACAAGCAGGCAAATGCCCTTCAGTTTGGAAGACTCGTTTATATCAATTGTGCAGCGCGCTTCAGGAGTGGCTTGATGCGTATTTTTTCTCAAGCTGGCAAAGAAATTGCCCAATTCAGACGAGACAAATTGACAGTGGCGCTGGCGTTTTTGTTGCCATCAGTTGCGGTGCTGCTTTATGGTTATGCCACCAGATTGGAATCAAAGGATATTCCGGTAGCGGTACGTAATTATGACAACGGAGCTTTGAGCCGCGAGTATATAGATACTATTTTTGCCAATGGGCAACTCACCCCCGCTCGCTGGGTTGGCAAGTCAGCCATGGGCCCCCTTGACTTGGGAGTAGCTAAAGCCACCATCACCATTCCTGCTGAATTTTCAAGGCGTCTAAAGCGCGGCGAAAACTCGCCGGTGCAAGTGATCATTGACGCAACCGACGTCAACAACGCCCGGGTAATTAAAAACAGCGTCATCGCCACCACCGGATATTTTTTGCGCAGTCACAATCTCATGCAAGTGAAAAATTTAGTCAGCGCCCAGGTGCGTTTGTGGTTTAATCCAGGTCGTGAAGAGTCGCTATATGTGGCTCCTGGAGCCACAGCGGTGATCTTGTGGATTTTCCCTTGTTTGCTTGCGTCTCTGGCCATGGCCCGGGAAAAAGAGCAGGGTACTATTCTTCAACTTTATGCTTCCAGCATTTCTTCTTTCGAGCTGGTTGCCGGTAAAGCGTTGGCCTACACAGCTATCGCTTACGTGCAGGCAATTATAGTAGTAGCCATTTCAATGATTCTCTTTGGTATCAGGTTGGTGGGCGATCCATTTATTTATATACTGTCGCTTACAGCCTTTTTGTCAAGCGCAGTATTGTTTGGAATTTTTGTCGGCACCAGGGCCAATACCCAGAGTGCGGCTGTTCAGATGGTGGCCACCACTGGTTTTACCACAGCACTTTTGCTCTCCGGATTTCTTTACCCGCTGCGCAATATTACCTATCCGCTATCTTTAATTAGCAATATTTTGCCTGCTAGATATTTTGTCGAAGCCTCGCGTAACGCTTTTGTACGTGGCAGCGATTTTGCCAGTCAGGTGCAATTACCTATGGCACTCGCACTCTGTGCCTTGATTTTACTGGTGGGTGCCTCTCGCATTATGCGCAAAATGCAGCTTTCGGGGGGAAGTTAGCTATGGCTAAAGCTATGCAGTTTCCTCTACATAATTATCGACATCAGGTGCGCGCTCTAGTACTAAAAGAATTGCGCCAGATCATGCGCGATCGACAACTCATATTTTTGCTCTTTTTCATGCCAATATTGCAGCTGTTTTTGTATGGCTTTGCTCTCAGCCCTGAGGTAGAGCATTTGCGCCTGGGTGTGATTGATAATGCCTCTTCACCTGTGAGCCGGCAAATTGTTGCCGCCCTGGTAAACAACGGCGTATTCGACTTGCGCGCATCTGGTGGCACAGAGGCCACACTGTCAAAACATGTAGAAGATGGGCACCTTGAAGCGGGCATCATCATGCCACCAGATCTGGAGCGTGTGATTAAACAAGGTGGCCCCGGCAAGATTCAAGTATTGCTGGATGGTGTTGACGCCAATACCGCTGGTATTACTTATGGTTTCATCAGTCAAATTGTTGCTACATTTAATCGAGAGCTGGTGACCGGCTCGCAAATATCTCGTGAGCTATTGAGCCCGCAAATATCTTTTGCTTATAATCCCGGTTTAATAAGCAGCTGGTTCTTTGTGCCCGGGGTTATTGCCCTGGTGCTCAATTTGGTCAGTACTCTAGTATCAAGTGCGGCGGTTATTCGCGAAAAAGACTCAGGAACGCTTGAGCAGCTTTTGATGACACCAGTTAGTTCGCTGCAAATTCTTCTGGCTAAAATAATTCCTCTTTCTATTTTGCTCATGATTACAGTGATGTTGTGCTTGCTGGTTAGCATTTTTGTTTTTCACGTTCCGTTTCGCGGTAGTTTTGTACTATTTCTTTTTGTTAGTTTTCTGGCAATACTGGTGGGCATCTCCATTGGAATTGCTCTGGCTGCATTTTCGCAAAATCAGCGTCAGTCACTGCTGACTTCGTTTTTTGTTAATCTGCCGGTGATTCAACTTTCGGGTGCTGTTGCACCACTTGAAAGTATTCCGGAACTGTTTCAGTGGTTATCTCTTCTTGATCCTTTGCGCTATTACGTCAATTGCGTGCGCGCGATTATTTTAAAAGGTGCAGGCTTAGAAGCTATATGGCCTGACGTTTTGGCACTGGCTGCTTTTGCCATTATTTTACTGGTGCTCAGCACATCAAAGTTCGGGAGACAACTGGCATGACCGCGGCTCAACTGGTGCGAGAAAATAAGCTGCTGATTGTGGCTTTTGTTGCAGCGTCGATTTTTAACTGCCAGGCCGCTCACTGTCAAGATCCGGCACTCTCTCTTCCCCCTTCCCGTCTGCCCTTGCGTGGTCTTGATGCCGGCGATGACATGCCCAAAGAGATTGTTCCTGTTGATGATCTTTCAGGTGGCACAGATCCACAGAAAATTCAAATCATTAAGCCGCCCCTCTCTGCTTTGATTAGTATTGAAAAAGGTGTAGACCCGCTGCGCCTTGATGCCTTGTCGTCAACTACCATGAGTCTTGATGATGTAGTAAACACAGCTGTGCGCAACAATCTTGATATTGGCATTTCTGATTATGACGCTCGGGTACGCAAAGCCAACATGCTTTCGTCTATGGGTAAATTTTTGCCAGATATTAATCTCGCTTATCAATGGAATTATTTGAAAGGTAAAGCCAACGTACCTTTTGGTCAGACTGTGGAGCCGCTTAGATTCAATAATCCTTTCATTCTCACATCAGCTGGTTTTAAATATTATGGCTATCGCGGCGGCAGTGTCGTCTTTGGTGCTCTGCAAAACCGTAATAATCTGCGCGCTGCCAGGCACGTCAAGCATGCCACCGTCAGTGATACCCTGCAGAATGCGGCTAAATATTATTATGATCTGCTTTTGCAAGAGGCTGTTCTACAAATTCGCGTTAAAGCCGTGGAGACTTCAGAAGGCCAACTTTCACTTAATAAAGATTTGCGTCAGGGTGGCTTAGCTACTAATTTAGAGGTCTTGCAGGCTGAAACTCAACTTTCGCAAGATCGTCAGAATCTTATAGATCAGCAGGTGGCGCGGCGCGAGGCGGCAATTACACTGGCTGAATTTCTCAATGATAATCAGGGCGTCGATATTGTGCCGCGTGATTTGCTTTTGCAAAAAATTCGAGTGGTGGCAGATAGTACTGATGCGGCCAGGTTGTTGCAACTCGCCATCGACAATCGGCCTGAGCTAAAACAGTATGAAGAGCTGAGGCTGGCGGCAAAAAAACAAATTGTTATAAATGCCGCCAAGCTGCAACCTAGTGTGGCACTGTCAGGTAACGTTTTTGGCATTGGTGAAACGCTTGGCCGCAGCACCGAACTTGTTCCCATCACTCTGGCCGGAGCAGCTACTGGTGCTGGTGGTGTAGCGCCAAGGCAAAGGCAAATCACTGCTCTTTATACTATTGGCGTCAATGTCAACTGGAATTTTGAAGGCCTCGGTACAGTTGACCTGGCCAATACTTATGCGGCCAAACTCACCGCCAGGCAGGCGGTGCTACAGCAAAAACAAGTGCTTAATCGCGTCACGGCTCAAGTGCGCCGGTCTTATTTAAGATCGTTGCAAACCGATCGCAAAATTGATGAAGCAGTAGCACAGGTTCGCTCATCTAATGAAGAGTTGAGGTTGGCGCAGTTGCGATTTCAAAACGGCATCGGGCGCAATATCGACGTGCTCAAAGCTCAGCAAGACTACACTTCTGCTTTAATTGAAAAGGCGCGGGCACTGGTCAATTTCAACAATGCCCAGGTTGATTTGTTGCGTGATACCGGCATGATTTCTACTGCAACTTTATTGGCAAAAAGCCCGACAGTGAGATAACTAACCCAGATGCAGTAAGAGCGCTGGCGTGATAAAATCCACATCCGATTATAAAGGAGCAGATCATGGGCACAATGCGGGCGCACGAAATCGATTACACCATTCTGGGCGACGATATGCAGATGGTGGAAATTGAGCTGGATCCTGGTGAGACTGTAATTGCCGAAGCTGGGGCCATGAATTACATGGAGCAAGGCATCACCTTTGCATCTAAGATGGGTGACGGAACCGACGCCGATCAAGGCATGATGAAGAAACTGTTCGGCGCCGGTAAACGTATGCTGGCCGGTGAATCACTGATGATTACGCACTTCAGTAACAGCGGCACAGGCAAACAGAAAGTAGCATTCGGCGCTCCTTATCCGGGCAAAATTATTGCTCTTGACCTGGCTGAGTTGGGTGGCACCGTTACGTGCCAGAGAGAAGGTTTTCTTTGCGCTGCCTTTGGTACTAAATTAGATATAGCTTTTACTCAAAAACTTGGCACCGGATTTTTTGGTGGCGAAGGTTTCATTCTGCAGAAACTAAGTGGTGATGGTCTGGCATTTGTACACGCTTGTGGCACCATTGTAAAAAAAGAGTTGAAAGGCGAAACGCTTCGCGTTGATACGGGCTGTCTGGTTGGCTTTACGCCAGGCGTCGAATATTCCATCGCCCGTGCCGGGAATTTGAAGTCAATGGTCTTTGGCGGTGAAGGATTGTTCCTCGCTACACTCACCGGTCACGGTACCGTTTGGCTGCAAAGTTTGCCTTTCTCCAGACTAGCCAACCGCATTCTTGAGCATGCACCACGAGCTGGTGGAAGCGCTGCTGAATCTGGTGGTGGTGGCTTGGTTGGCGGCATCGGTTCGCTATTTCAAGATTAAGTCGTCTGCTCTGTGGATCGAGTTTTTGCTGCCTAAGAAATTTTACAACCGTGCGCCCTGAAGGCGCGAAGGAGGATTTGATGTAGAAGTTGAATCCAACATAGCGCCATGCTGCGCAGGAGATGGAGGTGGGCCCTCCGAAGTAGCT
>CASBPX010000140.1 GCA_949127735.1 Candidatus Obscuribacterales bacterium | reverse complement strand
GTACAGCCGACGTTGATCTATTCCTCGACGGGCCTTCTGCGGGCGCTTCGAACATCAATCCAAATGCTATTCCTTTACCTAATAATTTGCCTAACTTGCAGGGCGGTGGGCCGACTGTGGTCAACTCTCGCTTGCAGCCACCAAGCAATCAAGGCAATGGCGGCAACGTCAATTTGGGGTCTGTGAGATTACCTGGTGGCAACGTAGGTTCAACTGCTGGCCAGATTCAAATCGGCCGCGTTGACGGCGGAAGCAACGGTGGTGGCAGCGGTAATCTGCCAAGCGAAAATGTTTCCATGGATATAGAGCAGTCTGTCTCTGGTCAGGTCGTAGATTATGGTGGCGCACAGCAGTCGGCTGTTGCCAGTGCCGTCAGTCAATTTGGCGGTTCGCAAAATCTGGTCAAGCAAGTGGTGGCTGATTTGAGAGCCAGTGGTATGGATTGGAAACAAATTTACGATCCCACTAAGAGTGATTCTGATCCCGGTAAATTCCAGATGCTCGAGACCGCTGTACAAGCCTACTCACAAAATCCAGAATCAATGCCGGCTGTAGCGGTGGCCGCTCAAGCTGTAGGTCCTTCCAATGTTTCCATGGGTGATGTGGATATTGTTCAATCGATGTTTGACTCTGATCCTAAGTGGCATGCCAACAACATTGATTACGGCGCGGTCTATACTGCCAGAGCGATTGTTGACGCTCACAGTACCGATCCGCAAACATACGGAACGCCTTATCTGAGCAAAGATTATGTCGACTCCGTTCGCCAGGATCCGCGCTTCGTGCCAAGACCGGTGCCCGTTCGCGACCAATCTGGTGCCGTGGCTAGATATGATCAATCGCCTGTGCCGAAAGATCGCCTGGTCAAGCGTATGATGGAACGGATGTTGGGCCAGGATGGCTACAACAACGGTAATGGTTGATAATTCAATCGTCACCAATGCTAGCGGCTGATAAAAACAGCAAAGTCAAAGCCATGAAGTTCTTTAAACTGCGCCATCTGACAGTGGTCTGTCCTGAATGTCAAACTATTTTCGCCACTTATGAAGTGGCAAGAATGCCTGCCATCGACACTACCACTCCCGTTGAAAGCGACTTGCATCGCATTTTGCCTGATGCCGAATTACGCTCAAGTCTGCTTGCCATGTGTCCTAATTGCATCTACACCTGGTGGTTGTCATCGTTTAAGGAGCATTTTTATCTGCCGCAAGTGGTGCCTGACAGCCCGCCTACAGAACCGGCCAAAAAATTCGCACATGCCGTGGCCTCAGGCCGCAAACATAATGTGCACGCCTTAGACAAAGCAGTGCTCGCTTTAAATGGTTACTGGTGTGCCAAAGAACAAGGTGTTGATGGCGCTAGATTTCTCGCCCTGGCCAAGTCAGAACTGCAAACGGCCTTAACTGACGATAGCTGGGCAGGCAACCGTAGTCGCTACAACTATGTTATGGGCGAGATTGCGCGCCTTACCGGTGACTTTGCTCTGGCGGTTAATCATTTCGAAAAGGTCGATAAAACTGCGGGTCTTCCCACTGAGCTGGTTTCTAAGATGCAGGAGTTCGCAGTTTCTGGGAATAAAAGCAGTGTGAGGCTTCCACCGCATATCGTAGGTATGATTTTTGTTCCGGCTAATCGTGGCGCCGTTGGTTGACCGTTTAAAAGCTAAGTTTTTAAGTAGAATGAAATTATGGATGACATTACACCTCTAAATTTAGAAGACGCCCCCAAGTTATTTGGTATGCGTTTTGATCAGCTGTTCGCTGTCCTTGCCAGCTTGATAGTTTCCACGCAGCTTTATTCGTGGATGAATCCGCTCATGTTTAACGGGCAAGATCTCAGGCTTTATATCTGTCTGTTTTTCGGAATTCTTGGCCCTTTTTACTGCCTGGTCACTCTCAACCATTCAGCATCCTACTGGGAGACTCTGCTTAATTTTTATACCGGCTCACAGGTGCTGATTCCTGGGCCCGATCCAAATCCTGTCAGGTTTTTGACTGACGAAAAACTGCCGGAATTTATTGATTAGAGGAGTTCTGCTTACTTAATGGTCACATCCATAAATCGGTCTTACTCTAAAGAAAATAGTTTGCTTGGTTTTTTCAAACGGGGCAAAGATAAAGAGGCGCCGGTTTCTGCTGAAATTTTAGGGAAGATTCCCGGACATGCGGTACCGAGGCCCCACACATCAGCCGCCAGCATTTTGCCATTGTGGGATTTATTCCATGATGACGCTTCCGGTCAGGGCATTCTTTGTTTGAAAGATGGCACATATCGCTGCGTCTTTGAGCTTGACGGCGTGCACGTGTCAGGTTTTGACGAGATGCGCCTGGTTTCGTTGATGAACCACTTTACTGGTTTTCTCAATGGTATCGATACTTCTGCGCAGTTGACTGTTGTCTGTCACAACATTTCAAAGCGCGAATATTTTCAAAGGCATCCGGTTGAAGTCAATGAAGATCCTTTTTTGCGTTATGTGGCCAAAGTAGTAGAGAACGACCAGGCGTCGCTTTTGTCGCGCAACTTTGTGCCTGAGCTCAAATTCTATGTCACTTTCTGCTATCGGCCTCCCAAAGAAAAACCACCGAAGCAGACAATGATTGATGCTGCCGTCAATTCGGTGATGAATGCACTCACCAGTCAGGCTGCCAGACAAACTGTGGGAAGCCATTTCAAGAATGTCACCACATTGGTGCAACGGGCCAATGGTTATGTCAGTCAGCTTGGTGCCTGTGGTATGGCCGGTCGGCCCGTGTCTGCTCTGGAATATTTCCGCATGATTTATCGCGAGCTTAATCCAAAGCAAGCGGAGCAAGCAGAAGACACCTTGCCAATGCCGGTGCGCCCCCAGACTCAATCTGTGCCGCCAATGATCAGACGCGTCTTTCCTGACATGGAACCAGCCACGGTGCGTCAGCAATTAGTCGAATCTTGTTATGACTTCAGTTCGCCAGACTTCGTCAAGATTTCAGACATGACTGATTATATTGAAGCCACCGACCCTGGTGCCGATTTAAACAATCCTGAAGTGGCCGGCCGCTATGTGCGCACCCTCTATATGAACCGGCTGCCAGAGCGCACTGGGCCGCTCTGGTTGCAACCTTTGTTGCGCCTTAACTGTGAATGGCGGCTCAATATATACGCGCATAAATTAGACAAAGAACTCTTCCGTAAGAGCTTGCAGAAAAAACAGGCGCAGGCATCAGCCAATACCTATCAGGGCATCATGGGTCAGCGCTCCGCCCCTAACCAGGAAGAAGCGGAAAAGGCACAGGAAGCCGCTACCATTGGTTCAGAGTTGTACACCACCAACATGGAAGTGTTCAATTACGCCATTTATTTCACTCTTTTTGCCGACAGTCTAGAAGAGCTTAATCGCTCTACCGAATTTGTAAGATCGGCTGCGTCACAGTGTCGTGGTGCCAGATTTGTTATTGGTCACCATGAACAAAGATCACTCTTCATCGGCAGTCTGCCTGGCTTAGGTGTTGACGTTGCTCGTCGCGGTAAAGCCGTGCGCACACCGACAGTACGCAATTCTTTCCCCTTTGTTCACGCTAAGTTAGGCTCTGAATATGGCGACTGGTTAGGATTTTCCAAAGAAACCCTAGAGCCGGTCTTCTTGAATCCGTATGATGAAAAACTACCAAACGCCCTCTGCATCGTCTTCGGTCAGCCGGGTGAAGGTAAATCTATGGTGGCCCAACAAATTATTCAGATGAAAACTTTGTCGGGTGCTAAGACGGTAATCATCGATAGATCAGGCTCATATCGCATGTTGACTGAAGTCTATGACGATTGCGCCTATATCAAACTCGGCCCTGACGGCCAGGTTTGCATCAATCTTTATGATTTGCCATATCAAGGGGCCGACGGCAAAGCTGTAGATCCGGCCAGCCCACCTGAATCGCATATCATCAAAATTTTGAATTTCCACTCAGTCATGCTTGGTGAGCGTGGGGAACAGGCGCTCAACAAAGATGAAAAGCCAATCTTGATGCAAGGCATTCAGGCGATTTATAAAAGTTGCGCTGAGGCCGGACGCATTCCAATTGAATCAGACCTGGTGGCCTGGCTCTCCGACGAAGCCACCAAGCATGGCAAAAGCAAACGTGGCGACACTTGCGAAGATTTATCCAACCGCCTCAGTCTTTACTGCAAGGGTGCTATTTTCGGTAAGCTTTTCGATGGGCCTACATCCATTCCCCTCGATACTCAGCTGATGGTTTTTGATACCTCAGATCTGGCTCACGACAAAACTTTAGAAGCCGTTGTAACTTTGTTCGTCTCTGACTATGTGTTGCGTAGAGCGGCTCAGCATAAAGCTGAACAAGTCGCTCTGGGTAAACCATCACGCTTTGTTTTTTGCATAGACGAGTTGTGGAGACTGCTGCGTTATGAGGGCGGCAAAACTCTGGTTGAAGACGCTTCGCGTACCAGCCGACACTTAGGTCTACTGTTCATCGGCATCTCGCAAGAGCTCGGTGACTTATTGCGCGATGATCGTGCGCGCAACCTTGCCACCAACAGTGCCATCAAGATCATTCTTGGTAATGACCCTTCAAACTTTGAATTGATTCGCGAAGCCTGCGGTCTTACTCCTCAAGAAATGGGGGCTATCGCCCACCTCACACGTAAAAACAGAGAGTATTCAGACGCCTTTCTCATCTATCACAAACTCTCTCGCGGAGTAGTGAAACTGGTGGTACCGCGCTTCATGTACTGGGTAGCCACAACCGAACCGAACACAGACCAACCCATGCGTTCCAAAATGATTGAACTCTGCGCCGGCGACGCGCGCTGGGCTTGCCATTTATTGGGTCAGGGATATACACCGGAGACCTTTACACCTGATTTGCTCACTGCGGGTTGATATGTATGTTCGATTATCAAGCCGGTGAAAAATACAAAATGACTCTGATTACTGTCGGGCTAGCCGGAGTTATGGCTGGGGCTGCGCTGACGCTTTTTCTCTCGCCACAAAGCTCTGGGCCGCCTGCCAAAAACAGGCCGAGAACAAGGGCTGAGACTGATCCGGACGTTACCGGTCAGGCCCGCCCGGTTGGTGGCCGTTATCTCAATCAGGGGCAAACTCCTGGGCCACCGCCACCTAATGCCGCAGACATGGTGCAGCCAAATGCCGCCACCGAAATCGTCAAAGGCTTTTTGCCTCTGGCCTGGGATTTTTCATCATCTTCCGCCCAAAATTCGCAAACATCAGCTATGAATTTGATGACGCCTGAGTGCGCGCAAAATTATCAAACCAGTGTCTGGACGCCTGAAGTGGCCCAGGGCATTCTTGGCTCTGGCATCAAAAGTAATTTCAGTCAAACAATGGTGGCGGCCGGGCCGAATTTGCAAGACGGTTCTATCGAAGTGACGGTGCGCGGAACGCTGGATATGACTCTGCCTGGGGAGGCGCCCACGAGCAAACCTTGTAACTATCTCTATTTGGTGAAGAAGGTCAACGGGCAGTTGAAAATTGCCGGTATCAGTGAAGCTCCAACCTCATGATCGAGGCCACGTGAAAACATCAGTTGTGGCATGATAATAGAAAGGCTTGGTAGAAATACGAAACTTTTGGTCGATAAATGTAAAAAAGAGGCCCTCTTTTCGTATTCACCGCAGAACTGGTGCGGGTTTTGTTGTGCAACTACTTGTATAAAAGGTATAAGTAAGTAACGATCAATTTTGAGTTTGTCTGAGGAGACCTCGATGAAGTGGGTTGCGCAAATAAATGAAAGGGGTCTGATTTCGTCCTATCGCGATATGGATAGCAACGAGCAGATTTCTGCCAGAGAGTATGAACGCCGCATGCAAATGCAGGGTTCGGTGGGCGCACCTCTGGATGGTGGTGGTGGTGGTAGCCTGCAGGCTTCGCCCTATCCGCAAACCTATCAACCAGCGCAAGCACCCGTTCAATATAATGGCGCGCAGCAGTATCAAAGCCCTATTCAGCCACAGCAAATGCCTTTGCAGCAGCCTATTCAGACTGGCGGCCAACCGTCGTCATACTCACAAATGGCTTATCCGCCACAGTCTTATCCAGTACAGGCTCCTGCGCTGCAGCCAGTGCAGCAAGCGCCGAGTCCGCTGATTCAGCAAGGTGCTACACCGGTCGGAGCGGAAGGCCCGCCTCCGATTCCGCGGCCGACAACCGGTCTTGTGCCGACCATGGGCCAGACCGTGCAGGGTAAAAATCTTCGTCTCGAAGGCCGACCTGAACACAGCCAACAAGTGCAAAACTTTGCCCCGCGTAAAGGCAAGGGCTTCCTTGACGCAACATCGATAGCGATTTTGATGCCTACTCTGGTGCTCCTGGCTCTAATCATTGCCGCCGCGCACAAGAAAAGATTATTCCCCTGGCAAACAATCAGAACTTTCAACCCACCATCTGGTTTGATGACCCCCCGCGATTATGAGCGCTCTTACGTATGCCCACCCAACGGACGGCGACATGGTCGCATGGGCGGCAAAAATCCTAATGCCACCTGGACAGAATCTGACGGCGTAGTTATACCGTTCGGATTCTTAGCGCGCACCCACCTGCCGGTGACCATTCCCATGGGCCGTCTGCCTAACAAGAACATGTTCATCGTTGCTCCGTCAGGTTCAGGTAAAACCACTTTGATGAGGGCCGTGATTAAAGCTTTGCTGGCCAAGCCATGCGTCATTATTGCCTTAGAAGCTAAAGCCAACGATCCTAACTTAGATGAACGCCGCGAAGGTTTTAAATACACAGTATTGCCTGAGGCTGAGCACGCCGGTTTCCGCACGCTTTACTTCAACCCATTAGATGCTGATTCAATTTGTTGGAATCCGCTTGATCAAGACGCAGTCACGTTTGCAACATCAATTGTGCAAGACATCAACTCGTTGGAAGCTGAAGAACAACACTGGGCAGAGCGAGATCTCGGTTACATTGAAGGGTTGACTCAACTGCTCAAGTGGGGCGGTGTGCAGGTTATGGGCGAAGATGAGAACGGCCAACCGTCTCAGCTTGATCCGCTGCCGTGTAATCCATATGGTTTGATGAAACTGGTAAACAATCGCCGCAACATTGTTGAATCGTTGCGTAAATTGAAAGCCGATCCAAATATCAACGCCGGAGAACTGGGTGAATTGACTCAACGTCTTTCATCGATTATTAGAACCGACAGCGATTGGGATAAAAATATTCAGGGTGTACGCGGACGTCTGCGTATGTTCAAAAACCGCGCCATTCTCAAGGCCACAGAAAGATCAAATGTAGATTTGAAGACCAGTATGCATGAGCCCACAGTGCTGATTTTCGGTGCTCCAGCATCACTCGGTCCTGACGCAGAATCGCTGGCCGCATGCTTTGTGCACCAGATGCAACAAGCTTTGCACACCAGATATGGTACAAAATCGGTCTTGCCTCTCTTTGCCTTCTTCGACGAATATCAAACTTTGAATATCGACTTGGCCGGCAGATTGTCTGCTATCGTCCGCGGTGCCAACGGCGGTCTGACAATCATTCTGCAGAACATTTCGCAGATCACGAGCGGTGGTGCCTCTGTAGCACCAGAATTGAAAACTATTTTCTCCAACAGCGCCGTGCGTGTCTGTCTGCACAACGCAGACGAGACCACAGCCAAATTCTTCTCAGAAGAAATCGGTAAACACGCGGTGGTTGTCCCTGGTATTGCCGACCACTTCCAGGCCAACGGATTTGGCATTTTCCCCACCAGTTGGAACAGAATTCACAGCCAACAGGTAGTGGCTCGAGTCGACACCGATTCTATTAAACGGATGGAAAAACACCACGCTCTGGTTTATCTCTCACCAGCGGGCGATCCAGAATTTGGCGAAACCAAGCCATTTATGGTTGACCTGCGCGGAATTGAAGAAATCGCCAAACTGCACTTGCTGCACAACGTCAGCGCCAGAAGACACGCCGGAGACGGCGATGATTCAGGTGGTGGCGGCAATCATGGCGCGCCTGCTGCACCTAGTTTTGCCACGCCGGCCGGTAGTTTGCCATTCCCCAGTCGCGAAGACATCGGCAATGTTGCTGCTCACGGTGCCGAACTGGCTGATTCTGTTTATCCAGTTACGGGTGGTAACGGGGCCGGTAATGGCAATGGTTATGGCAGTGGTAATGGCAATGGTAATGGCAATGGTTATGGCGCCTCACCGATACCCGCGCCAGGTTTTGTCAGCCCTCATATTCAGACCGGTTCGAATTCGTTGCTAGGGTCACAAACCGGTTCCATTCCGGTAGTGCAAGCTCATGCTGCTAGCGGTAATGGCAATGGGTCAGCGGCTGCACCCGCTAATAATGGTGCTTCGCGAATTTGTCCAAATTGCACAAAATTGGCCGGCAAGGGTAAATTCTGCATTGAGTGCGGACAATTTATCGGACTGCCACAAGCTACTGAGACTTCTACTTCTACTTCTACCTCTACTTCTGCTGAAATTATTGGCAGTGGTGGTGGCGGTGGAAACACCCTCAATGGTGGCAGCATTCCCAACCCCATGCCTGCAGCGAACGGCCTGATTGCAAGCTACGCTGAGGCCAATTCGAGCCAGAGTCCGGCCGCTGTAGACTCTATGGGCAACGTTCTCGATGGTTCCGAAGGGCAACTCTCGGCAATTCCCGGCCAGCAAGCCACGCCGCGCTATGGTGGTCTCCGTCCACAAACACGCGAGGCGATGCCTTCCAAACGCGGCCTGTTTGAAAACGGCGGCGGCAGCCCCGAGCCTAATCTAAACCAGACCAGACGGCCCATGACCAGCCTCAACCCTGATGTTTCGCATCTTGGCCTCGACCCAACTAAGAAGCCTGGCGTAGAGTTCTAAATTAGAAACTTAAGTGTGCATATATTCCGCCCAGCGGGTAAATCACTTAGGGATACCACTTTAGGAACCACGTCACGTTTTGGTTATGCAGCAGACTTTACTTCCCAGCGACAAAGATTATTGGAAGCACATCGTTGCTTCGAACAATCAGTTTGGTATTGACGTCCTCAAAACTTTGGCCATGGCCAGGCCGACATCAAATGTAGTCTTGTCGCCGACAAGTATTTTTCTCACCGCTTGCATGCTCTATAACGGTGCGGGTGGAAATACTTATTCGCAAATGGCCGCTGCCCTCAATTTGCCTAAGCCCACTGAAATCAATCCGTGGAACAGGCAGCTTTTAAATTACCTGGTGATGGATAAACCTGATCACGAAGTTTCAATAGCTTCGGCTCTCTGGTTTGGTAAAGGGGTGCGCTGCCACGAAGGCTTTGTCAACAATGCCGTAGAGGCCTATTCAGCCTCATTGTATGGAGTAGATTTTGCCTCTCCTGAGGCGGTTGAGCAAATCAACTATTGGGCTGAGAATGCCACCAAGGGTAGAATCACTCATATTTTGGATGAAAATAACTGCAATCAAGATACCGTTCTAGTCATCAGCAACGCCATTTATTTCTGCGCTAAATGGGAACAAAAATTTGCTGTTGAGAATACCATAGACAGCCCTTTTTATATGGTTGGCGGCGGCGCAAAATCTGTAAAAATGATGTCTAAAGTAGACAGTTTGGCTTATCGGGAAGATGACAATGCCCAGATGGTAAAGCTGCCTTACAAACAATCGCCCTACTTCATGCAATTGGTATTGCCCAAGCCTGGTCGCAGTTTTGGCCATTGCATCGAATATATCAAAAATCCCAATGTGGTCATGAATGCCCTACCGAAAGCTTCAGTGGCTTTGCAAATGCCCCGCATGGAAATTGAATTTAGTGACAAGCTCAATCAAGCAATGTCACAGCTTGGTATGAATGAACTCTTTGGTGATAATTGTGATTTGTCTTTGATTACTCCAGATATAAAAGTCAGTTTCATCAATCACGCAGCAAAGATAATAGTAGACGAAAGCGGTACTGAAGCTGCCGCGGCAACTGCGGCTGTTATGGAAAATTTTGGGATGTCTTCCAATCAGCCTGTATCTATGACCTTGGATAGACCATTTTTAATGGCCATCGCCGATAGTGGCACAGGTCAGGTGCTCTTTTCTGGTGCCATTCTGGCGCCGTGAGCTGCCTGGCTTCCGACAGCTAGTTGCTAAAAGACCCCTCCAACCAGAGCCGAAAAACACCGAAAATTAGGGTTTTTGCGCTGTAAAATTGATTTGCGTCGAGCACCAGTGTACCGAGCGACCCTCTTTTTCTAAAGTCTCTTCGTATGGGTCGATAGTTTTGGCAATCACATTCCAACCGGCAAAAGCTTGCGCCAGCATTTCTTCTACTTCTTCAAGCAGCAATGGCGTTTCTACAAAAGTAGCAATGGCCTCGCCTGAAACAACATCAACTACGTTTCTATTGGTCGTCATCTCGATGCGCACAAAGCCACCGTTTTTGCTGCTTTCGGCAATTTCTTTCATTAGCGCCAATACTCGGTCTTTGCCCTGGCAATGCTCTAGCGTCGAAATTGCGGCAATTAAATCGTAATGCAATTGAGCCATAGCAAAATCATCATTGTCGGCGAGTACTGGCTCAATAATATCTTGAACTTTGTAAGTGACCGCATACTCTCTCAAGAGATCTATAGACTCTGCTAAAACATCTACGCAAGTGATTGTTGCTTGTTTATTCTGCTTCTGCAAAGCTTGTGCCATAGGAATGGCATTGCGACCCACTCCGCAGCCCAAATCAAGAATTTTGATATTCCCTTCTAAGTAGTTGAGCAACTGCATCAAGGGTTCGTCAGGGTGAGCTAACCATGAGCCGTCTTCGAATAGTTTGAAACGACTGTAGTAGGCTTTATGATATTTGAGAGTTTCTTCTCGTGCGCGTTCAAAGTCAACAGATTCAACAGGTTCAATAGACATCAATCAGCTCCTGGCAGATTTATTATTGACTGCGCTGTAAAGCGCACCGCGAGTGCGTAGTTGAATGTTGTTGCCCTTGCGGAAATGTTGAATTACGTGGCGCAGGCGAGCCCTATCTTTTTCACTTAATTCTGTTTCGTACCAGTTGCTGAATGCAAAAGTAAAAGCTTCGGCGGTGACGGCGCAGTCAGGAAAAATAAAAGAGTAGTCACTTTCTTCGTATGGAATTTCTTCTTTCAAATATTGTTCGAATACACGTTCCAGTGGTGCTTCGTAAATTTCGGCAGCATCGAGATCGCGTTCGCGCGAAGGCACAAAGCGCCTTGCGATGCGGTCGTAATCACAATCGCCATAGAGGCCAAAAATAAACAGGTGACCGCCAGCTTTAAGTACGCGCTTCACTTCGGCCAGCGCCTGGTCGCGTTCTTTAACCAGATGGAACATCCATGGCATGATCACCACGTCGAAGCAATCGTCATCAAAAGCTAATTGCTCAGCTCCCATTTCTAAAAAAGTAAGGTTAGAGATGGTGTTACGCGCTGCGTAGTCGGCGGCAAATTGCACCAGGCGACCGTCTGGGTCGACACCAGTGACTCTTTTAGCCAGTGGTGCCAGTTGATAACAAAGCCTGCCGTTACCACAACCAAGTTCAAGTACATTCTTTCCAGCAATGCTTGCTTGCCGCTCCATTGCCGCAATTTCTGCGCCGGAGATTGCAAAGAAATTGCTCCACAATCTCATCGATTGCAGATAATCCGAGCTTTTCCGGCGCGAAATAGAGGGTGACGTCATGAGTTTGACCTAGACCAGTGCAGGGCTTTTAGTTGCTTTTTCTTTATTGCTAAGGCCTTTTTCGTTGAGCGCTTTTTCGTAAGTAAAAGTCTCATCCATGTCTTTAACCAGGTCTGTCTTGTAGTAGTCGTTATACCAGCGTTCACAGTCCCAGGCAAAGGCTTTTCTCAAACGCTCGAGGTAAATAGTCCAATCGCGTTCGTTGGCCTTAGCCGTCCAGGTGGCAAGAATGTTGTCGAAGGTAGCTTCCTGCTCTTTTTGGAAATCAAGAATGGCGTCGTCTTCACCTTGTTCAAAGAGCTTGAGATTGCGTGAAAACGGTATGGAACCGAGATATTTGTCTGCACCAACTCTTTCTTTGATGTAGTCTGCGTCTTCTTCACCATCTACTTTGTTGCCGACCACAAATGTGCGGCTGGCAAATTGAGGAGCAATTTCTTCAAAATCGAGAAACACCTGAGTTGATTTTTCGGTTGGCTCAAGCACGAAGACATTGATGTCGTAGGCAAAAGAAAGCGAAGTAGCGACATTGTCGGTACCGGCAGTGGTGTCGGCCACAACCATGTCTTCACTGGTGTCGAGCATGTGGTGGAAAATACCGGCTAAGCTTTTGAGCTTCTCGTGATAGCAAGAGCCCCCCACATCTTCTTGTTGATAAGTGCCTACTGTAAGCAAAGCAATATTGCCGTCTTTTAGTGCATATTTTTCAATGAAAGCGTCGTTCGCTTTAGCCGTGATGAAATTGGAACCTACAGCTGGAGGCGTGGTGCCAATCATCGGTCTTGCGCCGATGTCTTTTCTTGAGCCTTGCAGATATTCAGTCACTTCGTCGAAATGGAGACCCAGCTGTTTAGTTTCGCCTTGCAAATTCAGCGCACCTTTTAAGTGGGCGTTAAGGTCTGCGTCTACGGCCACAACAAAGGGAAAGCGCTTGGCTAAATATTGTATGAAACCGGATGACGTTGTTGTTTTACCGGCTCCGCCTTTTCCAAGAAATGCAATCCTCATTTTAAATCTCCTTTTCTCTCAAGTTTTATAGTCTTGGCCGGTGCTGTATCTTTATTTGCAGCAATAGTGCTTGCAGCAACAGTGCATGTTCGGCAAGTGCCAAACAGTTCGAGCAAGTGTTCGGAAACCGAAAATCCGTGTTCGCGTAAAATTATTTCTTCAATGCTTGAAAGCAAGCAATCTTTCATTTTGATATTGCTGTTGCAAACCTTGCAAATCAGGTGGTGGCTGTGCTCACCTTCTTCGATAGCTTCATAGCGTTTTTCGGCGTCGCCAACGCTTACGGCTTGGACCAGACCAAGCCTGGTTAAAAGTTCAAGGGAGCGGTATACCGTGGTCAAGCCTGGTGCTGCACTGTCGCTGGCTAATTTAGTCAGTTTCATACGGAAGCAAAGATCGCGAGCACTGAGCATTTCTGGTGCTTGTTTGAGAGCAGCCAGCACTGCTTTTGCTCCTTTGGGGAGATTCTTGCGTGTGCCCACGAGTTTACTTTCCAGCATGGTTTTGCTCCTTGCTGTCTAACTGGGAGCTGCCTAATTCGGAGCTGCGTAATTCGGTGTTATGTAATTCGGTTGCGATTAATTTCACAAGTGGGCCGGAAAGATTTTCAGGATAGCCATGCAGTTTAATCACACTATCGGTAGCACCAGGAAGTGCGTTTGCCGCCACTATCTGCGGTGCTATCCATTGCAGAGTAACAATGTCATAGAACTGATGCAGTCCGTCTTGGTCTTTGTAACCATAAAGGGGCAGGTAACTGTGAAAAACAAAACCAGAAGCCCGCAGGTGGTCTATTGCTTCCAGCGCTTGTGGAACATTCGCCGGTACCCGCACTAATATATAGCGTTTATCTTTCGCTTTAACACTCTTGATCGCTTCACTTAATGCTGCGGCGTCAAATTTGAAATCAGGTTGGTAGACAATATAAGTATGGCCGAAACCGTCTTTATAGTCGATGGTCAATTGAGCAGATGCGGCGGCAGTATCAGCGTTCTGGTCTACTTGATTTTCTTCATTGTCAACACGTTGGAAAAATTTGCTCTTCACGCTTCTATCAAGCAAATCTTCAAATTGAAATAAAATTGATTGCACAATGGGCGCATAATCATATGGTACATAGGCCGTGCGATGCTGCAAAACTTCCGCCACTAATTGCAAATGCTCTTCGCTCAATCTTCCATTGCCGTCAGCAAGTTTAATTGAGCCCTGTGCTTGAGCTGTAAGCACAGCTTGCACTACATCACTGGCGGTGTTGCCTAATTTTCTGCCCAGAGTGCTGCGAATTTGTTTAATGGCACTGACTAGCTTGCCTTGAAAACGGGTCACCCATAAAACCGATTCAGGGTGATCGACAAAAAATACTGAAGGATAGTGGCAGAAAGCAAAGCCGACGATCTGGCGATAACCTGCCTGGAAATGGGCAGCCTGGCTGGCAAGGCTGTGGGTGACCAGTTCGGTGCTGTTGATGGTAAGCGCTGTGGCGTCGGTAATATCCCTGAGGCCATCTACCAGTGCTGAACCAATGCGCAGGCCGCGACAATCAAGCCGCACTGCCATGCTGTTATGCTCGATGTGGTAAGGGCTGAGCCGGTCGGCCACCATGGCGCCAACGATGCGGTCATTGTGTTTGGCTACGGCGATCATGCGCTCTTGCGCTAAAAGAGTGGCTTTCACACCAGCCTCAGAAAACAGGTCGCTGTCAGGATACGCCTCTGCTCCCGGCTGGCCGACACCACCGACACCAAGGGCGGCTTCGTACATAGAAGCAATATCTTGACTGAGGGAATCAGCATGCTCGCGAGTGACGGCAAAGACTTGCACTTTTTCTTCTGGTTTGCTCTCGATATATTCTGGAATTAAGCTTGGAGCTGGCATTGCACCTCCGGGCTTTGAGTCTGCGATGCGCTGTTTGTGGCCAATGCCAATATATGTTTGGCCACATTGTGACCGTTGGCCGCAGTGACGTTGCCACCAGGGTAGGTGCCGGCGCCGCAAAGATATAGATTGTCAAAAGGAGTTTCATAGGGTGCGCAAGCAGGCAAGCTGCGCTTCTCAAACAAATATTGAGGGGTCATCGGCATGTGCCAACACGAGAGCGAGGCAAGGTTGAAGGCTTCAGCCAGCACCCTTGGTGATACCACATAACTTTGTTCTATTAATTGACGAATTTCAGGACACTGCGCTTCAATGGCAACAATTGTCATTTCAAGCAGTCGATCATCGTCGACTCTGCTCCAGGCCTTGCCACCGATGTGGGCGGGCACATAATGTACATCTACAGTAAGCACATGTTTGCTGCTTTGTGCAGCATGCTTATCCGCCATGGAAGGGTCTTCTAGAGTGGGAAAAGCCATGGTCAGCATTAAGCGCTCGGGCATGACGCCGCCGGGCACTGTTTGAGACGCTTGCTTGACAGCACTCAGGGGTGGAGCAATGACAATCACGCCTTTGTGATTATGGTCAATTTTTTTCAATGTAGTAAAAGTCGGCAAGGCTTTCAAAAGAAAATGCAATTTGGCGGCTGAGACCGTGGGGCGGTTTTCGCTCAAATAATGGCGAATGGTTTCAGTGGCAGATTGCTTGTCTAGCAATTTCTCAAAGACTATGTAGCTGTCGCAATTGGCAATGACGATGTCAAAAATTTTCTTTGTGCCGTTTTCAAATTCAACGGCGGCAATGCGGCCGGCTTCACTCACCAGTCGACTTACACCATGGCCGGTGTGCAGCACTGCACCATGAGCTTGTGCAACTTTTGCCAGAGCTTGAGTAATTTCACCCATGCCACCATAAACTTGCCCCCAGGCGCCAAATTCGCCTTTGGTTTCGGCAGTGCCATGGTGAATGCAACCAAAGACCGAGCCCACTACATTGACAAAGCCTGGTGTGCAAGTGGCTGCCACAGCTACTAAATCTTCACTTTTAACGTAATGTTTGAGCAGGTCAAGCAGACTGCCGTCAAAAATGTGGGCAGCGATTTTATCGAGCTTTGCTTCAAGCAAAATTGAAAGCACTTGCTTTTGGGTTAGATCGCTCTTGAGATAATGTGGATAAATAAGTGTAGCGGCTGTTTGTATATCGCCCCAGAAGCGCTGCCAGCCTTCTTTATCTTCACCTGTCAGAGAGGCGATTTCGGCTCTGGCTTCGCCGCCATCACGGGGGGTGAATGAAAATTGGCCACCTTCGAGTAAAACAATTTCGATAGGGTCTGTTAAATAAGGCTTGAGACCGTGCTCTTCTAAATTTAGCTCCTGCACAATTTCTTTGCGCAGCATACCGAAGTAGGAGGCTACTGTTGAGATTTTAACTTCGCTGCCATAGGCGGCAAATGGTTTTTCGGTGACACAGAGGCCACCAAGGCTATCTCGTTTTTCAAAAACATCGACTTTATAGCCGGCTTGCGCTAGATATGCAGCAGCGGTCAGACCGTTGTGGCCTGCTCCGACAATTGCGATTGTTTTTGCTACGGTCATTTTTATTCTCTAGTTCGTAGCCGCTTGTAATACTTCCACCAGCTGATCGATTTCAGCTTTGGTGTTATAAGCGTGCATGCTCACTCGTAAATAATCTTCTTCGCCACTTTTTTCGGTGCAGTGATCTCCGGCTCTGACGAAGATTTTTTCGGCGTCCAGTAAGAAAGTAAGATCAAGGGCAGCCAATTGCTCAAAGCGGAATGAAATAATTCCGAAGCCTGAGTCGCAGCCACAGATGCCGATGCCTGGCGCGAATGCCAGACCGGGCAGGTCCATAAGTTTTTGCCAGAGATAAACGGTAAGATCGCTCAATTGTTTTTCAATGGCGTCAATACCAACTGACTGGATGAAGTCGACGGCTTTGCCCAGTGACAAAATGGCAGGAATATTGAGAGTGCCGCATTCAATTAATTGATGCATTGACTTAGCCGAATATTCCAGACCGTTTTCGGTGATGGCAACTGGGCTCTGACCGCCGAGACGAACGGGTTTGATTTTGGCGGCGATGCGAGGGGCGATATAAAGTCCGCCCACACCAGGGGCAGCGAACATTTTGTGTCCTGAAAACGAAATCATGTCCACAGGCAGTGTCTGGGCGTCTACTGTTGTATGCCCTACACTCTGGCTGGCATCAAGTGAAATCACTACATCGTCACCAACAATTTCGCGAATTTTTGCAACTTCCATATCAAGGCCGAAAACATGATGTACATGAGCCATGGCCAGGACTTTTGTGCGTGGCGAAAGTTGAGCTTTGATGCTCTTTAAATCATAGTCGCCTACTTCGTGAATAGTGAAGTGTTTGATGTGGATGTTTTTGCCTCGAGCCTGAAGCATCTCTTGTACGTTGTACCAAGGCAAGACAGCTGATTTGTGATCTTGCTGGCAGAGCATGATTTCATCGCCGTCTTCCAAATTGTTGAGGCCATAGCTGAGCGCCGCCATATTGAGGCTGTCGGTGGCACCACCTGTGAAGACCAGGTTTTTTACCTCGCAATTGAGAAATTGCGCGACTTTTTTTCTTGTCTCTTCAATATCGCGAGTCAGTTGAGTTGACCACGAATATGAGGCGCGACCGGCATTAGCGCAACGATTTGTGTAATAGTCGAGCAGTTCGTCTACAACTATTTGCGGTTTTTGCGTTGTGCTGGCACTGTCAAAATAAATTAGATCAGGATGATTAGCAAAAATAGGGAACTGTTTTCTGAAACTCTCCACGTCTAACGTGTTGGCCACGTTTAAAGTGTCAGTGGCATCTTGCTCTTTGATTTGACAGCTGGTCATTGTTTGTTCCTGTGAACTGTGTACTTTTTATTGGTCTCTGATTTCTGATGTTTATTTTGAGCCTGAACCGACGCCCACCAAACTCTTTCTTACACCATCCTGTTTGGCCCTTTCTGTTGTCTTACCGGCATCGCGCCAGCCGACAAAGCCACCTTCCAGACTGCTTATATCGACACCTTTGGTTTTGAAGTAAGCGGCGAAGCGTTTTGACACTTCACCAGTAGGGCAAACCAGTACAACTTTTTGATCGTTGGCAAAAGGCACGCCCATATCGGCAATGTCTTCTAGTCCGTCTGTAGGAATGTTTAGTGAGCCTGGTATGCGTGAAGCCTTAAAGGCCAGGCTGCCGCGCATATCGACAATCAATGGCTTGACGGTCTGAGCGAGCAGATTTTCTAATTTGTCGCAGTCGACTTCAGGTGCGTTATCGGCCTGTTCTTTTGTAATAGCCTTAAGCGAATCTTTTTTCACTGACAGACCAAACAATTCTGGTCTATATTTTTGCAGGTAAGAAAGATACCACTCAACTCGGTCACAGACGATGAAGACTGCATTGTGTTTGCGTGTTAGTGTGCCGTCAATTTCTTTAAAGTATTTGAGCGCGGCGGCCAGGCTGCCACCACCAGTAGGGCCAGCTAAAATGCCGCATTTGCGAATCAGATCGAGCATGGCATCGATTGATTCGTCCATTGATACTTCAATAATATCGTCGTAGAAGTCTTTTCTGAACAAGCCCACTTCGTACATTTCGTCTACGTTTCTGATACCGGGCAGCAGTTGACCTTTGCTGGCGATAACACCCACGTTTTTCATCTGCTCATTCTTTTCTTTAAGAAAAGTGCCGGCACCACGAGTAGAGCCGGTTGTGCCGAGGCCACCGATGAAATAGTCTACTTCGCCGGCATTTGCTGCCTGCAAATCTTCCCAGACTTCGCGCCCGGTAGAGTTGTAGTGAGCATGGATATTTTTTTCGTTGGTGTATTGTGAGGTATGGAAATACTTGCCGGGGCTGGCCGACATAATTTGTTCGATGAAAGTGATTGGATCGTTAGGATCTGTGGGATCTGGACATTCGGACAAACCGGGCAACTCGTCAACGTCAGCGCCCAGCAATTGCAAAATTTGTTTGACTTCGCGCACTTTAATGCGGTTGGTGACAATTTTGAAAGGCACACCATAAGCTGAACAGACTAATTGCATTGCTTTAGCCATGTTGCCGCTTGATGATTCAATTACGGTTTTGCCTTCGCGGGCAATTTGTTCAATATCGTCTTTGAGTACATTCCATGCGCTTTTATCTTTTACCGAGCCAAAGGGATTGAGCAGCTCGAGCTTGGCATAGAGATTGATATTTTTTAGGCCATGCACTTGTGGCGGTATTTCGAACAATGGTGTATTGCCGATTAGCTCACTGACATGTTTGACTAACATTTTGAATTATCTCCGAGTGTTCTACAAAGGTTGATGGTCTGAGACTTCCATCTATGGCAATTCTTCCCAGTAAGGCACATATTCTGAGTCGAGCATCCAGGTAAATTTACCCTGTCGTTCCATCACCGCTACTTTTTTAGCAATGGGATGCATTATTGAAGTTGAAGCCGAAAAGTCCATGAAGTAACCGGCACTATTGACGAATACGACCAAATCGCCTGGCTTTGGCAACTTTTTCACATAAGTCAAATGGCGGTAAATCAAGTCTGATTCAAGGCAGAGGTTACCGGCAAAATAGACGCCCACAGGCTGGGCGTCTGGTGAATCTGGAAGGGGATCTTTTTCGATCACTACCGGATCGACAAAAATTTCTTGATCAAGGAATGATATATCCTGGCGTTTCATATTCAAGCAAATGATTGGTTCATTGCGGCTTGAGGTGCGTACTGAGTTCACCCGGGCAACGGTAATGCCTGTTTGCTCAACCAGTGAGCGACCCGGTTCGATCCAGAGCTCGATCATATTGTCGCGAATGATACTGGCGGCAGTGGCGTCGCCTAGATTGGCAAAACGCTGGCCGAGCAATTCATCTAAGAAATCACCGCCGGTTTCGGTATCAAAATAACTGTAGCTGTTGAAATTGCCTTTCAACTTGCCCTTGTCTGACGACATACCAAAAGCGTTGTTGTGCCAGGTCATGCTTGGTCTTGTGCCAAGCACTGATTCTTTCAGGGCGCTGACATAAGCGTTCCATTCATCTTCGTTTTCTAAATAATTGACTTTATAGCCGCCGCCGATATTAAGCACTCGTGGCTCAAAGTCTCTTGTTAGAGCTTCTTCGAAAAGCTCAAGACAATTTTCAATGGCAATGGCGCGCTCTAGAACACTGACTGTATCTAAGTGGAAAGAAAAACCGAGCAATTCCACTTCTTTGCGATTAGCTTCGAGAATATCAAAAGCAATATTGGCTTCTTTCAAAGGCACACCGAAACGGCTGCCTTTATTGAGAAATTTGCTGTGATTGGCTTCGAAACCAGAGAGGCGAAGGAGAATCTTGGTCGCTTTTTTCACTTTGAGCACTGCTCGCAGTGTCAAAATCATCTTCAGTTCAGAAATGCTATCCACGGCAATGGTGATGCCCTGTTGAATAGCCAGACCAAGAAACTCAGCGTTTTTGGGCCCGGTGGCTTCGATGCGGGTGGCATCGAAACCGCTACCAAGAGCGTGTCTTAATTCATTGACTGAGCTGACATCGAGATTGGCATTTTCAACCGCCAGGCGTCTTGTTAATGAATCAGATTGATTGCATTTGTGAGCGAAGAATATTTTGCCGATTACATTGAGGTCGCGGAATGTTTTTTGAAAGCCTTCTACATTCTCACCAATCAGTTCGGGGAAAAGCACATTCAGTGGGCTTCCTAGAGCGCGTGTGAGCTCTAGTAGTGTCTCTCTTTCCGCCAGAAATTTCTTTATCAGCGGATGGATTTTTGGCGTCAGAACAAGATTTTCCGGCGCTCTTTCTGCTTTTATCTGTTCTAAATTAGATACTGAAGTTGTAATTGACATTTTATTCTCGTTTAGCTCTTAAACCGTAGTCAGACTTTTTACTCGGCTTAAGACTTTCTCGTAAGTGAAGTCATGGTCGAGCCCGCTGTCTAATTTTTGATCAAAATAATCATCTAACCAGTCGCGGCAAACCTTGGTGTGGGTCGCTCTCAAGCGTGTCAGGTAATCAGTCCAGTTGCGCTTTTTGCTTTCTAAAGTAGTGAGAACTTTTTCAAAGACTACTTCTTGTTCTTTCATGAAATCGTCAAGCGCTTCACGCTTGCCCTGTTCAAAGCGTTTCAGGTGGCGTGATTGCGGCACTGCACCAAGCAATTTTTCTTGGCCTACGTGTTTAATGATGAATAGTTCGTCTTCAGGTGTGTCGACTTTATTGGCAATAACATATGTGCGCTCAGCAAGGTGGGGAGCCACTTGCAGATAATCAAGATAGACTTGAACAGATTTTTTGGTTGGCTCAACCACAAAGACGTTCATGTCATAGGCGAATGAAAGTGAAGTGGCCACATTATCGGTACCGGCAGTAGTGTCAGCTACGACAACATCGCTGTCGCCATCAAGCAAATGATGGAAGAATGATTGCAAACCGGTGAGCTTAACGTGGTAGCAAGCACCGCCAACATCGCTTTCTTTGTAGGTGCCCACTGTTAAAAGGGCGATATTACCGCTGGTTTGCGCATATTTTTTAATAAGCGGATCGCTGGGGCTGACAGCGATGAAATTTGATTTTAGTGAAGGTGGAGTGGTACCAACCATGGTAAGTTCGCCCAGGTCTGTGCGTTCACCTTTCAAATAGGCGATAATTTCGTCTTTGACCTCGCCTAATTCATGTGCTTCGCCTTGCAAATTATCAAGGTGCAATGCTCCACGCAGATGGGCGTTGACGTCGGCGTCAATAGCCAATACATATGGTTTTTTCTTCGCCAGATAGCGAATAAAACCAGCTGCTGTAGTGGTTTTGCCGGCGCCGCCTTTTCCTAAAAATGCAATTCTCATGGTCTTTTCTCCTGCCCCTGTTAGAGCGGTTTTACTGCTCTTTTTACGATTTTTTTGTTTTGATTGCGCACACCAGTCGGAATTTTTCTGGCTGACAATCTATTTTTATGTGTGTTGCCGAAACGCTGGTCACTTGCATGATTCGAATTTTGGCCTTTTAGAGTACTGTTTTGCAGGTCACGGCCCAGCACCGTAAACCACGGCAATAGTGCCGAATCAGTAAAGTGATACGAGGCTCTGGGTGGCAAAACCAGTTTGTCGTTTTTAGCCAGAGTCTCGTAGACTGACGGGCAAGCTCTTTCAACTTTTGTGCCTTCGTCATAGTGTGATTTGACTACGGCCTGCGATAAATATTCAGGTAAGAACACCACTGGCAGTTCTTTGATGTAATCGTATTCGGCCAGCAGTGGGCGAATGTAAGTATTTAGTTTTGAGCGATATTCAGGCCGCGAGAGGAAATAAGCCAGATGACTCAGTGCCTCATGCCGCGACACGGCACTTTCTTTTGATTGTTCAAAATATTCAGCAGTGGCTTTTTGAAACTCAGGGCAATCCATTGACCAGTCTAGGTTTTTGTCTGCTGTGTGTTTGAGAATATTCCAGATCCAAGAAGCGGTAACGCGGTGATTGCCATCGGCAACCAGACCCATTTCGTTGATTACAACTGGTGCAAAGCCGCGGCCGACGAGGTTAATCACTTCATCAAACAAACGCTCGCGCACGCAAAATTCGGTTGCGCCCAACCTTCCCAGCGGATAGAGCGCTACTTCTACGAAGTTACCGGCGAAAACGCCGGCTGCAAAGGTTTGCAAACCAGCACTCATAGTTTTGTAGCTAATAAGCGCTTCCAATTCAAAAAGCACATACAAAAGATTGTCGTTAGTGATGCCACTATGATTTTCTTGCAAAAATGCTAGTGCCTGTGCCAATGGCTCGGCGTCTTGTGGAGCGTCAAAAGTAATTGAATGGTGCCAGGCTGTACCTATAGTGTTCAGCATCGCTACAGAATCTGCCTGGGCAAAATTGTTGTGTCGTGCTTTTTGATAAAGCCCTTGCACATGCTCTTTAAAAGCTGATAGAGCTCCCACAGCTCTATCGGCGTCGAGTTTAGCTTCTTCGTCAACACCAGTGACGACGGTCTGATGCAAGAATGACAGTGTTGGAGCGCTAATACCTGTCCAGGCCCAGGGCTCTTTCACTTCCGCAGGGCTGGTGAAAAGATCGGTGTCGACTGTTTGCGCAACTGCCTTGCCTATTCTTTCTAAACGAGCGATGGTTTTGCTGTCGAAGGCAACTAAATTTTGAAACTGATCAAACAATAAATTGCCGCGATTGACCTCGTGGCAGTGTGGTCCGCCAGGGCCTGGAATAATGGGGCCAGGAAAATAACTGGGCACATTCTGGCTGTTCACTGCGCTGGCACCAGCTGCCAGTGCTGCTTCCAGGCGTAATTGATAAAACAGCGCCGACGCTTGAGTTTGGCCAGCAAGATTTTCTTGTTCGCCCTGACTGATTTCATTGCCAAAATTGAGCTGGCTGGTGGAGACAACTTGAATTTTCTTTTGCGCCTGATACGCGGTCAGCGATGGCATCGAACAAGTAGGGGCAAATTTAGATACGCCCTGGCTCTGACCGACAAAAATTGAAAATGTCAGGGCTTCCACTATTTAGCTCCTGCGGTAGCGAGTTGCTGAGATTTACGCTCTGGGTAAACTTCCACCAGACGTTCTTGCCAGTAGGCCTGGCGTTCGTCCAGTGCTGCAGACGGTTTTTGTTGGTTGAAGAACTGAGTGAGCAAATCGTATGAAGTTAAACCGGGTTCAAGAGCAAAGAGATCGTATTTGCAGAAACTGGCTAAGAGAATTTCTTCTGCTGCTTTTAAATTGCCGGCTTGCATAGCCACATTTGCTTCCTGCAATAAACTTCGGCGCGCGCTTTCGGTCAGGTCAGGTAGTTTGTGCAGCGCGTCTTGATCAAGAAACTGATTGTCTAAAAGGCTCTGCAGTTTTTCTTCTACATAGCAGTCGAGCATCAAATGAATGCGCGGCGCAGGGCCGAAATTGCAAGCACTGTGGATGGTCGATTTTGGATCGAGTTTCCACAAATAACCCTTTTTGAAATGCACATGCAATCCGGGGCTGGTGATGAACGCTTGATCGTTAGTTATGAGCGGCATGTGCAGACGGTAACGCGGCACGTCTTCAAGGTAAACAAAGTCACGATGCTCATGCAAAAATGTGCCCGGGTCTAAGCGCAATAGTCTCGAACCCATGATCTTAAAACCACTATCTTGCAAAAACTTGTGCAAGGAGGGCAGCTGCTGTAGAAGCGGAGTAGCAGCCGGGCTTTGGCAATCATGATAATCAAAATTAGTTTGTTCGCCGGTGTGATTTAAAAGTGTGGCAATTTTCAAACCATCAGATCCATACTCCGGATAAGGCTCCTGCCAGATTGACTCCAACTGCAGAGCCGGAGCCGTTAGCTCGGCGACAATGGCATCGAGTGTGGCGGCAGGAATTTCTTTTAGTTGAGAGATGTAGGAAAGAATGGCTTTGCTCCTGACTTATATATGGTTGGTAATCATATCTGAAAATGGTTTCCGTTTTCCGATTATGAGAGCGGTTACATGCGAATCATTGCGTTAGCTTTTTATATCTTTACTTCCCTAGTTGCACACTGGGCGGGGCACTTACTCGAAGACTGCTTCATCGGCAGCAAGTGGCTTATTGAGAACAAGTCGCATCCGCTCTGCGGTCAGTTTAGTGCCAAAGCTTATAATCGGCATCTGTTTTTCGAATTATGTAACGAGCATGAGCAGCCTCTCATAGAGCGTCACATGTGGTGCTAAATTAAAACCTGTGGTGCTTTTGCTCTCTTTGTTTTTTCATGGCCGAGGCTGATTAGCGCGATATAAGCTGAGAGCCATGATTTTCAGATGATATCTATTTCAGCAGCATCGCTCAGCATTGTTCGCTCTTGCGCTCTATTTCGGCAAAAGCTCTTGCCACTGGCTATGGTGTCGGATGACAATAGCGCCCTTGCATAACCTTTACAGCCGGGCATTCGCAATCTTTCAGATTTTAAGCTGACGAACTTGTAAGAGTGATCTAGAATCTATTTAAGGGGTACTAAAAAGGAAGTTGTCGTGGACGGCGGTCAGTCTCGTGCATATTTTGAAAATAAGTCCGAAAATAATCGCCTCGACAGTGGCGTCTCGGACAAAGGCGACAAGAATTTAAAAAGCAAAGTGAAAAAGAAGAGTGTGGTTTTAATGGACCGCGACATCAACTCTCTGCTTGAGCTTTATTTGCACCGCACAATTTCTTCCAGTCAGTTGGCACGCTTGTGTTTCCCCGACATCAGCTATGAAACTGCCCGCAAACGTTTGCGCCGCTTACAGCAAGCTGGCTTTACCGGTGCCTCATCGTCAGGCCGTATGGAAGGCCGCGGGCGGCCGGAGCTGATTTATTTTCTCACTGCTTCGGGTGCTAGAGCTCTGGAGCAGAGTCGTGGTATCTCCTGGGAAACTATTCCCACCGGCCCTCCTCACACTTATCACAAAGAACACTTTTTGCGTCTTGTCGACGTCAGATTGGCCATGGAAGACGCTGAATTAGCTGGACTTATTACTGGTCTTGAATTTACTACCGGCCGCGAATTTTGGAAAGAGCTAGCTTCGGATCTAACTGAAGCGGAAGAGCAGGCTGACGCCACCATTTCTTTCAGCTATCCCGGTTTAGAGCCGGTGCGTGTTTTGTTAGAAATCGACACTGGCAATTTCCGTCAGACACGGCACTGGGAGCCAAAAATCAAAGCCTTCCTCAAGACCGGCTATCCGATTTGGGTTGTTACCGGCAGTGCGCCGCGCATTTTTACTTTACGCAAATGGACCCAACCACTGCTTGAAGAAGCTCGAGTAGGACCAGGTAAATGTGTTTTTGCCGTCTACACCGAAATTGTTGAAAAAGGAATTTTCAACGCTCAGTGGCAACGCACAGATGGCTCATACACTGACTTACAGCCCAAGCTGATTTAGAGCGGAAGCTCTTCGGGTTGAGCGTTTAGCAACTCTTCGGCAAAGTGACAGGCAGACTGGTGGCCGGGTGTGATTTCGCGCAAGGGCGGCGTGTCGATTTTGCAGATATCGCGGGCAATAGGGCAGCGGGTGTGGAAAGCGCAACCGGGAGGCGGATTTGCTGGGCTGGGCAAATCGCCTTGCAGCAAAACGCGATGACTTCTGTCGTAATTAGGATCTGGTACTGGAGCCGCTGAAATCAACGCCTTTGCGTAAGGATGCAGAGGTTGTTTGTAGACTTCGGCGCAAGGTCCTATTTCAACAATGCGCCCCAGATACATGACGGCAATGCGATCTGAGATGTAGCGCACCACGTCGAGATTGTGAGCGATGAATAAATAAGTGAGGTTGAATTCTTTTTTTAAATCAAGCAGCAAATTGAGAATTTGCGCTTGCACACTGACGTCGAGTGCTGACACCGGTTCGTCGGCCACTATTAGTCGAGGTCGCAAAGCCAGTGCTCGAGCAATGCCTATTCGCTGACGCTGGCCGCCGGAAAACTCGTGCGGATAACGATCGAGCATTTCTTTTGGCAGGCCCACCAGTTCAATTAAGCGCGTCACTTCGGCTTTGATTTTGGAAGCGCCGTCAGCACTTGTGCCTTTAGACATACCGTGTACTTCTAAAGGCTCGGCCAGTATCTGCGCAATGGTCATACGGGGATCAAGGCTGGCATAAGGATTTTGAAAAACAATTTGCATCTGCTTGCGCAAAGGCTTCATGGCCCTGGAATCAAGAGCCATGATTTCCTGACCGTCAAACGATACTGAGCCTTGTGTAGCTGGCATCAGTCGCAACATCACTCGACCGAGAGTCGATTTGCCGCAACCAGATTCGCCCACCAGCCCTAAAGTTTCACCCTCAATAATATCGAGATTGATACCGTCAAGAGCTCTGAAAGCACCAACTTGTTTATTGAAAAAGCCTTTGCGAATGGGGAAATGCTTTTTGAGATCTTTGATTTGAACGAGAGTCTTGGCGGTCATTTAGCCTTGTTTATGGAATCTTGACATTGATGCGGTTTAAACGGTCGGACAATTTTGTCAGAAACTGCATGGCAAATGTCGAATTTCCTTTATTTTGCTCACCGGTGGCGTCAGCCTTGGTGCTGTCGGCTACATAAACGCCTTTCTGGCGCGAACGCACCAGCTGGGATGGGGTCATGGGCACGTCAAGATTCCATTCTTCATAAATGGCCTGTTCATTGTAAGCAGTGCGATTGTTGGCGGCCGCTTGCGAAGCTCGGCCTAGACTAGCCATTAGCTCACGCTCTTGTAAGGCGCGCTCGGCTATCAGATTGCTACCTTTTATAAGATTGCTAGCGTTGTCGGACGAGGCCGGCTTGGTATAGCCGCCCCATGGATTGCCCTGGATGCGATAGGGACGTGGCTCTCTCAAGAAGACATACCAGAAGACCGTATATAAGATGGCCATTTCGAACGCGATGATTGCATAGGCGAGCATAATCGCCTCCCGGCTTGATAAGCCTTGAGCGGGGTACCTAATTTGGTCAGTGCCTGGAAAGAGAATGTCTTTTTTGAAAAAAGCGCGGTGGCAAAAATATAGCTTCTGGTTACGCACATTACTCAAAGGAGACAGCTGGTTCCATAGCCACCATATGTCGCAACAAAGCTCTTAAGTGAGTAAGCTTTATTGTGCAAATATTCTAACGAAAGATGGGAGAAATACCATGACTTTTTAATAAATCTCCTGTTGTCAAGTGATTAATTGTAAAAAGCGCATAGTGTTTACTACACGTCATTTCGCGCCGAATGCAGGCTTAATTATGACCAAAGGCGACAGGTCGGCTGCCAAGCGGCTACTGTAATCACTTTGTCTTATACGGAGCAACAATGCAGTCTTCTAATGAGCTCTCAAGTTCAACCTCATCAAGTTCAACGTCGTCAAGTTCTACTAAAGTTGCCGTGGTCGGAGCCGGCACCATGGGCTCGTCTATCGCCGTGGCCCTCCTGGGCAGTGGTTACAGCGTATTGCTGAAAGAGACTGAGCAAGCTTTCCTCGATAAAGGAGTCGCTAATATCGAACGATTGTTCGCCAGTCGCATGAAAAAAGGCTTGAGCGCTGAAGAGGTGGTCGAACAGAAAAATCGATTGCAAGTCACGCTGAATTACGAGCATTTTTCAGAAGTTGATTTCGTCATTGAAGCTGCTTCCGAAAATTTGGAAATCAAAAAACAAATATTCCAAGATCTTGATCAGTGGTGTCATGTTGATGCCATTCTTGCCACTAACACTTCGAGCCTTTCAATTACACAAATAGCTAACTTTGTGCGCCGCGCCGACAAAGTCGTGGGCCTGCACTTTTTCAATCCTGCTCATATCATGAAACTGGTTGAGGTCATTCCTGGTCTTGAAACCTCGCATGATACCGTGGCTCGCGCTCTTGAACTGGCCCGTTCCATGGGCAAGCTGGCCGTACGTGTTGAAGAATGTGCGTCGTTTTTAGTCAACAGGCTGCTTGGCCGCTACATGAACGAGTCGCTTTTTCTATTGCATAATGGTGGCAGTGTTGAAGAAATAGATAAAGTCGTATGCGATTATGTGATGCCCATCGGCCCGCTGGCGCTGCGCGATATGAATGGTGCCGATATTGGTCTGGCTGTAGCCAAATACAATTATCAGGAATATGGTGCGCGTTTTGCCGTGCCGCCAATTTTAGAGGCCATGGTACAAAACAATTTGCTTGGTCAAAAAACCATGGGCGGTTTTTACAGTTACGATGCCGAAACTCGCAAGCGCACAGTGGTCAATGCTGAATTTTTAAAACTAGCGGAAACACTTCAATCTGAGAACAAATCGAAGCCAAATAATTCTTTCAGTGCTGAGCAACTATTTCTGCCCATGATTAACGAAGCCTTTCTGGCTATGCAAGAGCGCATTGTTCAACCTGAAGATCTTGACGCGGCGCTCATGGCCGGGCTTGGTATGCGCAAAGGTCCGCTGACTCTAGCTGCTGACATCGGTCTGGCGAACTGTCTAAGTATGTTGGAAGAAGCAGCGGTTCAGGCCGGTGACCAGAAAGAACGTTTTCGCCCCGCTCCCCTCCTGAAACGATTTGTCTGGGCAGGGCGGTCGTCAGTGCTATAGAGACTGCCGTGAGCTATACTCAATTTGGAGCTTGCAAGTTTCGCGCAAGGTAAAAAGTTGATTGAATATATTCACTAGCCATGTTGATTGAAGAGATTGTCAAGAGAAGGGCCCTGGTGGTTTGCCTGGCTCTGGTGTTAATTTCTTTTGGCGTTAACGCTTTCATCAAACTGCCTATGGAAGCTTATCCAGATGTAGCAAACATGCAGGTGCGCGTGATTACTCAGGTGCCTGGTAAAGCAGCTGAAGAAGTTGAGCGCCTGGTCACAATTCCCATAGAAAAAGAATTGAACGGTGTGCCCCGGTCAGAACCGCCGCGGTCTATTTCAATCTTTGGTTTGTCAGTAATCACCGTAGTTTTTGAAGATGGTGTCGACCCTTATTCGGCCAGGCAGCAGGTGCTGGAGCGGCTGACATTGGCCGAAGTGCCTGCTGGTGTAAAACCAGAACTTGACCCAAATGCCAGTCCTGTAGGCGAAATATTTCGCTATACGGTGGAAGGGCAACGTTATTCGACTATGCGTCGGAAAGAAGAGCAAGACTGGCTTTTAAACCGCAAAATTCGCAGTGTACCTGGTATTGTCGATTGCACCGGATTTGGTGGCCCGACTAAAACTTACCAGGTTGAACTCGATCCTGGTCGCCTGCAAGCATTGGGCCTGACCCAAGAGCAGGTGGCCGGCGCCATTGCCGCTTCAAATGGCTCTACCGGTGGTTCATTCATTATTCAGAACGATCAGAATTTTATGGTGCGCGGTCTTGGTTTACTGAAAACCGTAGATGACATTCGCGATGTGGTGGTGGCCGCCGGCAAAGATGGTGTGCCTCTGCATGTGCACGACGTGGCACAAGTGACCATAGGCCCGGCCGTGCGCAAGGGCCAGGTTGGTCATGACAGTGACGATGATGTGGTGGAAGGCATTGTTTTGATGCGCCGGGGCGAAAATCCCAGCACCGCTATTGCCAATTTGCGTGCAGTATGGGGAGAATTGCAGGCAGCGCTGCCCAGCGGTATGCACATCGTGCCGCTTTACGATCGCACGGCACTTGTGACCAAGACAGTCAACACCATTGGTCATAACGTGGCTGAAGGCGTGATCTTAGTGGTTGTGCTGCTCATGCTTTTTCTTTTTCAAGTACGCAGCGCCATCATCTGCGCCGCTGTTATACCGCTGGCTCTGCTCACCGCTTTCATTTTGCTCAATACATTTCATGTGCCGGCCAATCTGCTTTCAATTGGTGCAATTGATTTCGGTATCATCGTTGATGGTGCGGTGGTGATGGTTGAAAATATTGTCAGCAAACTCTCGCACCTCAATCATCAACGCCAAGAACGCGGGCTCACAGGCCGACCCAATCTTTCTGAAGTGATTAAGACCGTGGCACTTGGCGCTAATGAAGTGGCCAAACCAATTTTATTTTCCACTGCCATTATCTGCTTAACTTTTTTGCCGATCCTTTGTTTTGAGCGGGTGGAAGGAAAATTATTTAGACCGCTGGCCATAACGATGAACTTTAATTTGATTGGGGCAGTGCTGGTGACCATGACTGTGGTGCCTGTACTCTGTGCCATCATTTACGCCATAAAGCTGCCGACAGAACGCACATCACCACTGATGCGTTTTGCCAGATTGCTTTATTTGCCGGCTCTGACTCGGTGTCTTAAGTTAAGACCTCTGGTGGCAATTTTTTGCACTCTGATTTTTGTCGGTAGTCTGCTTTTGACTCCACTCATGGGAACGGAATTTTTGCCCGAGTTAGAAGAAGGCAATATCTGGATTCGCACCACGATTTTGCCCACCAGTGTCTCTTTAGAAAAAGCAGTACAACTGGCTCATGAGTTGCGTCGCATCATCAAAACTTATCCTGAAGTGGTCACTGTCGTCACCCAAATTGGCTCACCTGATGATGGCACCGATCCCAATCCATATTCCACCATTGAAGTTTTAGTAGACCTTAAAGGGCAAGAGCAGTGGCGTAAACAATTTGCCAATAAAGAAATGCTGGTGGATGCCATGGACAGGGAGCTGACCACACACCTACCTGGTTTGCTATTTAACTTTTCACAATACATAAAAGACAACATGGATGAAACCATAGGTGGTGTCAAAGGCGAGCTGGGTGTTAAATTATATGGTCCCGATTTAGCTGTGCTGACCAGGTTGGGCACACAAATACGGCAGGTTGTAGCTGCAGTTCCTGGTATGGCTGACGTCTCTGTAGATCAGCTTTTAGGTCAGCCACAGCTGCAAATCGATATTGACCGGCAAAAGGCTTCACGCTACGGCATTAATACCAATGCCATTCTCGATATCGTCGAAACTTCAATCGGCGGAAAATCGATTACTCATTTAATTGATGGTGAAAAACGATTTGATGTGACGCTGCGATATTCTACCGATTATCGTAATGAAGAATCAGATTTGAGCAATATCCTTGTGCCCAGCCCATCCGGTCAACGCATTCCGCTGGTGCAATTGACTAAAATTTCAGAGGCACACGGTGCAAGTACAATTTTGCGCGAGCGCAATGAGAGGCGTGTTGCCGTCAAAGCTAACATTCGTGGTCGAGATTTAGGTTCGGCGGTGGAACAAGCTCAGCGCGATGTGCAGAATAAAGTCAAACTTCCCGAAGGCTATCATATCGTTTGGGCTGGTCAATTTGAGAGAGCAAAGCATGCGATGGGTCAACTTTCGCTTGTGGTGCCAATTACACTTGGCCTTGTTTTTCTTTTGCTCTATGTCGCTTTTGGGTCGGCTATGCTGGCGGCGCTAATAATGTTTACCGTGCCACTAGCGGCTTCCGGCGGCATTTTGGCTTTGGTTTTGACTCACACTCATTTTAGTATTTCGGCCGGCGTCGGATTTATCGCCCTGTTTGGTGTGGCCATTCAAAATGGTGTAATTCTTACTTCTAAAATTCGCGATCTTGAAGAAAGCGGCGTGGATATTGATCAGGCAGCCATACAAGGTGCCATGGTGCGCATGCCCCCTGTGGCCATAGCCGCTATCGTGGCTTTTGCCGGTTTATTGCCTGCTGCCCTTTCTGACGGCATAGGGTCCCAAAGTCAGAGGCCATTTGCCATCGTTATTGTGGGCGGCTTGTTGCCTGCCACAATTCTTACGCTGATATTTTTACCAGCACTCTATCGCTGGTTTAGCGGTGGGCGCAATGCCAATAAGATTGTCACTAAGAATGAAGGCGTTGCCATCGATAGTTTTGATGATGAGGCAGCCCTGGCCGCTATGGCTGAAGCTAAAGAAAAATCTTGAACTCGGAAACTAGTCTTTAAGATCGCCGCCGAGATGAAAATGATCATTGATCCAGATGGCAACGAATGCGCTCATAGCTGTTAGCGAAAGGCCTAATGCATATTCCATTTTAAGTAACCTGTTTGAGTATCCTGCTTCACTCGATCCAGTTTGGTCGTTTCTATTGACTCTATATATGGTTCGATAGTGCCACATATTTACTTAAGGGCAGGTTAACGAAAAATGAAGAAATCGTGTGTTTTTGCTCTCAATTAGACTGTTTCAAGGCCTCAGAGCGCAGCTCAAAGCTGCCCTTCACAATTACCGGCTCGCCCGCCTTTAGCCCGGCCACTACTTCGTCAAGTGAACCAGACTCGCCTCCGAGTTTGACATGTTGTTCGCGAAAACGGCCGTGGCCAAGTGGTACATAGACAACTTTGAAATTCTCAGCATCTTGCACGGCCATTTTTGGCAATGTGAGAACACGATGTTTGCCCACCAGTATTTTCATACGGGCAAACATTTTTGGCTTGAGTTTGCAGCCTGGATTAAGCACTTCCGCGCGCACGGTCAGGGTGCGCGTGTCAGGATTGATGCTGTCAGCTACATAATTGAGTTTCCCTTTAAAGATCTGATCAGGAAAACTGTCCACTTCCAATTCAATGGGTTGGCCCACCTTGACTTTAGCCACATCTTTCTCGTATACATCGGCCTTCAACCAGACGCTATTAAAATCACCGATGGTGAAAATTGCTCGGCTTGGGTCAGTCAGCTCACCATAATTAACGAGCCGTTCGGTAACCACGCCGCTTTCAGGTGCTACTACCTTAATTACTGGATTGAGCTTGCCCGATTTGATCACCTCATTTATTTGCCCATCTGAAACGCCAAACAAGTGAAGCTTTTGTTTCAGTGGCTCGGTCAATAAATTTAGTCGTTCATTTGAAAGCGATATGGTGGCCTGGCGTTTAGCGTTTAAACCGTCAATGGTCAGGTGATCGCGATCGTATTGTGTTTTTGCTGATTCAAAATCAGCTTGAGAAGCAATTTTTTCGTCAAGTAAGCCTTTGACGCGCATATAAGTGCTCTCGGAAAGGCCAAGCTGGGCACGATTTTGGTTAATGTCAAAATCAATTTGCAAAAGATCGCGTTTAAGGTCTGCGCGCACTTGCGAAGCATTTTGCAAAAGATCCGCTTCGGTTTGTTCAATATCTTGACTGTTAATAGTGGCAAGCGTCTGGCCATCCGCTACATGGTCGCCTGTATTGACGAACACTTTGATAACGCGGCCAGAGACCGGAGTGCTGACTTTTGTTGTAAGGTTGGCATTAGCTTGAACTTCGCCTGTGCTTTTGACGGCAAAATCAACGTCACGCAAGGCTACATTTTCTTGTTTCAGATGCAGGGCGGCTTCGGTGTCAGGGGTCAGGTCGACGAAACTGGCTGCGCTTATGGCCTGTTTTGACGGTTCTTTCGAGCTGATTGCCTTGTCATCTAACTTAGCAAGGCTGTTACTGCAACCGGCCAGGGTGAAAGTGGCGCTTGCAGATAAAATTATCAAAGATTTTTGATATTTGGTAGCGACGATCACACTATCCACACATTTGGCACTGACGAATTTGAAAGTCCTTAAAAGCCGCTGGGCTGGCGATTTTCACGTTACTACCCTAACATATTTTTGCACTTTTGGCTCTGCTATGAGCCTCACCCACATGAGGGAACAACATCTCTTTGCCCAGCGTCGTAAATCACATCAGATACGCAATACAGGCCTCCAGCACCTTATGTTACAAGGCTGCACGGCGGCGGTATTTTTGCGATAATGAGAGTCTAATTCGAGTTCGAGGCCGACATGATCAAGCTTAACTCTCAAGTTATTAAAACCCTAGCCCTATCACAGGCACTGGTTTTGAGTTTATCGGCCCCTTTTGCTCTAGCGGCAACTAGCAAAGTTTCACCTGAAATCGTCAAGTTAGACAATATTGAAACTGTCATTTATGGTGCGCCTAAAACCAGCGAATCTACTGATAGCCGCCTTAAGAGTTTGGAAGTGAAATTGTTTGGTGTCAGCCGCAAAGGCACGACAACAGAAAGGCTGTCTGGCATTGAAAAGACACTTTCTTATGGCAGTGGAGCCGCTACAGGCTCACTTCTGCCTCCACTAGCGCCGACTTTAGACACAAGTAGTAGCTCGGCGGCTGAAGTGCCCCCTGCTTACATTGATGCCGCTGAACGGGCAGCCAGTTCTAATGGCTCTTCTAATGGCTCATTTAATTCATCGGGCAACTATAGTGTCGACTCTTCCGGCGCTCTGGCCGAAGCCATGCAACTTTATCAAGAAGGCAAAATACCTGAAGCCGAAAGCGCTTTTCATGGCATAGTCTCCAAAGATCCAAGCAATGGAGACGCATACTATAATTTGGCCGTCATTGCTGAAGGCAAAGGCGATTTCAATGGTGCGCTTTCGTATTATCGCAGCGCCCTTAATCTCAACCCTCAAGACACTGATTTGCAAAGCGCTGTTGCCAGCGTGCAGAACAAATTGCGTCCAGCTAACTCTATGCCCAGTGCACCAGTAGCAGTGGCGCAGGGCCCTCAAGACGCAGCCCGCAAACAGCAACTTAAAAATGCAGTGGCATCAGCTTCTACTGATTACAAAGCAGGCCGATACGACTCTGCTGTGTCTAAACTAAATAATGTCGCTTCGCAAGTACCAGACGACGCCGATGTGCAATTCGCTCTGGCTCAAGCATTTCGCGCCAAAGGTGATCTCAACAATGCTCGTAGCCATATGGCCAGAGCTTCTGCGCTTAATCCTGCCAGCACTACTTTTGGTGGCGCGCTAAATGATATTGATCGCGCTATTGCTTCAAAAGGCACAGCGTCTTCCGGATCTTCTGGATCTTTCCCTCAGTCGAGTCCTGGGCCATCACCAGCTGATACTTTCGCTTCATCAAATTCGAACTCTGCTTTAGCCAGCCAGCCTGAAGGTCAGATTACTCCTTTTGCCGGCAGCAAAGCCGGTAACCTGAACAGTGGCGGCGGCAGTCTCAATGGTGTCGCATACAGTGCTCGTTCGCAGAGCAGCCGACTAAAAAAAGCTGCCACCTACGGCCTGGCTGGTGCAGCTGCCGGTGCGCTTTCAGGTGCATTGTTTAATTCAGGTGGCTCACGTATGGGCAGTGCGAAAAACTCAGCTTTGCGTGGTGCTGTCTTAGGTGCCGTATTTGGCTTTGCTACTGGTAGATGATCATGAAAAACAAGACAATCAACTGCTATTTATCATTTTTACTGGCTTTGAGCTGCAACTCCTATACTCCTGACGCGCACGCCGCCGGGTCGGTTCTAAAAGGCGGCGTGCGTTTAGAGAATGGCTCCACCAGATTAGCTAGACCATCCGGCAATAGTGCTCCGACTCTGTCTACCGCTGACTCCGTGCCGGTTGCTCCTCAGCGTAATACCAGCCTTTTTGCCTCTGCCCAGGGTTCAGGTCTAATTGACAAAACTGCTTTTACAGCTCTTCCCGCTATTCCTGCTAATCCTAGCAGTGGGCGGCCACTCAGTGGTGCTGCGCAAGCTCAAAATAACAAGTTCGACATTGGTGCCGAACGCAATTCCAAACAACTGACTTTAGCCTGGGAAGCCTGGCACAAACAACTTTCTTCAGAAATTTATGCACGCTGGCAAGAAGTGGCAATGATTAGAGGCCGCGCCAGTATGCGAGTTACAGTTACTCGCGATCACCATGTGATTGCACAGCTGACTTCGCCGTCTGGCAATCATCGTTTTGACAGCACATTGCTTGATGTTGTGAACAGTTTAGATGGCAATCCTGGTTTGAATTTTCCTACAGGTTCGCAGCGTCCGCAGGTATCGTTTGAAGCCGACTACATAGCCGACACCAACGTTAAGGGTGGCTACAGTTGGACCAAGAACGATTACGAAACAGTGCAAGATCGCTAAAGTCGCAAGTCAATTTAAATGTTCAATTTAAAATTGCATGTTAAGGTGATTTTGGTAAGAGGTCATGATAAAGCACAACTTGTGTTTCGCCCTGCAGAGCGTTGCCTTTAGCCGCTTCTGCTGCCGATAGCAGAAGACCCAATTCGAGGAAGTCTTCCGGTACGCAAGCAGCACCAAATGAAAGAGACAGGGTGCGTTCGTCTACGCCTGTTGAGAGCGGTGACTTCGTGAGCGAAGTAATCAATCGTTTGGCAAACACTCTGGCACCTTCACGATTAGTGTCAGGGCAGAGAAGTGCGTAATCGAAAGCTTCATAGTGTGCCAGCAGATCGTTGTGACGTTTAGCCTGAGAGATGCGTAGCACAGCTTCGCGCAAAGCACCAATCGGCAACGGTTCGCGAATGGATCCATTTGGGCCGCTTTTGACGCGCATCTCAAAAACAATCACCGAAACCGGTCTGCCTGAGCGGTGACCGCGGAAATATTCTTGCTCAAGAAAATAGAGAAAAGCAGGAAAATTGAACATGCCAGTGTCGCCGCGGCGCAGCTGCATAATTACCGATTGAATAGCGGCGCTGTCGACAGTTTTTGGTTCAAGCGCCGGAAGACTTTGATTGCCTTTTTTGGCCGGTTTCGTAAAAGCAGCCAGACCGCAACTGAGCATGTTGCAAACAATGGGCACCCAGAGACTTCTGGCATAACCTAATTTGGCTACGATTTCATCAGTGCTGAGTTTGTCGTCGATGGCGTCATAAAAACGCCGCTGCGCTACGAAATCTACAGGGATAGCCGGTTTCAATAGTTTGCGTAGCTCACCTTCGTCAACAATGCGTTGGGTTTTCACCATCACAGCGTCTGATTTAAATCCGCTGTTTTTGAGGAAATTTTGTTTGTCGAAAATCTGCGCGCCTTGAATAATCAAAGAGTCGAGCGGCTCACTGATGGTTTTGTGTTTGGTCATCACTTTAGGCTGGAAGAAAAAGCGGCCGTCTTTCCAGGTAATCAACTCGTAAATGCACTCAGGCCCTTTGGCTATAGGACTGGTAGCGTGAATTGGCTGACCATCAATGAAAAACACTTCGGCGGCGCCGACATCACTTTGAATTTCCAAACGCCCTGTCATTTTTGCCAGAGCAATTGACTGTAGCAAGGCACCAATTTGTACGAAGGCCAGGTCACCATTAAGAACGGTACCGGTGGTGCGATTGAGCGGATTGTCGCCGCCCACCACCGGAATAGGAATGGTGGCTCTTTGCTTAGTCAAGGCATCAGGAATATAGAAGAACGCTTTTTCTTCCGCCTGTTCTTCTTGTGTGGCCGCCTGCGCGGTGACATGCTGCGTGCCTTCGCGATCATTCAGGCTGGCTTCAATGCGGTTAAAGACCAGAAGCGAATCGCAACTGGTGAAATCCCAGAGCAATGCCGCTTGCCCGGCATTCGATGCAATCAACTTCCACTGCGGGTCGCCGCCCATTGGGTCGGCGTGAGCTGTGAGTTTGTACTCAGCACCTCTGGTGGCAGCGGGCCAAATCACTTCAACTTGCTTATCGAGATTCTCCAGAGCCCAGGTGAGGATCTGGTGAATCGCCGTGGCAGTAGGATTGCCAGGCAGAATTTGAATTGACTTGGCCGCGTATTGCTTTTCTTTCTGCATTAAATGGCTGCTTAACCTGAATTATGCGGTCTTAGACTGTCGATTTAGCCATGTCGTAGGTGATTGAATGTTTGGCCATGCGGTCAAAAGCTTCTGCAAGGCGAACCTTATCGACGCTCAAGGCGATGCGAACAAATCCTTCTCCGTTAGGTCCGTAGGCAGTGCCAGGCGGAACTACGATTCCCGCTTTCTCCAGCATAACAGTACTGAAGTCGCTAGAGCTCATTCCAGCTGGCGTTGGCAGCCAGATATAGAACGTGCCTTTAATCGGTTTGAGACTCCAACCTAGCTGATTGAGCCGCTCTACAGCCAGATCGCGTCTTTCAACGTAGAGACTATTGCAATATTGAATATGGTCAGTTGGTCCTTCAAATCCGGCGATGGCCGCAAACTGAATAGCGCGGAAAATATCAGTGTCGATATTCGATTTGATTTTGGCGATGGCTTTAATTGCTTCGGCATTGCCCACAGCAAAACCAATTCTCCAACCGGTCATGTTGTAGCTTTTTGAAAGTGAGTGCAGTTCGATGGCAATGTCTTTAGCGCCTTTGACTTGCAATATTGACGGCGCTTTGTAGCCGTCAAAAGTCATTTCAGAATAGGCCTGGTCATGCACAAGTAAGATATCGTGCTTCTTGCAGAAGGCCACGGCTTTTTCGAAGAAGGCCATGTCGCAAACTGCGCCGGTAGGATTATTGGGATAATTGAACATCAAGAGCTTAGCTTTTTTCAGCACCGCATCTGGTATCGCATCAAGATCAGGAATGAAATTGTTTGCCGGAGTGAGCGGCATGAAGTATGGCTCGCCGCCTGCCAGAATGGTTGAGGTGCGATAAACCGGATAGGCCGGATCGGGAATGATATTGACGTCGCCTGAGTCGACGAAAGCCATAATGGTGTTGTGCAAACCTTCTTTGGTGCCGATCATTGATGTGATTTCATTGGCCGGATCAATATCGATATTGAAGCGCTTCTTCAGCCAGGTGCAGGCAGCAGTTTTAAATTCTTTGGTGCCGCCAAAGGGTGGATAGTGGTGGTTGATTGGTTTTTCCAACGCTTCGTGCATGGCGTCGACAATGTGACGTGGTGTTGGTTGGTCAGGGTCGCCTATGCCAAGGTTGATTACGTCTACGCCGGCTTCAACAGCGGCCAGGCGCTTTTTATCCATTTCGGCAAAGACATAAGGTGGAATTGACTTGAGCCTGCGAGAAACTTCCATTGATTTAGACCTTGGTTTGATTTGATAACGACGGAGAACAGTTGGCAATCAATCTGAAATCGATCTGAGAACCAATCTGATAACCAATCTGAGAGGGCATTTACCATCAGACATTACCATAGCTTCACATATTCTTGGCCCAGCTGTTTGATTAGTAAGCATAGTTAACGTTCTTCTTAATATGGGCGTACCCCTGCGGCTTTCCAGAGTGATAACGCTTAACGCCAGAGATGCCAAGCGCTCCCCTCTCTCTATAATGCTGCAAGTACCAATCTGACGACTATTTGACGAGGTTAGTTGACGATACACATGGCGGCCGAAAGCAACACTGTTGAGCCGTGGAAACTGAATAAAGACGTTCTGTTTGGCCTCTCTTTTGTAGTCTTAGTCGCATCTGTGGTGTTTTTCAAAGACCTCGGCTCAGTGCCTCTCTTCAATCC
>CASBPX010000139.1 GCA_949127735.1 Candidatus Obscuribacterales bacterium | reverse complement strand
TGGCTCTGTAGACTTTGCCTGTGGCGCCATTGCCGATTTCAGCCAGCAACTGAAAACCAGGAATCATATCTGCAGAATGCGTGGGGGCTGTCACTAAGACCAGCGGCGAACCGTCAGCCGGACACTTTTTCACGTCACTTTTGAAGGTCAAATTGCAGATCAAGCACAATCGACCGTGGGATGGGGGTGAAGATTCCATCATACATAACTACCCTGGCTACTTAAAAATCAAGTTCCAGCATTAGAATAGCACTGGCCTTCATAAACCACCAACTACTGCTCGTCCATAGCTGGAGTTTCCACGCTCACAAGAAAACTCAATTTTATTTTGCAAGACTTCGGAGCACCGCATTTGGTAGCATGGGCGGGGCACAATTTTGAGAGGTGTCGCTCAGTCACAACGCAGGGCCAGTGCTTATCTAAATACCAACGATGCCACAACATTTGCAATGATTAGCGACTGCTCAAGTTCTTGTTTAATCTCATTAGCATCCTGAAAACGATGGTTTGGATTTTTGGCTACGGCTTTGCGGACTATGCGATTGAGTTCAGTAGCCATAAACGCAGTTGGAAGATTAAGCGGCGCTGGATCTTCATTAATGTGTTTATGCATCAGCTGGATTATGTCTCTGGCGCTGAATATCGGCCTGCCTGTGAGCATTTCATACATGACACAGCCAAGCGAATATATGTCGGTGCGATGATCAATGGGATGGCCCTGGCACTGTTCCGGGCTCATATAGATGGGACTGCCTACGGCTTCACCCTGATTCGTGAGATGCAGCGCGCTCTTATCGGAGGCTGATAGCCTTTTAGCGCAACCGAAATCAACGATTTTCACTAGATCTCGGGTGCCTTCATTGACCAGCATGATATTGCTAGGCTTGATGTCCCGGTGCATGATACCGTGCTTGTGCGCGTGGGAAAGTCCGCTGGCTATTTGAATAAAGATTGGCACCGCTCGCTCAGCTGCAATGGGTTCTTCTGAGATCAATGAGCTGGCGCTGACACCTTCAACATATTCCATCACAATGTACGGGCGGCCGTCAGAAAGCCAGCTGAACTTTTTCACTCCCACTGTGTGAGGCGAATTGAGGCGATGAGTCAAGGCTGCTTCTTGATTGAACCTGGCGACAATTTCTTGTTCGTTGGCTAGAAATTCATGCATGATTTTAATGGCTGAGACTGAGTTTGTTTCGGTTTCTATGGCTTTGTAGATTTTGCCCGTTGCACCCTTACCGATTTCTTTCTCAAGAATATATCCAGGCACTTGATCAGCGAGAGGAGGAGCACTTTCAAGCAAGACCAGGGGCGAGCCATCTTTGGGACAGCGCTGAAGTGAGCCGATATAGTCCAGGTTACATACCAGGCATAGCCGCAATGCATTAAGTAAGTTAGACACTCGAACCTCGACAGAACATTGATGATAAGTACCTCGTTGACTTGACAAAGATTCGAATAGTTCCGCTCCATTTGACATCGAATTTGAAATTTCTTAAGCCAAGTGTTTTGTAGAGCTAGGGTGAAGAGATTGAAAAAAATTGGGCTAAAATGGCGTCTGTTATGTATGGCGCGGCTCCCACGTGCCATTGTTAAGCTGACTTCTTCTTCCGATATCGGAAGAAAATTTGAGGGGAATCATGGTTACTAACCGTCCAAGCTATGAGCAATTTGCCGCATTAATGGCCGAATCGATAAAACCTGGCGGACTTAGCGACAGTTTTAAATACGATAGCGATGCTTTTGCTTTGGTTGAATCGGACGAAGAAGGCAAACCGACCCAAAGAATGTTGCTCGGGCACTATTTTGCTGAGTATTGTTCGCTTGATGGCAGTGAGCGTCCGCTACTGCTAAGCAAGGTGCGCAAGCTCTACTCTGAATCGGCATTTCCTGCCAATTATGAGGATGCCGCCCTCCGGTTGATGCCTCATTTAATCGATCGCTGGTCTGTCTTCCGCACCAATATGAACCTAGCCCTGGGTATGGCCAAGGAACTTGACGATCCTAACGTTGACGTTACTCCTGACTTTGCGCCGTTTGTGGTTATTGCTGACGCTTTTGCCATGGTGCTGGCTCTAGATTTGAACACCACTCGGCTGATTGTTACTCACCGACAATTGGCCGCCTGGGGCATTGAATTTGATCAGGCAATTGAAACGGCTTATCAAAATTTGATTGCCCGCAGTGGCGGAAGTTTTGAAATGCTTGTAGATCAAGAAACTGGTATGAGCAGTGTTTATTCATCCACGTGGCATGACGGTTATGATTCTTCCCGCCTGATCATTGATGACTTGGTCAAACAATTTACGGTGGAAGGAGATCACGTCATCGCTATTCCCGACAATAATCAACTTTTGATCACCGGTTCTGAAGACACTCGAGGATTGATTGCACTTTATCAGATGCTGGCTGAGGCTCAAAATTTACAGCAGCCACTGCCGCCGGTGTTGATTGAGAAGGATGAAAATGGTTGGAAACGTTATGCGCCTCCGCTGTTACACCCCCTGAATCCACTTTTACGCCAGCTTGAGACTGCTTACTTGAGCGATATTTACGGCAGTCAAAAAGCACTGTTGCTTTCTTCGATGGATGTAGAAACTCTGCCCATCCTCGATTTCGAGCGACGAGAAAGTGAAGATATGGTTCATACCTGGACAGTCATTCCTCCCGTTCAGCACGCTCTTGTGCCCGAGACCGATTACGTCAAATTTGTCACTAACGGCGATGATCATGACGATGCTGATGCAGCGGGTGTCATAAAAACGCTAGCTTCAGCAACTTTTGAAAGAGTGAAGGAAGTGATGGGCGACAATTTGGTCGATGTTGAGCAGTATCCGGTGCGCTATTTGATGCGCGCTTATCCTACTCCGGCTGAACTTTCGGCTATTGGGATACTCTAGTCTTAGTCAATTAGCGATTATTTTACAGCCGCTTTAATCCGACACAATTGAGTGAACGCGCATCAGGTGTCTGCGCGCGAGCTACGCCATTGCCTACGAACGCAAAACGTGGGGCAATTCCCACAATAAGGTCTTTAATGTTTCCGTAATAGTCTCGGAAAGCTTTGTACTGGCTGAGTTTCTCATTAAGGTGTTGAGTATCACCATCTTCCACTCCCTGGAACCACTTAATCAACTTCTGAACCTTTAACTAACACCAGCACCCTAATTACAAACTTCTGTCTGCCTCAAGGCTGATAGAAGCGGTGCCGTTGGTAGAAGCAAAGTCGTTGACTGGATGTTTTTTGGAGCAGGAGCAAGTTGTGATCTTTTCTCAAACCAGAACGGCATTCTATGCCGCTCTAAACCAAGGAGTAAATGTTATGACTATGAACAGCAAAATCATCAGCTCGGACGCCACCATTCCCGTTCGCAGCCTCGACACCTCCACCGTCAACGCACCGGAACTCCGTTTCGGCAGCTTCATCGACAAGGTCATCAAGGGTCAGCCCAACGCCAACTTGGCTGCTCGTCGTGCCTTCCGCCGCACGCTCTCCAAGCTGCGCACCGGCACTCAGCCCTACTACGTGATCGTCGCCCCTGGCCCCACCACCTCCGGCAAGTCCGAGCTCGGTTTCCGCTTCGGCGAGTTCTTCCATGGCAATCGTCTGGCGGTGCTCAACATCGACGGCAGCGAGTACATGGACAAGCACAACCTGAGCAAGCTCACCGGCGCCAGCCCCAACCTCGTCGGTTACACCAACCGCAAGGAGAAGGACTACGTAGCACCTCTGGCCGATGAGGTCGACGCCTACGCACAGCTCAGCCAGCACAACCTCACTCGTTCGCGCCTGGGCTCCAAGACTCCGGTCACGGTGGTTCTGATCGACGAATGGGAGAAGGCCTGCAGGGAATTCAACGAAATTCTGCTGAGCATCTTCCGCACCGGCCGCTACACTCTCGGTAACGGAGAAGTGGTCGACTTCAGCCAGTGCCTCTTCATTATCACTGCCAACATCGGTTCGGCGGCAGTGGAAGAAGCTGGCGAAAAGCGCTCCATCGGTTTCGGCAAGGGTGGCGAGAAGACCATCATCACCGAAGCGGAAGCTGACAGGATCATCAACGAGCACCTCCGTGCGTTCGCACCGCCCGAATTCCGCGCTCGCGTGGAAGAGAACGGTGAGTTCTGCATCTTCCATCGGCTGTCTGCCGAGCACATCGCCGAAATCTGCGAACTGAAGGTCACCGAACTGGTGGCCAGCACGGAGAAGATGGGCGAGATCAAGATCGATGTGGATGCCGGCGCACGCAAGTGGCTGCTGGAGACCACCGGTTCGGTGCCGAAGCTCAATGGCGGCATCAAGACCTACATCATCGACATGCTCGACAACGAGCTGCTCAAGGGCACCATCGTCGCCGGCGACGTCGTTCACATTTTCCATGTGGAAGGCGCCGACAAGCTGGATTTCACCGTGGACGTCAAGCCGCTGGTGATTCTCAGCATGGCGGAGATGGAAGCCGAAATCGCGGCCACTCCGGTTCCGGCCCCCAAGGCCTCCCGGACGGCTGCGACGGTGAATGTCGATGCTCCGAAGGCGGAAGGCCAGGCGAGCACCACCGACGGTGCTGCTGCTGCGCCCTCCGCTGACGCGCTGGTTCCTCTGCAGTCGTTCGTCGTGGTCTATGGCAGCGACAGCGCCGAGAACCTGGAGAAGATCACGGCGTCCATCCGTGCGGCTATCGAGAAGGCGCCTCACAGCGTCGCCCTCAAGGTCGACATGAACCTGGTGGAGCCGTTCCTGGCCAACGTCGAAGTGATGTCGACGCTCGAGGACATGATCGCGGTCAAGGCCCGTTACACCGGCCTGCGCGTCATCCTCAAGGGCGGCGAACTGGCCTGAGTAAACAGCAGCCGCGTTGTTAATGCCTTGGAAGCAAGGCTTAGCTTCGCGGCTGCATTTTCTAAACCAAAGCTAGAAGGAGATTTATTATGACAAACGCAAACAAAACTCCGGTGATCACGGAAGTGGTGCTGGAACTCGAAGGCAAAGGCCTTCTGTCGGGCGTCGTGGGCGATTTCATCCTCTCGCCGACCCGTGGCAGCGAATACTTCTACGAGGGTTGCCTCTACGAAGTGGTGCACGCCATCGAGACCATCGGTGACGCCAGCTCCCCTCAGGGCAGCATGCTCATCGACCTGCTCAGTGTGCTCTATCCGGAACCGGAGAAGGCCACCAGTCTGTTCGGCGGCATGAAGAAGGTGAACGGCGGCGACAAGGTCGACCCTGATCAGCCGATTATCCTCAGCAGCGGATCGGTGCTGGTGATGGGCGGTGCCAAGGAGCGTCTGCTCTACCTGCGCCTCAAGCTGGTGCAGGGTGCCGTGCAGAAGAGTTTCATCACGCAGTTGGCCGAAATGGCTGCTGCTGGTGGAGCGAAGAAGAGCTAAGTCAGCCAATTCCTCGAGGACACCGGCGCATGGTTTGTGGGTTGTGCCTACGAGCTTGCCTGTGTCCTCGCTGGCACTAGAAGCTGAGACTAGAAAAAGATTCGAGGAGACAAACGATGAAGAATTTACCGACGATTATCAATCAGGCGCTCAAGCTTCTGCGCAAGAGCCCTGACGGAGCCGCTTTGACTGTGGCTCTGGTCGGAGGTGGAGACGATTTCGTCACACCATCCTTCGAGAAACACATGATTCCGGTGCTCGTGCGAACGGGCATGCGACGTTCCGAAACTCGGCCGACCATGAACTTGCGGCTCTACGTCGAGCAGCGCGAATTCGGTTTTTCGGCCTCGCTCGAGCGCATCACCGGCATGGCCGCTCTCCCCACCATTCCCGATCCCAGCGAATATCTGGCTTCGGTCAAAGCCGACTCGCTCGAAGCATTGGAGGCTGTTATCGTAGCCGCCATCGAGCAGACGGTGCAGGTGGATGAGCTGTCGATGGCTTCACTCAACTACCGTAAGAACAAGTTCTCCGCAGCCTCTTTCGAGGTCAAGGAGGATACGCGCAGCCGCTTCGCCATCTTCTCGGCCCGGCCGCAAGACATCACGCTGCGCAATTTCGTCGCTGATACCGTGGGCGATGCGCTGCGTTTCGACGGCGGGTATCCTTCAAGCTCCATATCGCTCTGGTTCACCATGGGCGAATGCCTGAAGACCATCTACGTCACCGTGGGCACCGAAGGCGGCAAGTTTGCTGTCAGTGCGCAAGACCGTGCTTGCTGGCCGTGGAAGGAACAAGCCATCAAGCGAGTGGTCTCCACCCGTGCTGACGTTTGTGAGCTGATCGCCGACTACATCGCGCGTCAGTACAGCTTCCGCACCCCGGCCGTGGAAGTCTATTTCAACTGGTCGTAAGACCTGCTTGTAAGGGCTAGTCGGAAGAAATAAGCCGAGAACAATGCAAGACCAAGAGCTCCCCTGAGCCTTAGGTACTTGTGTTGTTTTCGTGCTTATTTCTTTTTTCGCCGTCTATTCATGCATATAGTAAATTGGACGGCCGTATAGTGGACAATTCTCTGTGCTTCCGGCCACTGGCTCGCCAGGCAATCAGCAATCTTCAGCAATCTGTTCAACAAGTTGTGCAACAACTGGACGCCGTTCGCGGTAGCATTAGTTACGGTGACAATCACACTGACTAATTAAGCTTGCGTGGTGCATAAAATATTTTTCGCTAAAAGTGCTACCAAGATCATGCTGTCATTTTGCCTCTGGATTTACCCGTGTTTTACCAGTACGGCTTCCGCCGCGCCGAAAGATGACACAGTGTGGGTCTTTGATTGTCAGCATTTTGGCAGCGGCAAGTATCGTTACATGGTTGCAGGCAGGGCCATTAAGATCATCAATACGTCAAACGGCGCCATTACATTGGCAAAGGCGCCATTGTGGCAGGTCTCTTGCTATAGTGAGAGCGAAAAATTAGAGTGGTTTGCGGCGATGGATCGCTATAATCCACGGGAGATAATTTCGGCGAAAAGCATCATTAAGACAAAGGGAAGGGTTAATTTTACCGTCTCGGGAAAAGACAAAATATTGGGATTAAGCTGCTTAAAATACCAGCTCACTGATGGCACCATAATTTGGGTAGCGGAAGGGCTAAAGACTGCACCGGAAGTTAACGATTTAATTTCTAGACATTTCCTGTCACCTTCAATCGGTGCCATACCATTAAAGCTGTTGAAGCCAGAGGGCGCAGTTGTAAAAGCAACGGCTAAGAGTGAGAGCCAAGCTAAGTTGCAGAAAGCGATTCCGTGGCTATCTGCTAAAAATCTTCAAGGCAAACCCTCTGATCGGTGCTATCTCAGCCTCTTGTCTTGGAAGCAAATGCCATACAAAGAAAGTGATTTTGCATATCCCAGTAACTATAAACGCACAGAAAAACTCAATGAAATCATTATCTCGCAGAAGAACCGTGAGGCGATTGAAGATTTGGTACGCGACCTCAGTCGCTAATCTAGCATTTTGTGTGGCACCGCCTATGGTATCACTATTGGCGGTGCCACTTGAGTAACCGGCCCGGCTGTGCTAAGCGCGCCCAAATCAAATAACGACTTTGACGGCTCCTGTTTTTTTGTCAACCGAAAACCATCCCATGGTGGCAGTGTGATCGGGTAGCTGCTCAAAGACATGCACCGTCCATGAGCGGCCGTTGGGGTCAGCTTCTGCTTCTACCACTGCTAAACCGTTCAGCCGCATAGATTTTCCTTGAGGAAATTGAGCGAGAAACGCTTTTACGTCGCTGCGTTTCTTAATTATGGCCACGGCCTGAGCGGAAGTAATCTGGTGCGCAGAAGCGGTATGTGTGGTGGTTCTCGTTGAGGTGTGAACTGGCTTTGCCATGCCCACTGCGCCAGACTGCCAAACAGTGGCAGCAATGGCAACCAGTGAAAGCCGCTTGAGGTATTGTTTTTTCATTGTTCACTAATTTTGGGAAGTATTATTCGGGCCAATTTCTCTTGAGCTAATTTGGCAGGATCCTTAAACGTGCCGGCGCTAATGATCAGCCAGTGGTGCCCTTTTAGCACATTGAGCTGCGCAGGCATGGCCGTTCTATAAGCGGGTATTCCAAGACCGCTCACTTCGTCGCCGTGAAAAGTTGACTTAGTTGATTTAAATATTCCGGCAGCCTCGTTTTTGCTTGTCGCATGTCTCAGCAATTTTGGGGCTATTTCACTGGTGGATATTTTACTGGCATGATTGTCTGGATGGGCCTGAGCATTCTCAATGCCCACAACTATAATTGCAGCTGCCAATGCGATTCTTTTTATCACTGTGGCGATTGACACCTGAGCGGAAAAATACATGGTTCCTCCTTGATTACAGGGCCGGCAATAAAGCAAGCGGTAGTATAGCGGTACTGACTGGAGCGCGGCAAAATTTAGACAGCGCTCAAAGATCAAAGAGTAGGGGAATGTATATGAGCTCTTCAATAGTTTAAACTGTGACGGTTTCTCTAGCGGGGCCAAAATTATTCCGGCACAGCATCCTGATCATCACAGGTCAATAAACATTTATTTGGCGCTTGTGGCCTTGTGTTTTTGGCTTGTGCCGCCTCCAGCTTCTGCTGAAGTAGCGCCCAACCTCTCCACCGTGCCGGCGAAAAAGAAAGGTACTTTTGCTTTCGCCCGCGATAAGTTTCCTGGTGGTATGAAAAACCCTGAAAGTGCACCTAGTGCCGGTTCCGGCAGCAATCTTGTGCAGCGGCCTAAACGCGATTTGTTTGTGGCTTTATCGCTCGATGAACTGGCTGCACCAACAAGGGAAATGGCGGAAGCTTTAGACATTTTGCCTATGCTGCATGAAATACGCGATAACGGACAAAATTTAAGTGCCGAACGCAAGGAAGAAATTCGCCAGAAAATCATCAAGACTGTGCTGGAAAGCTATCTTGATGTGGCCAGCATTCAGGGCGAGGCAGAGAAGGAGCGAAACAATCTTGAAGCTTTGCGACAAAATTTAATTGAAAAAAGAGATCGCGCTGTGGCAACCAACAATGCTGTGAACTTTATGGCATCAGGCACTTTGAATACTGTGGGATCAATTCTGGGCTTTCCTAAGAATGCTAATCCTTTATCGGGTAATTTAAATCAAATGCTCAGTGGTGTTGTCTCAACTAGTATGTCGATGTATTCGCTTAAGCAAAGTAATGGTGGAAAAACCAGAGGTGGCGGCAATTCCACGGTAGTCGCAGAGTTATTTGGAAGGCCAACCGACAGGCGAACTGCATATCCGGAGAGTGTCTGGCGCTTTTTGCACAGCACATCTTTTGATCATCCGGAGCGCACGAGAGTGGAAATTTTGGAAGACTACTGGATCAGCCGCAAGTGGCTTGAACCCCACGGATCGAAACTTGAACAGGCCAAAATTGATCTGGTCTGCGGAGTTGAGTCTGCCCGCAGTTCTATGACTATTGACGACCTCAGTGATCAAATCAATATCATTACCGACATCTCTGCGGTCTCTTCGCTAATGTCGCACCACCTGCGCGATCTTTTGCGAATGACTGACTCAGACGTGCTCAAATAATTATTTGAAAATTTCAGCGAAGTTATCGTTGGATGCGGCAAAATTATTCACATCGCTTTGCTTTGCTACTTTCTTGTACCCTGGCGGTAGAATAAAATCTGATCGGGAAGCGGCTCTAGTGGAGACATCTAAAATTCTGAATTCTTTCGACTCAGTATTGTTGTTGTTATAAACCACCATAGACAGTGGCACACCTGGCAATACCGGTGCGCCGAACAACTTGCATAAAACACGGCTATTGTTTAGCGGCAAATTCGGAACCGGCTGCATCCATAGACCACCGTCACGCACGGTTAACTTTTGCCAGGTGTGTGGCGCTCGCTCGCTGCCATAATGACATTATTCAAACTACTTCCAAAATTGATTAGCGTAGACAGCATCAATGTTCCCTGCTGCTATCGGATCAAACCAGCTTGGTAGCCTCTGCAAAGGCTCATGTTTTTATTTTTTTTGAATTTGTAATTGACTGGTCTGTTTTTTTTGTGCCATTTTAATCGCTGTAAGTGCAGTCACCGTGGGGAAATTTTTTCCGATATCGGAAGAAATTGAACTAAGCGCAATTCGGCTCTCTCGTTTTTCTTACCAGTTTTTGTACTCTTTAAAGACGCACGGTTAGGCTATTTGTGCGCAGCGCAATTCTTTTTCGCAATCGTGTAAAGCGTGTTCTACATATCGAAGACGTGCCTGGTGCTCGAAGAGTTCTTCTTGGTCTTCTCTAGCGTCGGGAATATGTCCTTGCGGACTCCAGCCTGGCAGTTCGTCCTTGGTGCCAGGAATTTTTCCAATGCGCGCTTTTATCTGGTCAATGCTTTTAACCAGTACTTGTCGTTCTGCCAATAATTCGTCATAGCTTGAGCTTAGATAGTCGCGCTCTTTGCGGTTCAATCCGTCATGTTCTTTCAATCGTTTTTCATACTCGTGTGTGTCGCTGATGACGCCATCATGCAAGCAGATAATGATCCAGGCAAAGGCCATAAACAAACCGACGATGCCGGTGCCAAGAGTAAAGAGGAATTCTGCAACGAATAGTCCAGCGATTTGTGACCAGGCAGTCATCGCCGCAAGCCACTCACCCGTGTAGTCACTGCGTTTGTCGATTTCAAATAATTCGGTGGTGCATTCTGTGCACCACCAGCCGTGATTTACTTGGCTGTATTTTGCTGTATGCGGAAGCAGGCTGGGCTTTTGATTTGTCATATATAGCAATCTCTTGTTCTCCGATTGCTATGAAGATAATTTTTCAAGCGGCGTTAAGCACTGTGCATAAGCACACTGATCGAAGTGTTACCCGGCGCACCAATTTATAAGTGCATAGTTGTGCTGTGGCCCCATTTACTTTGCAAATATTGCACAATGGTAAAAATTTTCATGGCTCGTGGCAAACAATTTCGTACTTGATGCCTTCCAGGTCTTTAAAGAAAAGTGCGTAGTAGCCAGGTGGTACATATTCTGGGTATTCGCGTGGAGCACTAACAATGTTGGCTCCGATTTCAATCAGCTGAGCATGCAGGCGGTCTACTTCTGCACGCGATTTTGCCCTAAAAGCGAGATGGTGCAGAGCCCCTGGTTTTCTGCGATTAATAGTGTCGTCCACAAATGCTGCCCTTGGTGAGGTGATGGCAAAACATAATTTCGGGTGTTGCCATTCCACCACGTGAAATTCGTGAGATTCAAGTACAGCAGCCGATCTGAGCTTCGGGTCGAAACCCAAGAGCGGCAAAAGTCTGTCATAGAATGGTATTGCGGTATTCATGTTTTTTACGGTTATCTGCACGTGGTCGATTATCGGTTCCATGACACTCCATTTTCTTCCGATATCGGAAAAAATTTCCTTGTACTGACTGCATCACAAGCCGCAAGTGACAAACAAAAGCCCTGGTATCTACCAGGGCTCTTGTCAATTGTGGGGGGCTCTCTGTCACTTATTCAGTCGATAGCCCCTTAACCCTTGCGGGGGAGATAGTCGCGCCCGCAGCTATCTCCAGACACCGGACCTCTCAGCTATTACTAGCCGATTAGCCACACTTGCTGTAGCCGCATGATTGACAGACATTGCAGCCGTCAATTTTGAGCCACTCCGCTCCGCCGCACTTGCCGCATGGTGCTTGTGCACGTGCGCCGCTTGCGGTCGGACCATCCATAGTTACGTTCATTTTTGGT
>CASBPX010000138.1 GCA_949127735.1 Candidatus Obscuribacterales bacterium | reverse complement strand
GCTAAGACCAGATTGGTACTTCTCCTAGGTCGATGTCTATGAAACTTAAAAGGTCAGAATACCAGTTCTACTCAAAAACCTTTTAAGCGGAGACGACAAGGCGTCTTAACTTAAGGCTATTCAGTTATCAGGGCTCAACTCGCACAAGCTAATTTAAAAGAAGCAAGCAAGTAGAGCAAAGAAAAATTGAAAAAGGAAGCAGTGATGCTTCCTTTTTTGTTGGCGATTTTTATAGTGAGTATGTGGCATGACGCGTGATCCTACCAGTGACTTGGGCGATGCAGACACTTATATTGTCTTTCTCTTCGCAAGACGTGGATATGGTCAGGACACTTCGATTCTTTGAAAGATATTTTCTGTTTACAGCTATGGCGTCTTTGCTTTTGGCTTTGACCGATGAAGTGCTTCGTCAGATGTGGTGGCAGGAGTTCGAACTCTACAGGCTGACAAATTACGTATTTCCGCTCGTACTTGTGAGTTTTTGCATTTTGTACATTGCTCACCATCCAAGATTTTCTTCGATTGGAAGCCAGCTTTGGCTTTATCTTTGTCTTGAGTTTCCAGTTTTAAAAGTTGTTAGATCAACTGCTGTTAGTCTGGCTCTCCTAGGGCTAATTTGTGCGTCAATATTTTCGTCCAGTTTGCTCTGGAACTATGGTGGCACATTCGTTGCTTATCACCTAGATGCGCTGCATAACTTTGAGCTTGCTGAGCGCGTTTATAGTGGTACACACGAACCGGGCGATCGTTCTTTTTCAACTATTTCAGGCCGGGGACACAAAGCCGGCCGATCGGCCCATCGCGAAATGGATGTCAGAAACAGTAATCTTCAAGAGCTTGAATTAGACAATGTGGTAGCTCGTGTTTATGGTGCATCCAGTCGCCAAATGGCTCATCGCTATCTCACCCACGCGCTGCGAGTGGATATAAACTTCGAAGATACTGCTGCGAGTGAAGGTTATTACCAAAAGGCATTCACCATTTTCCAAAGTCATCATGATGCGGAGAAGTGCTTGGATGTCTTGCAATATCTCGCTTATGCGCAATTTGATACTCATAAATTTGGAGCACTTCAAAACACACTACGATCTGCGATCCAACTTGCCGAAGAGTGCCGCCTCAGTAAGTCTAGTCTCAGAAATCTGTCTACCGTAGTTTCTGTTGCTAGATTCGCAAAGCTCGATACTACAAAGGCGACCCAACTTCTTCATCAGAAGAAAGCTACAACCGCTGCGCCGCTTGACGAGACCGATCCCTTCTATCCCTTTATCGCAACAGCGATTGCACTGCTACTTTTGACGCCCATAGCGAAAAGGCAAGTTTTGAAAGCAGCTAAGCGCAGATGGTCTCAAGCACTGCTGGCTGGAGTCTCAACTCCTGCAAAACTTCTCTTACTGGATAAGTTGGTAACCCTCGAGTTATTCAGCGGTAGCAATTTAAATGCTGAGGCGCTCAGCTTGTGTTCGCTTGAGATGATAGAAAAATGGGACGGTACTTCTCCTGACATGAGGTCACTGGCGATGCCTTGCGAACATTTATAAAATTTGTAAAACGTGCAGCATAGCAAAAATTATTTTGTGGTTGATTGGCGCACTATATCTGGTGGCATTGCTTTAACTTGCGGAGCACGATAATGGCAAATTCAAAAGTTAAGGTTGCTCTGGTAACTGGAATCTCGAAAGGCATTGGCAAAGCCATCGCTACACAGTTAGTTGATGATGGCTACATGGTTTATGGCACGTACAATACTGGCGAGGCTGAAGCAAAGGATTTAAAAAGTAACTTGAAAAAGCTGGAAATTTTTCAAGTTGATTTATCGCAAAGGTCGAATACTCTTCAGTTTGTCGACGAGCTGCACGGTATAGAGTTCGACGCCATAGTCAATAATGCCGGCATCTACCAGCAGGAAAAATTCGACGACTTTGATTTAAGCGCCTGGGACCGTACATTTGAAGTCAATCTCACTGCACCACTTGTGCTCTCCTTGAAATTAAAAGACAGGATAAAAGATGGTGGCACCATACTCAACATTGCCAGTACTGACGGGCTGACCGGGTCCTTTAACAGCATGGCTTATGCCGCCAGCAAAGCAGCATTGATCAGTATTACTAAAAGTCTGGCCAACCTGCTCGGCCCACGTGCCATAAGAGTAGTTGGCATCGCTCCTGGTTGGATTAGCAACACCGGCATGAACACTGACGCTTCCTTCGAAGCTGGCGAACTAACTTCGCTGGGACGAAACGGCGCCCCAGAAGAAATCGCACAGCTGGCAAGCTTTCTAATTTCAGACAAAGCGTGCTTCATCACAGGCACGACTGTCATCGCTGACGGCGGCTACACTTGCGTCGATTACATCATGAAAAAAGAAGCAAGGTCACAACAGGAAGCGTGAATTGAGCAAGATCTCCCACGACGATTTTTCTCACGGTGCAGTCGACAATGCGCATCTGCGTCCGTGGTGGTATTTACTGATTATCGAGATGGGTGTCTTAATCAGTATTCCAATTTTCGTACTGGGTGGGCAGTTGGGCTTGGGGCTCACCATAGGCGATCTTATTCTTTCCACTTTTTGTGGTGCAGCAATTCTTGGTGTGATTGGCGCGTTCACTGCGCGTCTTGGCACCATCACCCGTTGCTCGACGGCACTCATTGCCAGGCTTACTTTCGGCAAAAAGGGAGCAGCGTGTATATCACTTTTGCTGGTTATGGCCATGACCGGTTGGTGGGGCGTACAAACTGAAATGTTTGCCAACGCAGTGGTACAGCTGGCTTCACGACTATTTCAAATCAATCTGTCGCGAGAAATTGTTATTGCCATCGGTGGTGGCGCAATGATTACTACTGCCGCTCTTGGTATACGAGCCATCGGTCGTCTCAGCTACGTGGCCGTTCCCTTGCTCTCACTGGGGTTGATTTATGCTCTCACTGCTTTGGGCAATCCGGCAGCCGTAAGCATTCTTATGCATTATCAACCTGGCGCTAAAGCACTAACATTTGGTGGTGCGGCTGCCACTGTGGCAGGTGGATTTATTGTCGGCGCATCAATGAATCCTGATTTCAGCCGCTTTGCTTTGACAAAAAGGCATGCTCTCGCTTATGCCATTACTGACTATGCCATTGTCTATCCACTATTACTTGTCGCTTGCGGCATTATCGGAATCATCTATCAAACCGACGACATCATGATTCATCTGGTGCCGCCAAATTTTTCCTCTATCATCTTTATAATGATGATGTTTGCGACGTGGGCGGCCAACGATTGTAATTTGTATTCGTCATCTCTCAGTCTGGCTGCGATTCTGCCCAAGCTCGAACGTTCGCATCTGGCCATTGCGGCCGGTATAGTCGGAATTTTGTTGGCTGAGTTTCATCTTGTCGAGCATATGATTGCCTTTCTCACCCTCCTGGGCATTCTAATAGCTCCCATTTCAGGGGTTTGTGTCATCAGTGCCTGGGGGCGCAAAGAGCCAGTTTCAGCATGTGAGCTTGAAAATTTGCCAGATTGGCGGCGAGGCCAAATGCTGGCCTGGCTTTGCGGTGTATTCGTAGGCTTTATCGCCACGCCTGTTTCCGCCCTCGGACTGGGATTAATTC
>CASBPX010000137.1 GCA_949127735.1 Candidatus Obscuribacterales bacterium | reverse complement strand
ATCGTCGGCAGCGTTTAAATCTCCTGAGGTGTGGGCCAGTCGCTGTGCAATGTACAAAAGATCTGGTGGCACATTTGACCAATCTCGTGCTGCAGCAATAAGGCGAAAACTTTCACTCTCAATGCGATGTGGTGTATAAGGTTTTGGTTTCAATGATGACCCTAATGATGCAGCTGTGGCTGATTCTATTTGAGCAATTTTTTTATGGTGCGAGACTTGAGGCTGGCCTACTTGATTTTCATAACCGACTACTTGCACCCTGTATTTGCAGAGTGAACAATTCATGTGGGCCTTGCCTAAATGGCCTTCTAGAGACCGTTCAAGGAAGACGTCAGCAACTTTTTGATCTGGGCCAAGGTATTTTGCTAATAGTAGCTCAGGCATTAGAAAGTCTGACTGGGCATTTTTTCGCTTTTGCCATTTTTGGCTCATGGAGCTGCATGCCGTGATCACTCGTTTGTAGAGTACTCCGGTGAATAATAGATAGGGCATTACTAGCAGTCTTTTTTTGCCCAATTTTGTCGCTTCAACCAGCCCGGTTTCGGTTAAAGGTGATGCGGTGCCGGTAAAGCAAACGTAACTGGCACCAAAGCCCATGCCTTCTTCAAGCATGCGTGCCAATTTGCTGATATCAGCGTTGACGTCTGAATCAGAAGTTCCGCGGCCGACTAGCACCAGACAGGTATCGCTTCTGGGAATTATTTTTGTTGTGTTGGCTTCGGCTGCAATAATTCGCTCCTGACAGAGCTGCAATAGATTTGGATGTAAATCCATGGCAGCAGCAAATTTTATTTCGATATTTGGATGCCGCAGTCTCAGGGCTGCCAGCTCCGCAGGCATGTCATTTTTCGCATGAGTAGCCGCCATAAGTAAAGCTGGAACGATAATAATTCTGCCAGCTTTTTCAGCAATGGCATGGTCTACGGCCTCACTGATGTCAGGTTTTGCAAATTCTAAATATGCTGCAGAAATCTTCAATGCTGTAGATTCAAAATCGGCTAGGGCCGTTTGACTTTTAGCCAGTCTCTCTTGCATAAGTTTTACTGTCAGCTCGAATTCTATGAGAGCTTCAGGGTCTTTTGAGCCATGTCCAACTACTATGATTTCGGTTTTCATGTTTTGCCTAAAGTTGAGATGGGAATTTAGTCAGACTGCGGACAAGGCAAATTGTCATATCACTGAAGACTCTAGACTCTGAAGCTAATTCTGTAACTGAGCCGCTCCAGCTAGTCTCAAGGCCGCATAAATTCTCCCAAATTTCTATTTGCTGTGTGCCATTGATACCATTGTCGAGCAAGTACTGGGCAATCTCTACAGGCATAAAATCATAAGGTCGCGGCAGTACAATGGCATTGCGATTGTCTTCTAAGACCCGCACCAGGTGGCGACGAAAAGGGTCAAGATCACCTCTGCGGTGAAACGTAATGAAAGTAGTTTCGTCAAAACATATTTTGGCTTTTGATGCTAGAAGCTGAGATGATGATATTCCAGGAATGGTCTCCACCGGGTGTCCACAAGCGTTTTCTACACGCTCTAGATATTGAAAGCCGCTGAAGTGAATGTCTCCCATAAAGGCTACGATACAGCGCAAGCCAAGGCGGTGTGACTCAGCCACAGAACTTAGTTTCTGCACTTGGTTCGAATAATTCATGGTCACGATTTGCGCTTGTGGTGGTATCACTGGAGATATCACATTCAGTACAGAATCGAAGCCTGCTACTACGTCAGCTTCACTAATTAAAGCAAGAGATTTCATGGTCAAATAGTCAAGGCTACCTGGCCCCACGCCTATACATTGAATCATCGTGCAGCTTCCACCAGAATATTGGCACCGTACAGTGCTTGAGCAATATTTTCTTCGTCCCAGTGTGGAGACAGTGCCACAACTTCACCGATGACAATCAGTGTGGGGCTTTGAAGCTGCTCTTGCTTTATCGCTCTTGCCAGATGCAACAATGGTGCAAATACTGCTTTTTCTGTGGCCAGTGAGCCGTCTTGAACTGCCATAGCCGGCGTTCCTCGGGCCATTCCAGAGGCAATTAACGCGTCGGCGATGTCTTGCACTTTGTTCAAACCCATATAAATTACAAGGGTATGATTGAGCGAAATAAGCTCGTGCCATTGATAGTCATTGTCGAAAGTTTTATTGCAGCCTGATATGAAACTAACTCCTTTTGCCAGGTCTCTGTGGGTAAGCGGTACTTGAAGGTTACCGGGAAGTGCAATACCAGCTGTGAGTCCCCCCAACACTTCTGTTTCGATTTCGGCATCGTTAAGCACTGCCAGCTCTTCGCCGCCTCTACCAAAAATGAAAGGATCGCCTCCTTTCACTCTTGCTACGAGTAGACCTTGCCTGGCGTATTCAACGAGCATTTGATTGATTTCTGCTTGGTCGGTGGACGGCTGGCCGCCTCTTTTTCCGACTTCTATGACTTGAGCCTGCGGCCGCAAAAAATGTCGAATGCTGTGTTCTACAAGACTGTCAATCAAAACGATGTCGACTTTCGCCAGTATACGGACAGCCTTGAGTGTCAGAAGCTCAGGGTCTCCAGGACCAACGCCGATCAGATAAACCTTACCCTTGTTCATTTTAGTTTTTTCCAGTGAGCAATCGCTCTTTTATTTTTATTGTCAAATTTTCGCCCGTTACTTGTCTAAGTTTTAAATACTCGCCATTAGCCGCAGTGCTCAATACTTTCATTCGCTCCATTAAGTACGAGCCTTCCTCGGTGTCGATCATCAAGCAGGGAATCGCTAATTGGTTGAATTGTTCGGCGATACTCAAGCTCTCGGCCCAGGGGTCGCCGCCATCCCTGGTGGCCACGTTAGCTTTACCATCACTTATGAGCACAACCAGAGGAACAATTTTGTGCAGTCGCCTGGCATTCAAAGCTAGCTTGAGGCTGACACTTAGCCCGTCTGCCAGAGGAGTTTTACCGCCACTGCTTACATTTTGCAGCTTATCTTTAATATCAGCAGACGAGCGTGTCGGCTCGACCACAACATTAGCGCTGTCATTATTGAAGGTGACAATAGAGACCATATCGCGTTTGCGATAAGCATCATTTAACAGCGCCAGGGCCGCTTCTTTGACTGCCAGAGCGCGTTCTTTTGCCCCTAGTGAGCCAGAGCAGTCAACTGCCAAAATGATCAGGCTCTGCGTCGTGCGACAAAACTTCTGCTGATGGAGATCTTCTTTGGTCAAAGCAATCTTAGTGCCTGGTGCTCTTTGCGCCGCCTGCAAAATACTAGGCAGCACCGCTAAGCTTGTCGGTGTCTCGCTTTTGAAACTACCAATAACAGTGCCCTTTTCGCTGCTTGTCGAACTTGATCGCTTGCCGACTAGCCCACCATCTTTGCTCAGTAGAGCTATTTTGCTCGTACAATCTGGCTCTGTTTGAGGTGAATAAACTGTAGATCTTTGCTGCTGAGAATCTTTTTGTTCACCTTCTTTAGTGTCGCCTTTTTTCGATAAATCTGGGGAGTAATCAGGAGCTGTATTTCCACAGTGAGTCTCTGATTGTTTAGTTTGATCTTGTGTAGTTTGATCCCGTGCATTTTGCTCTTTTGAGCTTTGGTCTGGTGCTGAGAAGCTTATTTTTGACTTGTCTCTTTCGGCAGATTTGTTATTTGCATTAGTGCCTTCTTTGTTTTTTTGTCTGTGCGGTAAGGTAAAGGTACAGGCTTTTAAAATGTCATCGCTTGTGATCACTGAGCGCGAGTCTAGTACGGCTAGAGCGCGTGCTGCTTTTGCGGTAACTATGTCTGTGCGAAGACTTTGTATCTTTGACTCGAGGCAAAGCTGTGCAATGAAAATACGACATTCCCTGGTAATCGGTACGCTCGCAAGGTTGGCTTTGGCCTCTATAATTTTCGCGCGCAAATGCTGCTCATCTGCTTCGTATTTGGCGGCAAATTTTTCAGGCGCGGCCTCGAAGTTTAATCTTCTATCGATCACTTCGGCTCGTTCTTCGGCTGAGCCCGGAGCTTTAACGCGAATGGACAGGCCGAATCTATCTAATATTTGCGGTCGCAGCTGACCTTCTTCATCATTCATGGTGCCAACGAGCGAAAACTGACTTTTGTAACTGAGACTAAAGCCGTCTTTTTCTAAAAATACTCGTCCCATTGAAGCGCAATCAAGAAGCAGGTCTGTTAAATGATCTGCCAGGAGATTGACTTCATCAATGTAAAGAATGCCACCATCGGCGGCGGCCAGCAGTCCGGGCTGCAAGGCTTTCGAGCCGGTCCTTAAAATTGAATCCAGGTCAATTGATCCCGTTAATCTGTCTTCAGAGGTTCCAATTGGTAGATTGATGAATGGCGCTCGACGGTTGGTTAATGGTTGACTGTGGTCAGCCAGACAGCCGGCGATGGGCTCATGGCCATCGCACGCATGTTTACAGTCTGTGTTTACCGCTTTTTCGGGAAGCAGGTTTGCTAGAGCGCGGCTGGCAGTGCTTTTGGCACAGCCCTTTTCTCCCGATATTAGTAGACCGCCCATGGAAGGTTCGACAGCAATGAGAATAAGTGCCTGTATAAGGTCTTCTTGACCAACAATTGCAGGCAGTGGATAAGTGTAAGAGTAAGCATTTAAGTTGGCAGACCGGGCTTTACTGAGCATTTTGCAAAGCCTCCAGATTTGATTGACGTCCTTCTAAACAATCATCTGTGTCGAGCAGTATCTTTTCGAGACTCTCAATAGTCTCGCGTTCCGGATCTTGCCAGAGCCCTCGCTGAGCGGCTTCCAGCAGTCGCTCTGTGATTGCTTTTAGGGCCCAGGGATTGCTCTGCTTAATAAATGAATTGTTTTCGTTGTTGATGGCATAAGTTGCTGCCAAATCTTCATACATCCATTTTTCCATGATACCGGCAGTGGCATCAAAGCCAAAAAGATAATCTACGGTGGCTGACATTTCGAGAGCACCTTTGTAGCCGTGCTGTCTTATACTTTCAAGCCACTTCGGATTGATTACTCTTGAGCGAAATACTCGCAGTGCTTCAGCCTTTAGAGATCTGACTTTGACATTTTCCGGATTACTGGCATCACCAAAGTACCCTTTCGCTTCTCGACCACTCAGGCTTTTTATAGTGGCAAGCAATCCGCCGTGAAATTGAAAATAATCGTCACTGTCGAAAATGTCGTGCTCGCGATTGTCCTGATTGTGTATGGCAATCTCAACTTTCAAAAGCTGGTCTGAAAATTCGTCTCTAGCGTCAATGCCGTTCACAGATTGGCCATATGCATAGCCACCCCAGTTGATAAAAGTTTTGGCGAAGTCGTCGATATTGGTCCAGTTGCCTTCCTGAATTAGTGCCAGAATGCCGGCACCGTAGCTTCCTGGTTTTGACCCGAAAACCCTTAAACTGCTCTGTCTTTGCGCTTCTTCGAGGCTATAACCTGAGTCAAGTTTTGTTTGCAAAGATTGCATATAGTGTTTGCGCACAAAGTTTTTTTCCAGCGGTTCGTCCAGAGAGGCAACGAGCAGCACAGCTTTGTCGATTAGTTCAATTAAGTTTGGAAAAGCGTCTCTAAAGAAACCGCTAATTCGCACAGTGACGTCTATTCTTGGCCTACCGAGAGACTCAAGGCTAATTATTTCCAGATCGCTAACGCGCCGATTTTCTTCTTGCCAAACTGGTTTGACCCCGAGAAGGTGAAGGATTTCTCCCACATCGTCTCCATGAGTTCTCATGGCGCTGGTGCCCCAGACACTGATGCTGACGCTCTCAGGATACGCTCCGGTCTCGTTTTTGTAATGCTTTAGCACATCATTTGCCAGTGATTGACCGACAAGATAAGCTGATTGTGAGGGCAGGGTAGATGGATCTATGGCATAGAAATTTCTGCCGGTGGGCAAAATATTGGCCATGCCTCGAGTTGGAGCCCCGCTTGGACCCGCCGGAACATATTGACCGGCTAATGCGCCGGCCAAATTTGTAAATTCCATTTCAGTGGCTTCAAGATCAGGAATTAGTTTGCGGCAGATAAAACTCAAAACCTGCGAAACATTTTCAAGCTCTTGCGCTTCTACTACCAGGGCGAAATTTGTCAGCAATAAACTGGCCAGGTCAGACACTATGTCTTCTACGTTTTCTAATCTAAACTGGCAATTCCAAAGGGTCTGAATCAGCCATTGTGAAAGTTCTTCAATTAGCTCTAGAAGGTCACCCGCTGTGACTAGCTTTGTTGGAAAGCGCGGCAGAAAATCGTCATTCAATAATAATAGCGATAATTTAGTGCCTGGATGTTTGAGCAAATCAGCGATTTTTAAACCAAATAGTGCGGCCAGGCTTTTTTGTAGACCGACAACACCAGGGCTATCAATGCGAACGATTGATATGACAAGGTCAATCAAATCTTGACCCTCGGGTTTAGAGCCAAGAATGTGCAGGCCGCTGCGTATCTGCGCACTGCCAAGCTCACACAAATACCCATCGATTTCTTGAACTAAATGTGAAAACTCGGCACCATTCATGGTGTCTAGTGTTTGAGCCAAATTGGGTAGATCTGACCCCGTATGACCTTGTTCTTGATGATGTTCGGCTATTTCACTTTCCAAAAAGGCCGCCAGATCGTGTTTAAAATTGACTTCGTCAATTAGTGCCACGATTTGATCGCGGAGAAGTGGCAATTTGCAGGGATCCACAATTTCTAATTGATAGTATTCGTCAACAAGTTGCGAAAGCTTCGCCAGGGGGCCGTAGGTGTCAGCTGTGGTCATGGGCGGTGTGAGATGGTCAATTATGACCGCGTGGCTTCTACGCTTGGCCTGGCAACCTTCTCCCGGGTCATTGATGATGAAAGGGTAGAACAGTGGCATATCTGCAAGAGTTATGTCAGGAAAACATTGATTTGACAGTCCGACACTTTTACCGGGAAGCCACTCTAAAGTGCCGTGCTTGCCCATATGTACTATGGCATGGGCTGAGAAAAGCTCCTGGATGTAGCGATAAACAGCGATATAGTGATGGGTTGGAACCAGATCACTCTGGTGGTAGATGGCTTGGGGGTCCATGCCATAGCCGCGCGGTGGTTGAATAAGAATGACAACGTTTTCAAAACGCAGGCCGGTGATGATCAGTTCCCCATCGTCAAGATAGGCCGTACCTGGGGCCTCACCCCATTGCGAAACAATTTCTTGTTGTTGCGTCAGCGGTATTTGGTCAAACCAGGTTTGATAGGCATCTGGCCTAATTCTCGCCAGAGCTTTTTCGCATTGCTCTTGGGTTAATTGAGTCTGATCGTAAGTGCCACAGTCAATTAGATTGTGCATTAACTGATCGCTGCTCTCAGGTAGGTCGCCTACTTTGTAGCCGAGCGCTTTCAGTTCTTGCAGAAAATTCAATAGTGAGGCTGCTGAATCTAAACCAACTGCTCCGCCGACTTGAGAAGCTTTACTTGAGGAATTGCTCAATACGAATGCAATTCTTTTTTCATGGTTAGCTAAAGACTTTAGTTTGGCAAGTTTGGCAACATAAGAGGCCAGCGCCTCAATTCTCTCCAAATTGCCATCGCAGATATTGAGGGAGAAACCATCAAAATCTTCTTCGCGTTTAAATGCAATAGGTACTGAACAGATTCTGCCGTCAAATTCAGGCATGACAACACTGATGGCCGTATCAATGTTGCTCAGGCCTCGAGTCGATTCAAGCCAGGCTTTTTCGGACATAGAACTGATTACGGCTTGCACTACAGGAATATTCAGTTCTTGCAATAGTTTTACTGACCATCCGCTCATGGTCGGTCCATCTGGATTAACCGAGGCCAATGCAAACGAAGTAAGGCTTATGATGCAGTCGACCGCGACTTGACCATTTAAATAAAAGTTTTTAAAAGCTAGCGGTAGTTGTTCGCCCTTGTTCATATCTTTGAGCGATGATGTGAATACTGGTAATACTGCGATATCACTGGCGGCGAAGGTATCTACCAGGGCGTCAATGAATGAAAGGTTGTTTGCTAAATAGTGCGCGCGATAGAAAACTACGCCAATTGTTGTCTTGTTGATGTTTTTCTTGAGAAATTCTTCAACGTCGAAACTATCGTCATAAAGAGGATGGTAAATGCCATGTTGAGCAAGTGGTGCTGGTGGTGCAAATTCATATGCGGTCATAAGAAGTTTATTGCACAAATATTTGACTAAATTGGCCATATTGGCCGAGCCACCTGCCATAAAGTATGCTGATGCTTCTAGCAGTAAAGCAGGCTCGGTTGTAGATAGAAGTGCCAGCTCTGGTTGTATTTCACCAGTACCGCTCAGGCAAATAATTTGAACGCCTATTTTTTTTGCTTGGGCAACAATTGCGCTGAGGTTCTCGACGTTGCCTGGTTTGCCAAGAATTCGAATTACCAGTATGTCGATGTCACACAGTTTGTTCTGAACAAAGTCTTCTAAGTTTTGCTTCTGTGCCAGTCTAGATAAATTCGTGCCCGAAATTCTGGGGAACTTGCTGCCGGAGTGGACTGATGCGTTAATAATGCAGTTTAGATCTGTATCTGCGTGACATAAAAATAGAATGTGTGGCAACCTGTTAGCGGCCTGTTGCTCAGTTGTTACTTCTATTGCTAGCCCACTCATTTGCTTGCCCGTTTGCGACAATCACTTACAACTTGATCACTCGCTCAAGGTCGCATATCTAGTGAAGATTCTCAACGTGAGATACCAGGCAAAAATCTTATTAGAAATTACTTGAGCAAGTAGCGCTAGCTAACGCCCCCTGATCTGGGAAAATGAGGTTTAGCTCAAGATTGTCGCTCAAGCAGTCGGCAAGCCTTTCAATCTGACTTTCACGAAAGAGTTGAAAATCAAAAGCTTGGTGCTTGTTAAATCCGCACCATCTTAATACCGCCTGTAGTGTTTCTTTACGATCAAAAATACCGTGTATGTAAGTACCCATAATTTGATTATCATTAGACATTGCTCCATCTCTGCCATATTCGGTGACCACTGCCGGATTTTCGAGAGCGCTGCCCTGAGATTGACCCATATGAATTTCGTACCCTTCAATCAGAGCATCTTCAAGGCACAACTTGCCTGAAACTCTTTTCAAGATTTTTGATGATTTGATTTCAGTATGCAAGTCTAGGAAACCTAAGCCATCCGAGCATCCGGCTACTGATTCAACACCTGAACGATCGCCAATAGTTTTTCCAAGCATCTGAAAGCCGCCGCAAATGCCGATTAGTTTGCCACCATACCGCAGATGTCTATGAATTTCGTCAATCCAACCCTGGCTTCTAATGTATGCCAGGTCAGAGCGCACTGATTTACTACCGCACAAAATTATGAGATCACAAGCACCAACAGGTTTTCCGTCGCCCACAAATTCGACGGCAATATCTGGATTGGCTAAGAGCGGTTCGATGTCGGAGTCATTAGACATTTTGGGCGTGACCAGCACCGATATGCGAAATTTTTTAGAGCCCTCTACTGTACTTTTAGTCGAGCTATTCCGCGATAAACTATCTTCCGCATCTAAGCGAAGATTGTGTAAAAAAGGTACAACACCTAATGTAGGCTTACCGGTCTTTTCATGCAGCCAGTCAATTCCTGACTTCAATAGAGAGACATCACCGCGAAATCGATTGATGATAAAGCCGCGTATTCTTTCCTGTTCTGATTGTGACAATAAGGCGAATGTTCCGTACAGATGGGCGAATACTCCTCCTCTTTCGATGTCAGCCACCAGCAGAACAGGGCAATCGATAGCCTCTGCAAATCCCATATTGGCAATGTCGTTTTCGCGCAAATTTATTTCAGCCGGGCTGCCTGCTCCCTCGATCATAATAAATTGATGTTGTGCTGCAAGCCTTGCGAATGCCTCACAGACCGGATTGAGTAATTTGGATTTAAATTGATGATACTGACGTGCGCCCATTTGAGCTATAACCTGACCGTTTAAAATTATTTGGGAGCCGGTGTCGGTTGTGGGCTTTAGCAAGACTGGATTCATATCAGTGTGAGGTTCTTTACCGCAGGCAAAGGCTTGTAGCACTTGCGCCCGTCCAATCTCGCCGCCGCCGATGGTGACAAAACTATTGAGAGCCATGTTTTGTGGTTTAAATGGTGCTACATTCACTGCACGATTTTTCAGCAAGCGACAAAGACCGGCTGTTAGAATGCTTTTTCCCGCGTTTGAAGTGGTTCCTTGAATCATGAGCGCGTTCTTTAACATGGTGGTCTTCACTACAGAGAGGTGTCTATCGAAAACGGTGTTGTTCTATTTGGTGAGATTGTTACGGCATTGCTACTTGATTCTCTGGTAGGAGAATGTTCTCGTTTCCATCCGCTGGTGGGTTTTGGAAGCCTGTCGCAAGCTTTTGAAGATCTGCTACACAATCAGTCAAGCGCCGGTTCATTAAAACTCAGGGGTACAGCGGCTTTGATTCTAGCAGTCCTACCGGTGGTGGCACTGGTCGCACTGATTGATTTTGTTCTTGGTCATAACGCAATTTTACATTTTGCTTTCGATTCTTTTGTTTTGTACTTTACCATCGGCAGACGCAGTTTAAGACAGCATGCTGAGCAAGTTTTCCAGGCGGTGCAAATAAATGATCTTGCCCAAGCCAGAAATTACGTCGGAAGAATTGTCAGTCGCGACGTAAGCGATCTAACTGAATCGCAGGTTTGTAAAGCTGCCATCGAATCTGTGCTTGAAAATGGCAGTGACGGCATTTTTGCCAGCCTTTTCTGGTTTGCTCTTCTGGGCGCCCCAGGTGCAATTTTGCACAGATTGGTCAATACATTAGATGCTATGTGGGGCTACCGCAATGCTCGCTATATCTACTTTGGTTGGGCGGCAGCCAAATTTGATGATTTTTTGAACTATGTTCCTGCCCGGCTGACAGCGATTTCATATGCTCTGGCTGGAGATTTCACCCGGGCAATTATTTGCTGGCGTAAGCAGGGAAACAGGTGGTATAGCCCTAACGCTGGCCCGGTGATGGCTAGTGGAGCAGGTGCTTTAGCGGTTTCATTGGGTGGCAGCGCTCAATACGGTGGCGTGACCAAGGATCGACCGGTGTTGGGTGATGGACCTGCGCCGACGGCCCATGGCATTAGAGAGGCGCTATTGCTTATTGATAGAGCTTTACTGATTTGGCTTATTTGCTTTGTTCTTTCAGTTTCACCTGCGGTACTGGCGTATGTTTTGTGATTTAAGCAAGCTTGATATGCTTTTGTCACAAAACATTTTGTAGAATCGAATGTGTCGCAAATTCTTTAGAGCAACCAAGCGTGGTGGCAGGTTTATATGAGTAGTGAGAGCCTACATTCGAGTAATAATTTTCCATCACACGGCTTGCACATTTCTGGTGCGAGGAAAAACACGGCACGCTTTGGTGTTCCGCTTTTGGTTCAGCTATTGGAGGGCAACTTAAGTGACAAGCCCATGGCATACTTACTTGAAATTCTTGCACAGAATGAGGCTACAGGGCACCTTGAGGTTGCCTCCGGCTCATTCACTGTTGTTATAGAAATTGGCTTGGGCAAGCCTTTGTTCGCTTCATCACCTATCTACCGTGGTGATGAAGCGCTCATTGATCTATTCAGTTGGACCGTAGGTAAGTTGAGTTTTTTCGAAGGTAAACAGCCCCAAGGTGTGAATGTTCAAGAAGAGACACGCACTATTGTGGAGAGAGGTAAGCTCTACGTCGAAAGCCTACGCTTTTTAGAAAAACATGGTATCGACGGTGATTCTATTCTTACAAGGGCGAAGAGGCATGCCGTAAGCGATTTGCCGAGCATCTCGCTATTGTCGAATTTTCATTTGTCAGCAAAATCGATTGAGTTTTACGGCAACGTATATGGGACGCTAAGCTTGTCGGAAGTGGCGGAACGCTGCAGTCTTACGAGAAGCGAATGGGTGATGATCGCAGCCAGGATGTTGCAAATCGGGTTGCTGCTTTCTCCAAGTGGGAAAGTTTTACAATTGCCATTAGATCGAATCGATTCCGTTCGCAAGTCTCCCATATGTCATGATAAAAGTAATTTTTATAGAGTTGGTTTGAATAATGATTCGGTTCACTATGATTCATCGTTTATTAGCACCGCCGTGCAACCACTGTTAAATCGTGATACCGAAATTTGCGACAATCGATTATTTCTCTATATGCTCGGGCAAGAATTTGCCAGAGCCCGCGACTTGAATTCGCAATTTACATTGGCTGTCTTTACCATAAGTCTTGGCGAAAATGCTGATGACCTGATTCCTTTGCCAGCTCTTCGTGCAATGCTCGAAGTTTTAGACCGAAACAAGCGTGAAGTAGATATTTTGGGCCATTTTGGTGACCGCGGATTTGCCATATTACTGCCAAATGTTACTTCTGAGCGAGCAGTCACATTTGTAAGGCGCATTAGAGAAACTTTGCCCAAGCTTGCGCCCCAGCTTGAGTACCTGAGACCCTTGTTTCACTTCGGCTTGGCTAGCGCTCCTTACGATTCTATTCAATTGAGCGATCTATGCAATGTCGCCCAAGCACGAATGCATAGTGCGTTTAGTAGAAAACTTTTGTGTCAACCTGAAGTGTGATTGATTGGTAAAACTAGTGTTCATTGACTGTGTGGATTAAATAGATAGCTGCCAGAGTATTAGTAGTTGACCAGTCTACTTTTGAATTTGAAAAAAACTGAGACTATGACATTGGAGTCATAGCCTCAGTTTTAGAACTCAGATGAGGCCACTACTTGCGGTGCCTGAACTGCAGTCTGGCTGCTAGAAGTTTGTCTCGACTAGTCACTAAAAAGTTAGTAGATGCAGAACCTTGCGAACACAGCCGTCAAAACTACTGCGCAACCACACTTCCCGCTGGTAGTAATCTGTAATTGTATAAAGGAGTGGGTAAACAGCGTCAGGTCGAGCGTGACTGATAGTGACAAAATGCATGTCTTTAGTGCCGACGAAAAAGGCATCTATCTCCCAAAAATTTCCATCTTCGTGAACTTTCCGTAGCACGTTGCTGACACCAGGGCAGTACTGATTCATAGTTTGCTCAAGAGCGGCTATCGCCTGATCAATTGAGTAAATTGGTTCATGAGAAGAAATGGACGCTTCAATTTTTTCTGGATGTATAGTCAACGCCTCAATTATTTCGCGAATTTCTGGTCGGCGGTGGCTACCTGGATGCAGCAGTTCTTGAGCTGTGGCAAGATGGGCCAAAACTTTGTCGATGTTTCCTTTTTGCAGCTCCAAGTTTGCAGCATCTAGGTATTGTTTACCCAATGCATGTGAATCATCATTTACTGCGCCCAGTTTTATGTTGTCTGACATATGATCTTTATTGGTTTTTATGTGCGTGTTTTGATTTTTTTGAATGTGAACCAAACCGGAACTTATCAATGGCGTGTAAGGTCAATAATTTTCTCTTGCGAGTAGGTGACGATCGGTACACCATTACACTGCTCAGGAACCAAGCTTTTTTGCGAAGCCATTACTCGCACCACAAGCCCAGTAAAGGAAGGGCAATTTTCGATTACCGCAAAATTAAGGCATGTATCTTGGCGTAAAATTTCGATTAGTGCACAGCGGGCGGCGTCGAGCTGTTGAAGGGAGTAGTTCTGCATTTTTTGCTTTGTTTATTTTTGCTATGGATCAATCAGAAAAATTGGACGGCTTTTGGAGGAGGTCTTGCCATATGCTGTTCTATCACGTCGCCATCGAACCTGTAGTCATATACTGACTGTGACATTGCGGGTCTACATAAGCGCAAAGGTCATTCTGCGATGCTTCGACAACGAGTTTGGCCCCGCGTCGAAAAGCATATTTGATGTGATTGTTATCGACGAAGACCATGCCTTCATCCATCTCCGAAACTATTTCAATATGTTCGCCGCGAGCCAGTGAGCCAGTTCTGAGTTGGTGCTTTTCGCCAAGGCGCAAAAACGGTGCGCGCTCTAAAAAAAACATAGTTCTCCTCATCAATAGCAAGTACTGTTCCACCTTCTGAGCGAAGAAAACCAGTCGATCCAGCTGGTGTAGCTACAAGCAGGCCCGAGCAGACGTGCTTCTCTGAACGTGTGTTCACCTTAATGCTATAACGACTGCTCGCAGCAGGTTCCCGGTGAGCAATCAAGAACTCGTTGAGGGCGAGCTCGGGCACTACCCAGCCATCAATACTGACTTGCAAGCGCATCAGCTTGATTGCCCTGACATGCCCCTGCTCGATTTTGTCGATTAGTACCGCAAATGATCCGCTGTCACAGATGCAGAAGTGACCAAAACTTGTAAGCGGTGCAGAGTTAACTCCTATTATGGGAGTTTCATCGCTTACGTAGTGCGATGCCATTAAGAATGTTCCATCACCACCAACAGCTAAGGCAAAATCGGCTCTGGTGAACTTATCGCGTATTTTTGAGTCACGACTATTGGTAATTTCGTAGGTAATGCCTT